>DASWIG010000027.1:0-37178 GCA_036397835.1 Thermoanaerobaculia bacterium
CGCCCGATTTAGTGCTATGCTCTTTCAATGACTCCCCCCATTCTTCGGATTTCGCCAGGTTGCCTGGACCCGCGATGACGATGGCCAAAGGCCGGCTGCGGGCGGCGTCTCGAGAGAGGAGGACGGACCGGGCCTGGCGGCGGCTCGTCGCCGTGGGCCGTCAGAAGGGCTACCTGCTCCAGCTCGAGGTCGGCGAGCTCCTGCACGACGGCGCCAACGGCTGGAACGGCGACGCCGACACGCTCCGCGACCTCTTCGTCGAGTCCGGGATCGAGGTCATCGCCCCGCCCCGCCACTACCATAGCTGGACGCTCCCCGCCGGCTGGAACGGATCCAACGGCGACGGCGAGGACGGCGAGACGCCGCCGCCCGAACCGATCGTCGATCCGGCCGCCGACCCCTTGCGCATGTACCTGCGCGAGATGGGCCGCACGCCGCTGCTCGACCGCGAGGGCGAGGTGAAGATCGCCATGGTCTACGAGGCCGGCGAGCGGGGCGTGTACAAGGCCCTGAGCGCCCATCCGGCGCTGCTGCGGGAGCTCCTGCGGCGCCACGAGGTGGGCGGCAACGGACACGGGCCGCCGCGGGCCTGGGACGAAGGCGGAAACGGCCACGCGGACGGCGGCAAGGCGGACGGCGGCGACGCGGTCGCCGTGCTCGACGTCCGCGAGAGCCGGCGCGTGGAGGAGCGCCTGCGCGGCTTCGAGCGAATCGCCGAGCACGACCGCGAGATCCGCCGCCTGCGGGCCGACAAGAGCTCCTACGAGCCCGATTCGGCGCGGGCGCGCGAGATCGAGCGGCAGGTCGAACGCCTGCAGGAGAAGATGGCGCGGGCGGTCCGCTCCCTGGGCTTCGACGCCAAGGCCCGCGGTCAGCTCGTCGAGTCCCTCGCCGGCTTCCAGCGCCAGGTGGCCTGGTACGCGCGGCAGCTCCGGCGCGCCGAGACGGCGCTCGCGGAGGACCGCAACGAGGCCTTGCGGGCGATGCGCCGGCGCCGCATCGACAAGCACCGCAGCCGTCTCGGAGAGCTCGAGGACCGCTACGGCGTCACCGCGGCGCAGCTCGCCGCCACCGTACGCCGGGTGCGCGCCCGCGAGGCGAAGTGCGAGCGCGCCATGGAGGCCCTGGTCACCGCCAACCTGCGCCTGGTGGTGTCGATCGCCAAGAAGTACGCCAATCGGGGCCTGCAGCTCCTCGACCTGATCCAGGAGGGCAACCTGGGCCTGATGCGGGCGGTCAGCAAGTTCGAGTACCGCCGCGGCTACAAGTTCTCCACCTACGCCCATTGGTGGATCCGCCAGGCGATCACCCGCGCCCTCGCCGGACAGACGCGGACGATCCGCATACCGCTGCACATGCGCGAGATCATCCGCCAGATCCACCTGGTGGGCGGCTCCCTGGTCCAGGAGCTGGGCCGCGAGCCGACGGCCGAAGAGATCGGCGTCCAGATGGACCTGCCGGTGGCCAAGGTGCGCATGGCCTTGAAGGCGGCGATGCTGCCCCTCTCGCTCGAGACGCCGATCGGCGAGGACGGCGACCGCCTGCTCGCCGAGCTGGTGGAGGACCCCAACGCGTCGACGCCCGTGGACGCGGTGCTCGACGCCAACCTGCGCCGCCAGACCCGCGAGGCCCTGGCGATCCTCTCGCCCAAGGAAGCCAAGGTGCTGCGCCTGCGCTTCGGCGTCGGCGAGCGCGGCGAGCACACCCTGGAGGAGGTGGGCCAGGTGTTCAACGTCACCCGCGAGCGCATCCGCCAGATCGAGTCGACGGCCCTGCGCAAGCTGGGGCACGAGCAGGGCGCCGACCTGCGCCGTCTGCTCGACGAGATCGGCCAGCGCTGAGGCCGGCCTCCCATGTTGTGGTGCAGGCGTCCCGCCTGCACCGGAGCAGCCGGGAAGGCTGCACCACAACAGGAGCGGACGTGTCCGGATTCGGGACGGAGGGATCCCGATCCCGGGCCACGACGGCCCGGGATTCCGCGTTTTCGGTCCTCCGGACCCTGGAACGTCTCTTGCTGAACGGCGGCCGGCAGGAGGACCGGCCCATGTCCGTCATCGACGATCTCCGCTTCGCGCTCCGCACCCTGCGCCGCCGGCCCGGCTTCGCCGCCGTGGCCGTGCTCACCCTGGCCCTCGGCATCGGCGCCAACGCCGCCATGTTCAGCGTCGTCGACGGCGTGCTCCTGCGCCCGCTGCCCTACCCCGAGCCCGAGCGGCTCGAGCGCCTCTTCCTGCAGCTCCCGGAGGCCCGCCTGCCGCTCTCGCTCGCCGACTACGAGCACCTCGCGCGGCGCCAGCGCAGCTTCGCTTCCTTCGCCGCCTACCGCTCGGCGCGGATGGACCTGACCGACACGCTCCGGACCAGCCGGTGGTCTACGTGCCGCAGTCGCAGCAGACGTCGTCGACGATGAGCCTCGTGGCGCGCACCGGCGGCGCTCCCTGGACCCTGCTGCCGCTGGTCCGCCGGGCCGTCGAGGGGCTCGACTCCGGCCTCCTCCTGACCGAAGCGCGGACGCTCGAGGGCGTCATGGCCGAGTCGATGGCGGGGGCGCGCTACCGGATGTCGATCCTCGGCGCCTTCGCCGCGGTGGCCCTGGCGCTGGCGGCGGTCGGCATCTACGGCGTGCTCTCGTATTCGGTGAGCCAGAGCCGGCGCGACATCGGCATCCGCATGGCGCTCGGCGCCGAGGCCACCCGGGTGCGCCGTCACGTGCTCGCCGAGGGCCTCGCCCACGTCGGCTGGGGCGTGGCCGCGGGCGTCGCGGCGACGGTGGCGTTGACGCGATACCTCGCCAGCCTGGTCTACGGCGTCTCGGTCACCGAGCCGGCGACGGTGGCGGGGGTGACGGCGGTGCTCGTGGCGGTGGCGTTCACGGCGTGCGCCGTACCGGCGCACCGGGCGACGCGGATCGACCCGATCCGGGTGTTGCGTGAGGAGTAAGTTGACTGTGCGATGAGACTGCAATACACTGTCATACATGTCGAAAACCGCCGTCTATAGCTGGCGCCTGTCTCCCGATCTCAAAGTGGCCATCGAGGAGGCCGCCAAGGAACGGCGTGAGAGCACAGCAGTGCTCCTCGAGCGGATTGTGCGGGACTGGTTGGTACATTCCTCGTCGCGGGAGGACCAAGCGGAGCAACGCCGTCTGCATGTGGCGGCAGCCAGAGTTTTCGGCTCCATCGACGGTGGAGATCCCGACCTCTCGGTGAATGCAAGCCGTATCCTTCGCGAGCGTCTCGCGCGACGCCATGAGCGAGAATCGTGAGCGGTGATCTGCAAGAGTGTGGGTCTCATCAGGCTGCGCCGGCGGCTTCCAGAGCCCTACGGACGTCGACGCTCAACCCATACTCCCCGGCATCGTCCCCGACGGCGATCAGCCCGCGCTCCCGCAACCGATCGAGGACGCGAGCGGCTTCCTCTGCGCTCTGGACCAGCCAAGACGCCCGCTCCGGCGTCACCGAGCCGCGGCGCCGCAGCTCGCCGAGGACGAGCAGCTCCTGCACGCGCAGCCGTCCGGCGCGCCGCTGCTCGTCGGCGAGGAAACGAGTCAGCGCCAGGTCGGCCGGTCCTCCCGGAAGGACGACCGTCACCGATTCGTTCCCGGAGAGGTCGTAGCTGGGCGGCTGACGGCCGAAGCGCAACTGCCCTTCATAGACGTGGTCGATGCCGCGGCCGGTCCGTTCCACCAGCTCGGCGCGTTTGAAGGCGTCGGCCAGCATCGGGTTGCGCGGTCGGGGCTGGCTGACCAGGACGTTGTCGAGGCGCACTCCGGGGGGAGAGCCGCCCGGGTTGTCGATTCGCAAGTGATCCGCGTGCCACTGCACGTGGACGGCGACCGGAGACCGTGGCACCCGCACGGCGAGGACGTCGCCCCGCGGATGCCGCACGAGCTCGACCTCGATGCTCACCGCCGGCCGCGTCGAGTTGGTGATCAGGGCCGCGACGCGGCGGGGATCGGTCCAGTCCTCAATGGTCTCGCAGATAGTAGAGCACAGTCGGGTCGAACCCTTCAGGCGGGACATCTGCTACCATCGAGTGATGTTGAACCCCACGCCACGAGAGCGCATGGTGGACGCGCAGGGTCGGCCCTACTTCCTCTGGGACTGCGACTTGGACCTCGAGACGTTCCAGGAGCGGCTCCGCGACCCGGATCCGGCCGTCCGTGCCTACTTCATCGGCAAGCTGATGCGCCAAGCCAAGCCGGACGACGTCTTCCAGTTCGTCTCGGCGCGGACGATCAGGGACTTGTGGGAGCAGCTCGACCGCTACCTCGGCAACAAGCGGGAGTTCTGGACCTGGCTCTTCTCGGCCTGGGAGGCGCAGGGCCTTGTCTGGCGGTAGACTGTCGGCCCTCCGCGCGGGACGACCAGGAGGAACAGCGCCGCCTGCGGACGGCGGCAGCGAGGGCTTTCGGAACGATCGACGGCGGTGATCCATCCCGACCGCTCGGCGAACGCGCGTCGTTCCTTCGCGAGCGCCTCGGGCGACGCCATGCAGCAGAATCGCCGGAGGAGGAACCCCATGCGTGCTCACCGGCTCAACGTCACGATCGCTGAGGACCACCAGCTCCTCGTGGATCTTCCCGGAGATTTTCCACCGGGGCCTGCGGAGGTGATTATTCTGACCGAGATCCCGGAAACCAAGAACATCGTCCGCTTGGGGGGCGTGCTCCATCCCTCGATCCCTCCTTCAGCCAGCGACCCGATCGCAGATGCCCTCGACGAGCTCCGCGAGGAGCGCGCCGAGCTTCTCGAGAAACGTGCCAGGAGGTATAGCTCGGAGCCTACTGACGATCCATGAGAGAGCTGGTGACCGATATCCATGCCCTTCTCTGGCACTGTACCTGCCGGCTCGATTGGGCTCGGCAGCTCGGGAGACCTTTGCCGCGGCAGACGCAGGCGAAGCCAGAATCTACGCGCCAGCACTCGTCGTCGCCGAGGCTGTGACGATGATTCAGAAGGGCCGGCTTCCTGGCGTCGCGTCGGAAGAGCTCATAGCCCACCTGCGGGTAATAGTGCGACGAGGTGACTTCCCGCTCAGGGAATCGGGATTTCTTCGGCCTTCGTATGAGGCCCCGAAGCGAACGACCGGCGCAGGAAGTCGCGGCCCCGATAGAAGAACTGCGTGTCCACCACTTCAGGCTGGAACCAATCGATCACAAACTTCTCGACATCCGACTGGTCGAACGCCCTGGTCGAGTACAAGTCGATCGAGACAAAGCGGTTCATTGCCGAGGTATGGATCTGGATGCCGCGAATCCAGCCGCTGTACCCGGGCCGTCCAGGGAAAACTTTTTCACAGGTCTTGAAGATATAAGGCTGCGTCTGCTTGCTCATGTGTAGGAACTCGCATATCCTGTCGAGGAATTCGTAGCCGTTGTCAAGATCAGAACAGATTTCCTCGGTGCAGCCGAAACAATCGATGATAAGTTGGTAGCCCCAAGGGTCGCCTTCGTGCTTCTTCACACCTTCGAATTCAGGCTTCGTGGTTCCCCTCCTCGTGAGACCAGCTATTCTCTCCACCGCAAGAGCCGTTGCTCGTTGCATCAAGCGCTTAACAGGTTCCGTTGCTTTGGGTGCTTTCCATGGACGTAGAGCTCGAAGCGCGAGCGTGTCCGCGCGGTCTTGCATATAAGCGGCTTGAGCATGCCACTCCTTGAGAAAGACCGTCACTCCCGCCCGGTTGAATGGTGCGAGATTACTATTCGCATATAGCCAATCTTCGAAAACCCTGCTGCTTCCGACCCTCCCGGCATCAACCAGTGCAGCGTAACCTCCCCGCACGATACATGCCGGCTCCACTACGTCCTCCAGGAAACTACTGCTGAGTTTCACGTCCAGGCTAAAGAGCACTCCAAAAGCGGTATGCCAAGCGCGCCGAGCCGACTCGACGCGGTCGTGCGCCGAGCGCGCCTCAGCGAAAAGATCGTGGATCGTTGTGCCCCGCGGCAGTTTCGAGAGGTCCGCGACCTCCGGCAGAGGTGTACCGAGGAGCCGGTTACGGACGGTCGTCCGAGTCACGGCATCAGCGAGAAGATCATTGGCCTGCGCCGCTGCTCGGGCGCGTAGCTCGTCTGGCATGTTGCCGTCGACGGCAGTCAACCCCAGGGCAAGAGCGCGATCCTGCCGCCAGGCTCGTTCCAGCGCATAGCTCACCGTATCGAACGGCGGAGGACCTGGATCGCGGATCTCCTCGAGGTCTGGAGCCATCTTGAGCAGGTGGCGGAGGTGGCTGGAGGAACTTGGTACCGGCGGTGTCGCACTGCCGGCGTCAAGCCTCAGATACACAGGCTCGCCTTCCACGTCCTGGACCACGATCGCCTGACCGGCGATCCCGCTAATCCATGCGGTGCTCATGAGCATGCCATCTAACCGACTTCGCTGCCGCCGCGACCTCCGCGGCTTCAAGCAGCGTCCGGTCCTCCGGTGTCGGCAGGCGGGAAGGCGCCGGTGCCCGGACCTCCCTTACGGCCTGCCAATTGAACGTACCATAGATATGCACTTCCAGGAAGTCGTCCGTGCCACGATCTCCTTCCGAGCGGAGCAGAAGACGAGGCAGGTGCTCCGGCTGGTGGTCCTGGGCCAGGGAGGGCTCGAGCTTGGTTGCGGCCAACCGGCCGCGGTCGGGCCAGATTGCGAGATAGCCTGCCGGAGGAGGATCTCCGGATACGACGTTGTGCCGCCGGACGAACGTGAACGAGTTCTCCTCCAGGACGGAAGCGCGCCGAGCGATCGCAGCCTCCTTGAGGAGCAGATGTACCGGACCGTAGCTCGGGAGCCCTTGGTCGTCGGCCGTCAGCGCTGCGAAGGTGATCTCGCTGCCATGGCCGGCGTAGATCGCGGTGTCGACCGCAAGCCGACGGCGATGATCATCGAAGGCGGCCGGGGAGCGGGTTGCCGCTTGAACCTGCTTGGCATAGGGCGCGTAGAGCTCGTTGTCCCGGGCGAGGAAGTGATGGGCGTACCCAACTCCTACGTTGACTACGGCCGAGGCCGCTGCCGCGAGCCTCTCGAGCTCGGAGAACAGGGCAGAGAGCTGTCGCTCTTCGGCGCTACGTCGGGCGGTTTGATAGCGGCGCTCCAGCGCGGCTGTCTGTCCGGCGTCCATGGCGATCTGGACGTTCGGAGGGTAACGCACCACGGCACCGCAGGCCCGGCACGTGGGCTCGGCGAAGTGACACGCACGTTCGCCGCAGCTTGCGCAGACTTCAGGCTCTCGTGATCGTCCTGCCTCCATCTTATCTCCAGTGCGCCGGTGAAGCACAGGGACAGGATCATACTCTTGGCGGATAGATGCGGCAAGGAACCGCGGTGCTTGGTGGCTGGACTTGGTGTGGCCCGCGGTATCGCGTATCCTGGACCGGTCGAGCGCCATCCACGACCGGAGACCACCCATGACGCCCCTCGTCGAAGAGCCCCGACTCCCAGCAGCCGAAGTCGACGCCCCGATCGTCACCGGCGACGACTACGTCGAAAGCCTCCGTGGACGCGGGCTCAAGGTCTACTACCTGGGCGAGCGCGTCGACGAGCCCGTCGACCATCCGGTGATCCGGCCGTCGATCAACGCCGTGGCCGAGACCTACGACCTGGCGCTGAGCGAGCCGGAGCTCGCCACCGCCGTCTCGCCGCTGACCGGCGAGCGCGTCAACCGCTTCCTCCACGTCGCCGGCAGCGCCGAGGACCTGGTGATGCAGAACAAGATGCAGCGCAAGCTCGGCCAGGCGACCGGCACCTGCTTCCAGCGCTGCGTCGGCATGGACGCCTTCAACGCCCTCTACTCCGTGACCTACGAGATCGACGAGGAGCACGGCACCGGGTACCACGGACGCCTGAAGGACTTCCTGACCGGCGTCCAGCGCCGCAACCAGGTGGTGGGCGGCGCCATGACCGACGTCAAGGGCGACCGCTCGAAGCCGCCGCACGCGCAGGCCGATCCCGACCTCTACGTCCACGTGGTCCGCCGCTCGGACGACGGCCTGTGGATCCGCGGCGCCAAGGCCCACCAGACGGGGTGCATCAACTCGCACTGGATGATCGTCATGCCGACCCTGCGCCTGGGCGCCGACGACCGCGACTTCGCCGTCGTCGGCGCGGTGCCGGTGGACGCTCCCGGCATCACCTACGTCTACGGCCGCCAGTCCTGCGACACGCGCCACCTCGAGGGCGGCAGCCTCGACCAGGGCAACGCGCGCTTCGCCGGCCAGGAGGCCATGGTCGTCTTCGACGATGTCTTCATCCCCCATGACCGCGTCTTCATGGACGGCGAATACGAGTTCGCGGCGATGCTCGTCGAGCGCTTCACCTGCTACCACCGCCGCAGCTACGTGTGCAAGAGCGGCGTCGGCGACGTGCTCATCGGCGCCGCCGCGGCGATCGCCGACTACAACGGCGTCGAGAAGGCTTCCCACGTGCGCGACAAGCTGGTGCAGATGACCCACCTCAACGAGACGATCTATTCGACGGGCATCGCGTCGTCGTTCCAGGCGAAGCGGACGAAGTCCGGCTGCTTTCTCAACGACGACATGATCGCCAACGTCTGCAAGCACCACGTGACGCAGATGCCCTACGAGATCGGCCGGCTCGCCCAGGACCTCGCCGGCGGGCTCATGGTCACCCTGCCCTCCGAGAAGGACCTCGAGAGCCCGGAGACGGGCGAGCTCCTGCGCAAGTACCTCAAAGGCCGGGAGGGCGTGCCGACCGAGGACCGGATGCGGATCCTGCGCCTGATCGAGAACATGACGCTGGGGCGCAACGCCGTCGGCTACCTGACGGAGTCGATGCATGGGGCGGGCTCGCCGCAGGCCCAGCGCATCCAGATCGGGCGCCAGATGCAGCTCGAGTACAAGAAACGTCTGGCCAGAAAGATCGCCGGCGTCGACGAGGCCGAGGCGGATCCTGGGGACGAGGAGGGCGGCTACTTCGAGCGCGTCTTCACGCCGGAGAAAGGGTAGACCGGGCAACTCCCGGCCCGACGACCTCTGAGCCGGCTGCAGGCAGGTCGGGAAAATCGAATCCGGCGTCCGCAGCGCGCCTCCGGGCGTCTCGAGGGCGCCAGGGGCTCTCCAGTCCAACTGCGGACGGGTTGAAAAAATCGCTCGAGCCGTCCGCAGTGCTCCGGAACGCCTTTCCGCCGGTTCGGAGCCCCTGTCGGGGGCTCTTGGAGGTCCGGCGCGAGGGCCTGGGAGCCTCCAGGGCAACTGCGGACGGGTCGGAAAAATCGCTCGAGCCGTCCGCAGTTCCTCTTTATGCGGCTGACGCACCTCGAGACGCGGTTCGGAGAACTGCGGAAGGGATGGAAAAATCGCTCCAGGCGTCTGCAGTGGACCGGGAACCCCTCGGCCGGTCCGAGGCTGGGAATCGGCGGTCATGATAGGCAGCAAACCCTCCAACTGTGCCTGGCGACGAGAAGCCGGTCGAACGGGTCGCGGTGATGCTGGGTGTCGACGAGCGCCTTCATGCTTCGAAGAGCCGCAGCAGGTCTTCGGGTAGCTCGGCGTCGAAATCATCGGCGATCTTGACTCGCCCCTTGTCCTGATCGGGCTTCCGCTCAGGCTGCGGCGCGGGGTAGGGCGAAAGCCGTGCGATCGGAGTCCCCGACCGGGCGATCACCACCTCCTCGCCGCTCTCGACTCGCTTGAGGAGCTTGGAGAGCTGAGTCTTGGCTTGATGGACGTTGACCTGCGTCATTCCTCCATCTTAGCTAACTGGCGAACCAAGTCGTCGGCGTCGTCG
This sequence comes from Thermoanaerobaculia bacterium, assembly GCA_036397835.1. Taxonomy (GTDB): domain Bacteria; phylum Acidobacteriota; class Thermoanaerobaculia; order Multivoradales; family J023; genus DASWIG01. The sequence goes on from DASWIG010000027.1 coordinate 9,732, forward strand.
CGCCTTCGGGACGCACGGACGCGTCGATCGAAGTGGGGGTCAACGTCCGCGGATGCGCGGGAGATCGGGGTTTAAGAGATCTAGAGCCATCGCGTCCGGCGCCGATCAGAGGACAGCGCCCGCCTCACCAACGTGGGACGTTGGGCTCGCTAGGCTAGGCGAGCTGTCCATCGCGCATAGCCACTACCTCGAACATATCTGGAGCGAGGCGCTCCTTTGCCACCTTGACGGCATCAGGATTCACCTCGAATCCCAGGAATTTTCTGTAGGTCGCCTTCGCAGCCACGAGCGTGGAACCGCTTCCGCAGAACGGGTCGAGAACAATCTGCCCCGGTACAGTCGTCAACGCGATCAACGCCCGGAGGAGCTTGACCGGCTTCTGGGCGACATGGAGCCCCCCCTCGCCCTTCCCGAAGCCGGACTTAAGCACGTTATCCGGTACCTGCTCGTAACTTACGAATGCCTTCTCGTTGAAGGCACCAACGCCGTGGGCCAACACGTTATCTGCGATCGTCGTTCCGATCGTGTAGGGCTTGACGAACCACAGAATCGGCTCGAACGTGGGCCGGAGATTCCCGACCCTCCAGCCCTCCCATTTGTCCGCGTTTTCTTCATCGCCACGCCTCAGAAAGACGACGCTGACCCGCTGTGCCCGATGAGGAGCCGACTCGCGCAGCCAAGCCAACGAGTCCTTGAACGTAAAGCCGGCGTCCTCAAAGGCGACGACACAGCGATGAGACAAGCGGCGACCGGCGAAGACCAATGCCGAGCCGCCAGGCTTGAGGATTCGCAGCCATTCCCCAGCGAACGACTCGCACCAGCGCTGATACTCGATCGGTATCTGCCTATCAGCTTCCGACCACCCATTGAGAGGCTTGCCTCTGCGCCGGAAAACGGCGCCCGCTTTGACCTGTGCCGGACTGGTGCCAAGTAGCGCAGAGTTAGTGTTGGTGTGAAGAACATCCCACTGATCCGCACCGATACCGTAGGGGATATCGCTCAGAATGAGGTGAATGCAGCACGAGTCCAAGTCGCGGACCGCGGCGATGCCGTCGGTGGCCACGACTGAATTCGGCTTATACTTCAGTGTCATGAATTCAGTCTCCAAGCAGGTTACCGTGTTCGACACATTCGACCCGCGTGATGCGTGAATCAAGCCCCGCGAGGCGGATCAATTCCTCGAGTGCCTGCTTATGCGAGAGCCCAAGCAGTCGGTCACGTTCTATCCGAAGGTATGTCAACGCTTCGTCTTTCGCTATGCCTACGGCTTCGATAGATGCGGTCTTCTCGACCGTCCATATATCGACATCGCCTTTCAAAGCGGCGACAAGCGCGCTGTTGATTCCCAACCAGTAGTCGATAGCGTTCTTGCTCGGGTGAAGGAGAGAGACGCGCTTCAGGACCGTGCCCAGACTCCTCGTTGCGGTTGACCTCCCTCGACGCATCGCCAAGCCCACCAAGGCAGCCAAGTGAGAGTAGCTGAGAATGCAGACATTACGGGCGATGGCTTGCTGATATATTTGGCTTGTGCGACTGGGGAGTTGATAAATTGGACAGGCCACAACAGCGTAGTCAAGGCCGTTGCGCCAACCATCCATAGCTTGGATCTTGAAATCTTTCTGGTTCTTCGCAGTTCGACTGAGTCGAAAGGCCTTGGCATCTGCCACGAGCGAGTATCCACCGCCACGCGCCTGAACATCGGCGGCGTCTGCCCGAGCAGTAATCACAGCGCTCTTGAGACCAATCGCAGTCAAGGACTCGGAGACAATGGCATCAGTGTACTTGGAGTACAGCTTTTCTGCGGAGGAGTCGTGCCCATACTGCTCGGGCATGGCCCCACACAATCTCAGATGGTCAAGCAGGGCCTCCGAGCCGTCCTTCGCGATCTCGGCCCGAAGCTCCGCGATCATCTTCGTCGAGTCGTCGCCGAACGAGCCGCTGAGCTTCGCCAGCTCGGAGACCCAGTACCTGCGACGTTTCTTGGCTGCAGGCGTCATTCGTTTCTTCGGTCCGGAGCGGAGCTCAGCCCGATTCCGGATGGACTTATGTTGAACAAAGCCGCCGTCCCGTGAGCTGAGCATCTCAACAGAGGCAGAGGCCGTACGCCGGAACAGCTGATGCTGAGGAGACTCCTGGAGGCGGATCGACTTGGCCGTGTGCCGACTGCAGAGGAGTTGGCACGGTAGTTGCTGCGCGAAGGTGGAATCCCGGCCATGGGTCCCGATCCACAGTAGTCGGACGCGCCGGGCACGCTCACGCAGCGATGGAATCGGCTGATCGGCTTGTCGTGGCGGCGCCGGAGGTGGACAGGATGGCTCATCGGAGAGCTATTATACGCAGCGGGTACACGTCCGGCGTCGTGACCGAGGCCGGGAAGCGGGCGGCTACTTCGAGCGGGTGGCGAAGCTTCTCGAGCGAGTCGAGAGCGGCGAGAAGGTGGTGATCGCCCGGCCGGGGACTCCGAGCCCTCTTTCAGGAGTCTTCACACCTCCGCCACGTTGACGAGCGCAGCGCGCGGGCGCGGCGGCGGCGCCGGACGGTACTTGCGCAGGTCGGTGTAGCCCGGCACCACGCGCAGGTGGGCGTCGAGCTCCCCGGCCGCGAGCCGCCGGTAGCCGCCGTCGAGATGGCGGTAGACGGTACACTTGGCGAGCTCGAAGGCGCCTTCGCGCAGCGGCGGGATCACCACCGAGAGCCTGCCGGCGAGGCTCTCCGCCAGCCAGCCGAAGGGCAGCTCGGGCGACGCCGGCGGCGCCTCCTCGGGACGCGACGTGGCCTCGCCGAGGTAGACGAGCGAGGCGTCGGCCACCGCGGCCAGCGTCTCGTCCCAGGCGACGGCCGAGGTCAGCAGCGAGCGGTCGACGGCGCCGTCCGGACGCACCAGCGTCGTCACGCAGGCCCTCTCGCCGAGCTCGAAGCCCAGCCAGTAGAGCACCGGCGGCGCCGACGGATCGCGTTCGGCGAGCTCGAGCAGCCGCGCGCTCTGGCGGGCGAGCAGGTCGCTGACGTAGACCGTCGGGAGCGCGGCCGGCGCCTTGCGCGACGGAGCGAGGGCGCGCTCGACGACCTCCCAATAGGGGACCGGGCTGACGCTCTGGGACGATCGGGGCTGGTCCATGGTCTCTCCTCAGGTGGTTCACTTCACCTGACGGACAGACCGGCGCGGGTGTGCGCGGCGCCGAGCGCGAGTTACTGGAAGAGGTTGGAGATGATCTTGGTGAGACCCTGAACCGAGCCCAGCAGGCTCCCCCAGCCGGTGAGGACGAAGACCAGGAAGAGTCGCAGGAGCTTCGACTGCCACCAGCGGCGGACTTTGACCAGATCCTCGCCCAGGGTCTGGAATTCCTTGACCACCGGCGGCACCAACACCGCCTGTACGAAGACGCAGACGTAGCCGGCGCCGATGACCGGCGTCAGGCTGGTGATCGGGGCCGCGACGAAGGCGGTGAGGATGGTCAACGGATGGGCCAGGGCCAGCAGACCGCCAAGGCTCGACCAGCCACCGTTGACGAGGATCCAGTAGAGCACGTTGTCGCCGGCGGCTCCGACGCCCTTGGAATAGCCGATCCAGGCGATCGAGCCGACGATCAGGATCGGCACGCCCCAGCCGAGGACCTTCCAGACCGGCGAGATCGGCGGGATCACGTCGAGCGGCTCGAGGTCGACCTCGGTCTCGGCGGCGAGCGCCCCGCAGATGCCCTGCAGGTGGCCGGCGCCGACCACCGCCACGATCCGCCGGCCCGGGGCCTGGCGCATGCGCTCGGTCAGGTAGGCGTCGCGCTCGTCGATGAGCACCCGCTTGAGCGAGGGCAGGTAGCGCCCGAGCTCGGCCATGAGCTCGTTCAGCACGTCCTGCTTCTTGAGCTCCTGGAGCTGCTCCTCGGTGATCTTGGGGCTGTCGAAGACCGACGCCAAGAGCTCGGCGCCGAGCACCAGGCGGCGCCAGAACGGCGTGGCCGCGATCGCCCGCCGCAGGGTCACGCGCACGTCGCGGTCGCACAGCTCCACCGGGATGTCGTGCTCGGCGGCCACCCGGGTGGCCTCGAGCAGCTCCTCGCCGGGCTGGATGCCGAGCTGCAAGCCCATCCGCTTCTGGTAGGCGGCGAGCAGCAGGTTCACCATCAGGGTGGCGAACTGCTTGCGGCGGATCACCTCTTTGACGTCGAGGGCTTCCCACTGCTGCTTCTTCGCCAGGGCCTCGTAGCGCTGGGGATCGAGCTCCACGCACACGCAGTCGGGCCGCTCGCGCTCGATCACCTCGCGCACCAGCTCCACCGAGCGGTGGGAGACGTGGGCGGTGCCCACGAGGATGAATTCGCGATCGCCGAGGCGGACGCGCCGCACCTCGTCGGCGTGCTCCTCCTGGGGCGCGCCGGCGGCCGCGGTTTCGGCCTCGGACGGGGTCGTCTCGCTCATCTGCCGACCGCGCTCACCGGGCGTCGTGGCCGCGCCAGTTATCCATGCTGCTGGAGGCGCCCAGCGCGTCGGAGAGGAAGTCGGAGACCGGCGTCGGCAGGCAGCTCTTGAGCATCGGCGTGATCTTGACGATCCAGGGCTCGAGCACCCAGACTTTGCGCTGCTCCACCGCCTCGACGATCTTGGCGGCGAGCAGGTCGGGGGTGAGCACCCGGGTCGTCCGCGGCGGCCGGGCGCCTTCGAACATGCCGGTGTCGACGTAGGTCGGGCACACCGTGGTGACGTCGACGTTCTTGTGGCCCTGGCTCCTGAGCTCGAGGCGGATGGACTCGGAAAAGCCGATCACCGCCCACTTCGACGACGCGTAGGTGGCGCCGTTGGGCAGGCCGATGAACCCCGAGGCGCTGGCGAGGTTGACCAGGTGGCCGCGCGGCGCCGCGATGAGGTCGGGCAGGAAGGCGTGGGTCATCGTCATCACGCCCTCGACGTTGACGCGGTAGGTCGCCCGGTGGCGCTCGAGCGGCACCTCGAGGAACGCCCCGCCGTGGACCACCCCGGCGTTGTTGACGAGCACGTCGATCCGGCCGGCCTCGGCATGGAGCCGGTCGCGGACGGCGTGGACGGCGTCGGCGTCGGCGACGTCGAGGGGATAGGCGCGGCAGATGGCGCCGGCTCCGTTCTCGCGGGCGCCGGCGACGTCGTCGCGGGCGGCCTCGAGGGCCGCGGCGTCGAGGTCGGTGATCACGACCTCGGCCCCGGCGGCGGCGAAGCGGCGGGCGACGGCCTTGCCGATGCCGCGCGCGGCGCCGGTGACGAGGACGCGCTTCAAGCGAATGGTGGTCATTGCAGGGCTCCGATCGGACGAGACGCCGGAGGTCGAGCCGGACGTCAATAGACGACGGCCTCGTCGACGCCTTCCTCGCCTTCGGACCTGGCGATGATGGCGGCGCCGCAGGAGTCGCTGAAGACGTTGACCATGGTGCGGAACATGTCGAGGGGGCGGTCGATGGCGAGCATGGCGCCGACGATGAGGTTGACCTCGGGATGGTCGGCGAGGCCGACCGCCTTGAGCACCAAGAATATTATCACCAATCCCGCCGACGGCACCGCCGCCGCCCCGATCGACGCCAGCAGCGCCGTCAGCACCACCAGGGCCTGCTGGGCGACCGAGAGCTCGAAGCCCAGGGCCTGGGCGATGAAGAGCACTCCCGCGCACTCGTAGAGGGCGGTGCCGTCCATGTTGACGGTGGCGCCCATCGGCAGCACGAACGACGTCACCCGGTTCGACACGCCGACCTTCTGCTCCACCGAGCGCAGGGTCACCGGCAGGGTGGCGGCCGACGAGCTGGTGGAGAACGCCATCAGCATGGCTTCCGCCATGTTGCGGAAATGGATGGAGGGCTTGATGCGGCCGAGGGCGATGAGCAGCAGCGGCAAGGTGACGAAGAGGTGGAGCACGAGGCCCACGGCGATGGTGACCATGTAGAGGCCGAGGGCGCGGAACGAGGCGAAGCCGGTCGTGCCCACCAGCGTCACGATCAGCCCGAAGACCCCGATCGGCATCACCCGGATCACGAAACCGGTGAGCCTCATCATCGCCTCGAAGGCGGCCTGGAAGAAGCCGAGGAGCGTCTTCTGCGGCGCCTCGGGCAGGGTGGCGATGGCCATGCCCAGGAGGATGCAGAAGAAGATGATCCCGAGCATGTCGGAGGCGCTCATCGCCTGGAAGAAGTTGAGCGGCACGACGTCGAGCAGCAGCTCCTTGGGCGAGCTCGGGGTGTCGAGCTCGGGCAGGGCGGCGGTCTGCTCGACCTCGGCGAACTGGGCGCCCACGCCGGGCTGGATGAGGTTGACGAGCAGCAGCCCGGCGAGCACGGCGAGCAGGCTCGAGAGCAGGTAATAGCCGAGGGTCTTGGAGAAGAGCCGGCCGAGGGCGCGGCCGCTGCCCACCGAGGCGACGCCGGAGACGATCGAGGTCACCACCAGGGGGACGATGACCATCTTGAGCAGCCGGATGATGAGCTCGCCGAGCCAGCCGAACCAGGGGACGGCTTCCTTGCCGCCGGCGAGGCCCACGGTGATGCCGGCGGCGAAGGCGACGGCGATCTGCCAGTGCAGCCGCCGATACCATGGTAGATTCGCCGTGCTCTCCATGACGCCCGCGACGTTACGGCATCCGGAGGCTCGCCGCAAGTCATGAGCGACCAAGGACTACCGAAGTGGGAGACCCTCGAGGTCGGCGACCTCGTCGACTACCACGTCTTCGGCGTGCGCCAGGTGGTGCGGCGCTCGACGCGCACCGGAGCGCCGGGACGCTACCAGGTGCTGCACATGCCGGCCTGGGTCAACGTGGTGGCCCTGACGCCCGGCGGCGACGTGGTGCTCGTCGAGCAGTACCGCCACGGGCTCGACGCGGTGACGCTCGAGATCCCGGGCGGCGTCGTGGACGCCGGCGAGGAGCCGGCGGCGACCGCGGCGCGCGAGCTGCGCGAAGAGACCGGCTACGCGGGCGCCGCGCCTCTGCGGATCGGCACCGTGCACCCCAACCCGGCGATCCAGGACAACGCCGCGACCACCTGGCTGATCGAGGAGGCGCGGCTGACCGCGGCGCCGGCGCCCGACGACGGCGAGCACATCGTGGTCCACACGGTGCCGCGCGCCGAGATCCCGCGGCTGCTGGCCGCCGGGCGCATCACCCATTCGCTGGTGGTGGCGGCGTTCCACTGGCTCCACCTGTGGGAAACGGGGCGCCGCGATTCGTAGACGACGGTGAGGGACCGCAGCCGCGGGCGCCGTTGGTAGCAAGAAGGAAAGCCGCACTTGCTCGACGCCGGAGGCTCCCCTTGCTGTTAAGATCGCTGCCGAAGAAGGACGCGCGCGCCGTGACGGAGCTCGAGCACATCGGCAAGTTCACGATCACCGGGAAGCTGGGGCAAGGCAGCTTCGGCGTCGTCTACCGGGGCTACGACCCGACCATCCGCCGCGACGTGGCGATCAAGGTCTGCAGCGTGGAGGACGCCGGGCTGCGCAAGCGCTTCGCGCGCGAGGCCCAGATCTCGGGCAACCTGCAGCACGAGAACATCGTCACCGTCTACGGCGCCGACGCCGACGAGCGCGGCGTGCCCTACCTGGTGCAGGAGCTGCTCGGCGGCGAGGACCTGCGGGAGGTGATCCGGCGGCACGAGCCCATCCCGTCCGCCACCAAGATCGGCTACCTGCTGCAGGTGGCGCGCGGCCTCGCCCACGCCCACGCCCACGGCGTGATCCACCGCGACGTCAAGCCGGGCAACGTGCGCCTGCTCGCGGACGGCACCGTGAAGATCATGGACTTCGGCATCGCCAAGCTGGCCAGCGCCGAGACCCAGCTCACCCAGAAGGGCGTCACCATGGGCACCGCCAGCTACCTGCCGCCCGAGCAGGTGCGCGGCGGCGACCTCGACCACCGCGCCGACGTCTTCTCCTTCGGCGTGCTGACCTACGAGCTGCTGACCTACGAGCGGCCGTTCCGCGGCAACACGCTGTCGGCCCTGGTCTACCAGATCCTCTACAAGGTGCCGGCGCCGATGATCGCCGTCTGGCCCGAATGCCCGGAATCGCTCTCCGACCTCGCCGCCCGCTGCCTCGAGAAGAAGCCCGAGCAGCGCTTCTCGTCGATGGAGGAGCTCATCCCCGAGCTCGAGCGCATCGTCGAGGAGATCGAGGCCGGTAAATGGCCGGCGCTGCGCGGCGTCTCCGCGATTCAGCCCCTGGAGACGTTGATCGACGAGACCGGCGTCATGTCGCAGACGGAGATCGCGCGCACCGCGCGCGTGGTCGAGCTGGGCGGGACCGGCGATGGGATCTCCGGCACCAGGAAACCCGGCCTGGCCGACACGCAGGTGGTCCTGCCACCCTCGCCCGAGGAGACGCAGGCGGTCGAGGCGCCGGCCGCGGCGGCGCCGGAGGCCGCCGAGCTCGTGACCCGCGTCCTTCCTACCGTGCCGCCGCCGCCTCCGCTCCCCGAGGCGGCGCCCGACGGCGGCGCCGACGCCCCGACCGTGCTGCTCCCGCGCCAGGAGCTGGTGAGGCGCGCGCGAGAGATCGGCGCCCTCATCGAGCAAGGCGATCTCGAGACCGCCAAGACCCAGCTCGAGGAGACTCTGTCGGAGCACCTCGAGGCGAGCGGCCAGGCACGGATCCGAGAGCCGGCGGCCGGCGAGCCGGCGGCCGGCGAACCGGCGGCCGGCGAACCGGCGGCCGGCGAACCGGCGGCCGGCGAACCGGCGGCCGGCGGACCGGCGGCCGGCGGACCGGAGACGAGCTCGTACACGATGACGATCCTGATGCTGCCGGCGTGGCTGCGCTGGGCCGTGGCCGCGTCGCTGGCGGCCCTGGGGCTCGCCGCCGTGGGTTGGCTCATGCTGCGGCCGGACTCCCCTGCGCCGCCGGAGACGGCGCCGCCGGACCGCCCGGCCGTGTCGCCGACGGCAGCCGTGCCCGTGGCGTTGGGCGCGGTGACCGTGGCGGCCCTGCCCTGGGCCGAGATCCGCGAGATCACCGATGCCGACGGCTTCGTCAAGGAAATGCCGCTCGAGCCGCAGACGCCGCTGCGCCTCGAGCTGCCCCCCGGCCGCTATCTCATCCAGCTCGAGCACCCCGACCACGGCTTGGGGACCTGCGAGGTCGAGGTGCGCGAGGACGGCGTCGCGCCGTGCCGGGTGGAGCTCTTCCGTCCCGAGGTGACGGACTACTTCAAGGAAGGGGGCTGGTGGCCATGATCGGGCGCGCCGCCCGAGCGCCGGCCGTGGTCATGGTGTTGCTGCTGGCCCCGATCGCCGTCGCCGCCGGCGACGCTCGCGACAGCTATCGCGACGGCCTCGACGCTCTCCGCGACGGCCGCTTCCAGGCCGCCGAGAAGGCTTTCCGCGACGCCATCGCGGAGCGCGGCGAAGAGAAGAAGGCCGGCGCCTTCCGCGGCGACTACCTGCCGCACTACCACCTCGGCGTGGCGCTCGACGAGCAGCATCGGTGCCGCGAGGCGCTCGCGGCGTGGCAGGAGTCGGAGCGCCAGGGGGAGATCCGGAAGGCGCGCGAGGACCACACCCAGCTCGTGCGCCGCAAGCAGGTCTGCGAGGCGAAGGTGCGCGAGCTCGACGCGGCGCGCGCGGCCGCCGAGCAGGCGGTGGCGCGCGCCCGCAAGGCCGACCAGGCGGCGGCGCGGCTGCAGGGCAAGAGCGACGTGGCGGCGCTGTGGAACGACGGCGAGCCGTCGTTGGCGAGCCGCCAGAAGGACGCCCGCCAACGCCTCGAGCAGGCGGTCCAGCGCCTCGCCGCCACCGCCGACCCCCATGGCGTGGCGCCGCTGCAGGAGGTCAAGACGCTGGCCAACCAGGTGGCGAGCGACTTCGACGCCGTGGCCTCCGACGCGGAACAGCGGCTGGTGGCCCTGCAGAGCGCGGCCGCGAGCGCCCTCGACCGCTTGCAGGCGGTCGAGCAGCGGGCCCACGCCGAGCTCGGCGCGGTGGCCTACCTCGATCCGTACCCGCCGGAGCTCGGGCGCCGGGTGGAGACGCTGCGCGGCGCCCTGCGCGCCGTAGTCGACGCCAAGGCGACCGCGTCGCCGCCGCAGCTCGACGCCCTCCGGCAGCAGCTCGACGGGGCCATGGGCCGCTTGCGCCAGGCCGCCGCGCCGCCGCCCGCGAGCTTGCGCACGGCGGTCGCGGCCTTCCTCGGCGGCGACTACGAGAGCGCGCTCGCCGCCCTCGAAGGCGAGACCTACAAGGAGACCCGCGCCGTGGCCCAGGCGTGCCTGCTGCGCGCCGCCTCGCGCCACGCCCTGTGGGAGCTGGGCGGCGAGAGCGACGCCGAGCTCGCCGCGGCGCTCGCCGCCGACGTCGCCGAGTGCCGGGGCCTCAAGACGCCGCCCGCGGTCTCCACGCGGTTCTACTCGCCCCGCTTCGTGCGCTTCTTCGAAAAGGCGCCCGCACTGGTCCCGGTGCCGCCGCCGTCCGAATGAGGCCGACGGATGCCCACCAGACGGCAGAGGAAGTCCCGGCGCGGCGAGCCGAAGCGGCACCTGTGGCCCTGGGTCGGGCTCGGAGCGCTCGGCGTGGCCACGGTGTGGATGAGCTCGCGTCCGCGGCCGGGCCCGGCGCCGGTGCTGCCGCCGCTGCACGAGGGGCCCCCGACCCGGCTTCCCGACGGCGTCGAGCTGGCGTGGATCCCCGGCCCGGCCGGCGCGCTGCGGCTCGCCGAGCGTCATCCCGGGGGCCGTCTGGCCGTCGTCTTCGTGCACGGCCTGGGCGGCCGGCTCGAGCAATGGTCGGCCCAGCTCGCCGGCCTCGGACCGGCGCTGCGGGCCCTCGCCCTCGACCTGCCCGGCCACGGCGAGTCGGACGCGGCGGCGGACGGCGACTATTCGGTGCCCGCGCTCGCCGCGGCCGTCGGCGCCGCGCTCGACGCCGGCGCCCTGCGGCGCGCGGTGCTGGTGGGCCACAGCCTGGGAGCGCTGGCGGCGATCGAGTACGCCGCCGGCCACCCGGAGCGGGTCGCCGCCTTGCTGCTCGTCGACCCCAGCGGCGACCAGACCCGCATGCCGCCGGCCGATCGAAGCGCCTGGCTCGCGGCGGTGCGCGACGACCCCCGGGGCGAGTGCGACTTCAACTTCCGCCACTTCCTGGGCGAAGCGCGCCCCGAGGTGGCGAAGGCCGTGCTCGAGTCCCTCGAGGCGACGCCCGCGGCGGCCCTCGTCGCGGCGCTCGAGGGCTCCGCGGCGTACGCCGCGGCGGCGGCGATGGAGCGCTACCCGGGACCGGCGGCGAGCGTCGTCAGCGAGCTCAACGACCTGCCGATCAGCCTCCATCGGCTGCGTCCGGAGCTGCCGGCGCGGCGCCTGCGCGGCGTCAGTCACTGGCTGATGATGGATCGTCCGTCCGAGGTGCTCGAAGCCCTGTGGGACCTGCTCGAGAGAATCTAGCCGGCTGTCGAATCGGAGCCTCTCCGATCGACTAGAAGACGAGCCACGAACGGCTCTGAACAACACAAGGAGATCCCACCATGCCGAGCACCATCCGCCTACATCGAGTCCTGAAGTCCACCCCAGAGCGCGCCTACCGCGCCTTCCTCGAGCCCGACGCCATGGTCAAGTGGCTGCCGCCGAACGGCTTCACCGGCAAGGTCCACGAGATGGACGCCCGCGTCGGCGGCACCTACAAGATGTCGTTCACCAACTTCAGCACCGGCACGACTCACTCTTTCGGTGGCGAATACCTCGAGCTGGTACCCCACGAACGGCTCCGCTACGTCGACCGCTTCGACGACCCGAACCTGCCCGGCGACATGCAGGTGACCGTCACGCTGCGGGAGGTGTCGTGCGGGACCGAGCTGAACGTCGTCCAGGAGGGGGTTCCCGACGTCATTCCGGCCGAAGCGTGCTATCTCGGCTGGCAGGAGTCGCTGATCCTACTGGCGAAACTGGTCGAGGCGGAGATCCCGGACGAGGGCTGAGGCCGGACGGACGCGGCCCAGGGTTCACACCCTGGGCTACCGCATGCCGCCCTCCGGGCTCCGGAGCCCCGCAGGGGCGGTATCGGGTAGCCCAGGGTGTCAACCCTGGGTAAGACGGCCTCCCAGGTACGCCACTTCCCGCTCCCGACGTGCGCCGCGACGGCCGGGTCCTTGACGCGTCCCTCTTGCGATCCCGGAGGGTGCTGCAACGGTTCGAGCCCGTCGAGCACCAGCAGCGTGCGCGCTCCGCGAACGAGACGCGCCAGCTCCACACCCTTCTCCCATGCCGACTTGATCGGCTCGCCGTCGTAGCCGAGCCAGCCGAGCGCGAATTCGACGAACGCGTCGCCCGACGCCCCGGTCGCGTCCGTGCCCTGGGAGTAGAACGACCAGCCGAGCACCCGCTCGGCGCCGCGCCAGCCGTCGGCGGCGAGACGGTCGAGCCAGCGGTTGACGAGCGACGACTTGCCGACGCCGCCGAAGGCCACGAAGCTGATCACGTGCGTCGACGGGTCGTCCCAGGCGGCGTGGAGACGGGTGAGCTCGTCGTCGCGGCCGACAAAGTACTCGCCCGTCACCGGGAGGCGGGAGATGGCGACGTTCGGCTCGCGGCTTGCGCGGTCGACGGGCTTGCGAGGCGGGAGGCTCGGCCGCGGCCCGAGCGGCCCCTTGACCACTTTCGGCTGACCCGTCAGCCGTCGCAGCAGCGACTCGTAGCCAGCGTCGTCGCTGACGTTGTACGAAGTGGCCGACTTGAGGAAGACGGGGATGTGCGCCTCGTCGGCCGCGTCGAAGACGACGGGGACGAAGCGGACGTTCTGGCGGGCCTCGTAGATGGCCTGGGAGACGATGGCCCCTTCGCGTGGCAGTATACGTCCGAGCGGACGCAACTGCTGCTCGCTGACGGCGGACGGCGTCTGAGCGGACCCAGCCGCTCCTCGCCGGCGGCGGACGGCGTCTGCGCGGACCCAGCCGCTCCTCGCTGGCGGCGGACGGCGTCTGAGCGGACGCAGGCTCTCCTGGCTGACGGCGCATGGCGTCTGAATGCGCGGACGCGCTCGCGGTTGTCCGTCTCGGGCGTCGAAATGGACGGATTCGCTTCGATCCGTCCATTTTTTCGCGCGAGACGGCCGGCAGCGTTCTGATTCGTCCGATTTTGCGCCCGAGGCGGCCGGTGGCGTTCCGATCCGTTCGCTCCGACGCGCGAGACGGCCGGAGCCGTTCCGATTCGTCCGCTCCGACGCGCGAGCCGGCGTCTCGCCGGCGATCCCTACACTTCGGTGCCAGTGGAGATCGACCGGGTGTGCCCCCGCTCTCCCAGGAAACCGACGACGCCGAAGACATCCCGCCGAGACCCAGCAGCCGACGCCGTAGCTCGCTGACCCGCCGCCGTCCGGCCCCCTCTCCTTCGGGAGAGGGGCCGCCTGTCCTCGCCTGCGTCGTGATCTACGTGGTGGGGGGCGACCCGGGTCACGACGCTCTGGCCTGCGCCCTGGGCGAGCGCATCGGGCTGGAGTAGAGGGGCGGAGTAGAGGTCAATCCTCGACGCCGGCGAGCTTCAGGACGCGCTGCCAGTGCCGCGGCTCGACGGGCTGGATCGACAGCCGCTGGCCGCGGCGTAGGAGCAGCATTCCGTCGAGCTCGTCGTCGCCCTTGAGCTCCTCGAGCGTCAACGGCCGCGCGAATCTCGCCACGAACCTCACGTCGACCCGCAGCCAGGGCGGGTCGTCCTTCTTCGCCTTGGGGTCGTGATAGGGCGAGTCCGGGTCGAATTGGGTGGCGTCGGGATAGGCATCCTTCGCCACCTCGGCGAGGCCGACGATCGCCGTGGGCCTGGCGCTCGAGTGGTAGAAGAGCACGCCGTCGCCCACGCGCACGTCGTCGCGCATGGAATTGCGAGCCTGGTAGTTGCGCACGCCTTCCCAGTGGGTCGAGCCGTCGCGCTCGAGGTCGTCGATGGAGTAGACGTCGGGCTCGCTCTTGAAGAGCCAGTGCTTGCGCCTCGCCATGGGATCCTCCTAGCTAGAGCTCCTCGGGAAGTGGGCCGAAGTCGTCGCGGTAGCGCGCGGTGAACTCGCGGCGGCCGTAGGCGTGGCTCTGGGTGCCGGTGTGCTCCACCGCGTAGGCCGCCGCCACGCTGCCCATGCGGCCGCAGACCTCGAGCTCGAAGCCGCGCACCAGGCCGGCGGCGAAGCCGGCGCGGTAGGCGTCGCCGGCGCCGGTGGGGTCGGCCACCCGCGACACCCGCGCCGCGGGAATCGCGACCTCGCGGCCGTCGCGAAGCCGGATCTTGCTGCCCTCGGCGCCGAGGGTGACCACCAGCATGTCGACGAGGTCGAAGATGGCGCGCCCCTTCTTGCCGGTCTTCTCCTCGAAGACCGCGTGCTCGTAGTCGTTGACCATCATGATGGCGGCGCCGCGCGCCGCCGCGGCCAGGTCGTCGCCGGCCATGGCGGTGACCTGGAAGGACGGGTCGAAGATGAAGGGCAAGGCGGCTTCGCGGGCCTCGCGGCAGTGGCGGGTCATGGCGCCGGGGTCGTCGGGCGCCACGATGGCGAGCGCCGGGCGCTCGCCCAGCCCGGCCTTCAGGCTCAGCGTGGCGGCGTGCGGCATGGCGCCCACGAAGAAGCCGGTGATCTGGTTGTCGGCCTGGTCGGTGGTGATGTGGCACGAGGCGGTGCGCACGCCGTCGACCACGTGGATCCCCGAGGTGTCGACGCCGTGGCCGGCCAGCCAGGCCTGGTATTCGGCGAAGTCGTTGCCGGCGGCGGCGACGATCCGCGCCTCGGCGCCCAGGAGCGCCAGGGTGTAGGCGATGTTGCCGGCGCAGCCGCCGCGCTGCTGGCGCATCTCGCTGACCAGGAACGAGATGTTGATCACGTGCAGCTTGTCCGGCAGGATGTGGTCCTTGAAGTTGCCGGGAAAGACCATGATCTGGTCGAAGGCGAGCGAGCCGGTCACGATCACCTGACCGTCTCGACGCACGCAGAGCGCTGGGCTGGTCACGAATGCTCCTTCGTCCGTGGAGAGGTGCGCCGGGCGGGGCCGGAACCGCGGGATTCTCTCAGAATCTCAGCAGGATGGCAAAGGCGGCAGGTCCGGCGCCTCGGCGCGCCGGTGAATCACCGCCAGGGTGCCCAGGCGGCGAGAGCCCAGGTGGTGCTCGGCGGCGCGTGGCTCGCTCTCCGGCCGCTCTCTCTCCGGCCTATAGTATCAACCGCTTGACGCTGGTCCGAAGGCGCGAGTAACCTGCGGCCCATGCTCGCCCTCGTGGTCCGCCGGCGGTGGCTCGCCGTGCTCCTGGTGGGGGGTCTGGGATTCGCGGGGTCTCTCGCGATGACGCTGCGCCACGGCGCGCCCCTTCCGGTCTACCACGACGAGCTGAGCTATCTGCTCGCCGCCGACACCTTCCTGCAGGGACGCCTCGCCAACCCCACCCATCCCTTCTGGCCCCACTTCGAGACCTTTCACGTCATCCAGCGGCCGACCTACGTCTCGAAGTACCCGCCCGGCCAGGGTCTCTTGCTCGCCCTGGGGGCTCGGCTGGGAGGGCGCCCGATAGTCGGCGTCTGGCTCGGAGCCCTGGCGCTGGGCGCGGCCCTGTGCTGGATGCTCCAGGGCTGGCTGCCCCCGCGCTGGGCCCTGCTGGGAGGAGCGCTCGCGGTGGTCCACGTAGGGGTCTTCACCTACTGGGGACGGAGCTATTTCGGCGGCGCGCTGCCGGCGGCGGGCGGCGCGCTGGTCTTCGGCGCTCTCCCGCGTCTCCTGCGCCGCGGCCGTCCGCGCGACGCCGTCTGGCTCGCCCTGGGGCTCGCCGTGCTCGCCAATACCCGCCCGTACGAGGGCGCGGTGGTGAGCCTGGCGGCGGCGGCGCCGCTCGGCGCCTGGCTCAGGCGCTCGCCCCACCGGCACCAGTGGCGTCGCAGCGTGGCGCCCCTCGTCCTCGTCCTGGGGCTCGCCGGCGCCGCGATGCTCCTCTACAACCGGGCGACCACCGGCGAAGCGTGGCGGGCGCCGTACACCGTCTACGAGGAGAGCTATTCCAAGCGACCGCTTTTCGTCTGGGAAGGTCTGCGCCAGGCGCCGGAGCCCCGACACCCATTGATGTCCCGCTTCTATGAGGAGTGGCTGATCGGCGCGTACCACGAGCAGCGGACCTGGACAGGCTGGCTCGGCACTCTCGGCCGGCGGCTCGAGAGCACCTGGGCCGTTTTCCTGGGCCCGGTCCTGACCTTGCCCTGTCTCCTCCTCCCGTGGATCCTGAGGTGGCGTGGCGTGCTGCTCGCCGTGGCCGCAAGCTCACTGTTCCTGCTGACGGCGCTCGCGGCCTTGAGCCACAAACCCCACTACGCCGCGCCGGTCCTCGGATTGGTGTTCCTGGCGGTGATCCAGGGACTGCGTCGGGGCGTGTCGCGCGTGCGCTCGCGTCGCCGGCTGGCCGGCGTGCTCTTGGCCGTCTTCCTGGCGGCCGCCCTGGCCGAGCGCGTCGCGTACACGGATCCGATCCTGCGGGTCGGCGAGCCGCGGAGCTGCGGCCGGCCGAAAGCCGAGGTCGCGGACTTCCTTCGCGGTCAGGACGGACGCGATCTGGTCTTCGTCCGCTACGGACCCTGGGCCGACATCCACGACGAGTGGATCGCCAACGCCGCCGACGTCGACGCCGCCGAGATCGTCTGGGCGCTCTCGATCGGGCCCGAGGACGACCGGCTCCTGCGCCGGCACTTCGCCGACCGCGTGGCCTGGCGGGTGGAGATCGGCATGGACCGCGGCGGCGCCATCCGCTTCGACCGCTACCCGGCCCCGGATTGACGCCGCTCGGAAGGCGCGGGTAACCTGCGGCGCATGTTCGACCAAGCGGGTCTCGAGATCCTCGACGGCGACGTGATCCAGGTGCGGCGCGAGCGCGTGTTCCTGGTGCTCGCCGGGCTCTTCCTGGGGTCGATGGCGATGCTCAACATCCTCGGCGTGACGCGGTTCCTCGACCTCGGCTTCACCGTCTTCGGCCGCCGGATCCCCCTGCCGTTGGCGGTCGGCGTGCTGCCGTATCCCCTGACCTTCCTGTGCACCGACTTCATCTCCGAGCTTTACGGCCGCCGGCGCGCCAGCTTCATGGTCTGGGTGGGCTTCCTGATCAACCTGTGGCTGATGCTGATCCTGTGGATCGGCGGCCTGCTGCCGGGACTGCCCGCGGCCGGCGGCGGCGAGCCGGTCTTCTTCGAGATCCGGCGCCTCACCCTCGGCGCCGTGGTGGCCTCGATGATCGCCTACCTCGCGGCCCAGCTCTGCGACGTCCACCTCTTCCACTTCTGGAAGAACCTGACCGGCGGCCGCCACCTCTGGCTGCGCAACAACGGCTCCACCCTGGTCAGCCAGCTCGTCGACACCTTCGCGGTGATCACCATCACCCACTTCTACGCCCACGCCCTGCCGATCGATCCCGGCCGGCCCGCGTGGCCGCAGCTCTGGGTCTTCATCGCGACGGGCTACGTCTTCAAGCTCGTCGCCGCGCTGGTCGACACCGTGCCCTTCTACGTCGGGACGGCCTGGCTCCGTCGCTACCTCCACGTCGAGCCCCTGCCGGGCAGGACGGCGAGCGGGAGGGAGCAAGCGTGAAGGTCCGTGCCAGCCACCTGCTCTGGGGCGTGCTCGCGGTGGCGGCCGCGGCGTGGGCGGTGGGCCTATCGCGCCCGCTCGCGGACGATCGCCCTGGCGTTTCGCGACGAGGAAATCGAGGTGGATCCGCCTTCGCGCACCGCCGCGCTCGAGGCCCAGGTAAGAGCTCAGGGTTCGCGCCGACACTGGCGTGAAATGGCCAAATGACGCCAGTGTGCGCGCCGTCGCTGGCGTGAATCGGCCAAATGACGCCAGCGTGCGCGCCGACGCTGGCGTGAATCGGCCGAATGACGCCAACGTACGCGCCGACGCTGGCGTGAATCGGCCGAATGACGCCAGCGTACGCGCCGACGCCGGCGTGAATCGGCCGGAAGAGCTCAGCGTCGGCGCCGACACTGGCGTCATTTGCTCGGTATGGCTCAGAGTCGCGGGGGCCGTGACGCCGGCCCGGAGGTTCTTCTGCTAGCATCCGCGGATGATCAGCGGCTTGAACCAGGAGGTCGAGATCCTCGGCCGGACGTTTCACTTCCAGACCGAGCTGAGCGATCAGGACGGGCTCTCCATCCGCACCGACGTGTTCATCGGCGGCAAAGTGGTCGCCACGCGGGAGTCCCGGCTCACGGACGACGCGGCCGCACAGATCGACCCCGGCGCCCTGCGCGCGCGGATGAAGGAGCACCACAACAAGACGCTCGACTCGTTCGTCCGCCGCGCCAGGCGCTACCAGCAGCGAGAGGAGGCGCCGCCGTCGGGTCCGTTGCCGGCGGCGCCGCCCGAGGACGCCGTGGCGGCGCCGGAGCCGCCGCCGGCCGAGCGGCCCAAGGGCCTGGCGCCGCCGTCGTCCGAGCTCAGGGAAGCGGCGTCGGGCGCCCTCCGCGTCCGCCGCTTCTTCGGCCGCTTTCGCCAGCTCATGGGGCCGGCGTCGGCGCTCCCGGACGACTTCGACGACCGCCTCGTGGTCATGTCGCGGGCCTTCGCCTGGATGATCCGGTCTTCGCCCTTCGTCGAGATCCGGATCGACGAGCAGATGCGCTGCCACCTGCTCAAGGAGCAGATCGAGGAATGGCTGGCGAGCGAGCGCGACCCGCGTCAGGCGGCGCAGATCTGGTCGGGCATCGTGACCTTCAACAAGTACCTGAGCGAGATCAACCACCGCTCGGACCTCCAGGCCTACGACCAGCAGATGCTGATCTGGGCCCTCGACGAGGTGCAGCGCCACGGCATGACCGGCGAGGTCCTCAAGGGGCTCGAGACCCTCTACGGCCTCGACCCCCGGCTCGACCAGTCTCTCGACCACCCCAAGGACGTCACCCGCGGCGCCTGGACCGCCCTCCTGCGCCACGTGCTGACGGAAGTCTGATGAAGGAAGGACCGAAGGATTTGCGCGCCCCGGGCCCGACGCGGGCCGGTGACTCGCGTCACCACGACCCCCGGCGCCGCAGCGACACGAAGCGTCCCGCCGTGCCGACGATCAAGTGGTCGTGCATCGTCACGCCCACGATCTCGCTGGCGTCGGAGAGCTGGCGGGTGAAGGCCAGGTCGTCGGAGCTCGGCGCCGGGTCGCCGCTGGGATGGGTATGGAAGACCACGAAGGCCGAAGCGTTGCGCTGGAGCGCCTCCTTGAGGATCAGCCGCGGCTCCACCGAGGCGCGGCTCAGGGTGCCGCGGTAGATCTCGACGTCGGCGAGCAGGCGGTTGCGCACGTCGAGGAAGACGGCGCCCATGACCTCCTGGTCCTGCCGTGCGTAGCGCAGCGCCAGGTAGTCGGCCATGACGTCGGGCCGGTTGAGGAGCTGGCGCTCGGGGATGCGCGCCCGCGCCAGACGCCGGCCGAGCTCGACCGCGGCGAGCAGCGCCGCCGCCTTGGCGCGCCCCAGGCCGTTGCGCACCAGGACGCCGTACTCGGCGTCCAGCAGCCCGAGCAGGCCGCCGCACTCCTCCAGCACCTCCGAGGCCATCCGCACCACCGTCAGCCCGGGACGGCCCGAGCGCAGCAGGATGGCGACGAGCTCGGCATCCGAGAGCGCCTTGCCGCCGCAGCGCAGCAGGCGCTCGCGGGGGCGGGCGTCCTCGGGGATGTCCTTCAGCGTCAAGACTTCGGTCACGGGTCGATCCTCCATTTCAATCTACCCAGGTGTAGACGCAATCCGGCCGCGAATTCTGACGCGGCCGGCGAAAAAATCTGGTGTACTCTCCAGCGCACCGGGAACCGAAGGGAGACATCGATGATCCGACGCCGCCTGACGCGGCTCCTGCCGAGCCTGATCCTCCTCGCCCTCGCCGCCTGCGGGCCGCCCGCGGACGCGCCGCCCGCCGACGCGCCCCCGATCACCGCGACGGAGATCCTCTGGGACGTCTGGGGCGTGCCCCACGTCTTCGCTCCCGACGTCGCGCGGCTCTCCTACGCCCACGGCTGGGCGCAGGCGAGAAGCCACGGCGACCTCCTGCTGCGACTCCTCGGCCAAGCGCGCGGACGCGCCGCCGAGTACTGGGGCGCCGAGCACCTCGACTCCGACCGCTGGGTACACACCATGGGCATTCCGGCGCGGGCGCGGGCCTGGCTGGCGGCGCAGGAGCCGGTCTATCGGGAAGCCCTCGACGCCTTCGCCCGCGGCATCAACGACTACGCGGCGGCCCACGCGGAGGCGATCGACGACGGCGTCGAGGCGGTGCTGCCGGTGACGGCGGCCGACGTCCTCGCCCACGTCCAGCGCAGCATCCACTTCACCTTCGTGGTCAGCCCCGACGACGTGCGCGGCGCCCGCCGCGGCTGGAGCGCGGGCTCCAACGCCTGGGCCGTGGCGCCGTCGCGCTCCGCCTCCGGCCACGCCATGCTGGTGGCCAACCCGCACCTGCCGTGGCTCGATCTCTTCACCTGGTTCGAGGTCCAGCTCGTCACCCCGGAGGTCAACGTCAGCGGCGCGACGCTGATCGGCAGCCCCTTCGTCGGCATCGGCTTCAACGACCGGCTCGGCTGGACCCACACCGTGAACGCCCACGACGGCGCCGACCTCTACGAGCTCGAGCTCGAAGGCGGCGGCTACCGCTTCGACGGCGAGGTGCGCGCCTTCGAGACCGAGACCCTCGCCCTGAAGGTGAAGCGGGACGACGGCTCGCTCGCCGAGGAGACGCTCGAGGTCCGCCGCTCGGTCCACGGCCCGGTGGTGGCCGAGGAGGGCGGCAAGGCGCTGGCGCTGCGCGTGGTCGGGCTCGACCGCCCCGCGCTCTTCGCCCAGTACTGGGACATGGCTCGCGCCACCGGCCTCGAAGAGTTCGAGGCCGCGCAGCGCCGGCTGCAGATGCCGATGTTCACGGTCGTGTACGCCGACCGCGACGGTCACGTGATGCACCTCTTCGGCGGCCTGACGCCGAAGAGGCCGGCGGGAGACTGGTCGGCGTGGTCGGGCGTGGTGCCGGGCACCAGCTCGGAGAACCTGTGGACCGAGACCCATCCGTACGCCGACCTGCCGCGGGCCGTGGACCCGCCGAGCGGCTGGCTGCAGAACGCCAACGACCCGCCCTGGACGACGACGTTTCCGGCCGTCCTCGACGCCGGCGACTACCCGCCCTACATGGCGCCGCGCTTCATGCACTTGCGCGCCCAACAGTCGGCGCAGATGCTGATGGACGACGAGAGCATCTCCTTCGACGAGCTGGTGACCTACAAGCTCTCGAGCCGGATGCGGCTCGCCGAGCGGGTGCTCGACGACGTGGCGGTCGCGGTCGCGGCGCACGGCAGCGAGCGCGCCCGGCGCGCCCTCGCGGTGCTCGAGGCCTGGGACCTCACCGCCGACGCCGAAAGCCGCGGCGGCGTGCTCTTCGCCGAGCTCGCCCACGAGCTCCGGCGCGCCGGCGTCGGCTTCGCCGTCGCCTGGGACGAGCAGCGGCCCCTCGAGACGCCCGACGGGTTCGCCGATCCGGCGGCGTCGGCCGCCGCCCTCGACCGCGCCGCCGCGGCGGTCGAGGAGCGTCACGGCGCCCTCGACGTCGCCTGGGGCGACGTGTACCGCCTGCGCCGCGGCGGCGTCGACCTGCCGGCCAACGGCGGCCCCGACGCCCTGGGCATCTTCCGCGTCGTCAACTACCGCGTGAACGACGGCACGGCCGAGGCCTTCGGCGGCGACTCCTACGTCGCCGTGGTCGAGTTCTCCGACCCGGTCCGCGCCCGCGCGCTCCTCTCCTACGGCAACGCCTCGCAGCCCGGCTCGCCGCACGTAGGCGACCAGCTCGCGCTTTTCGCCAGGAAGGAGCTACGTCCCGTGTGGCGCACACGCGAGGAGATCGAAGCGAACCTCGAAGCGCGGGAAACCTTCTGAGAAGGAGGACGTCGTGACCGAGCACACCCTTCGATTCCGCCGTCTCGCCACCAACGTCGTCCACGCCGGCGCCCCGCGGCCCAACGTCGAGGGGGCGGTGGTGACGCCGATCTTCCAGAGCGCCAACTACCTGATGGGCGACGAGGACGCCTACGACGCGGTGCGCTACATCCGCCTCCACAACTCGCCCAACCACCACACGCTCCACGCCCGCCTGGCGGCGATCGAGGCGGGCGAGGCGGCGCTGGTCACCGCCAGCGGCATGGCGGCGATCAGCGCCACGATCCTGGCGTTCGTCAAGTCCGGCGAGCAGCTTCTGGCGCAGAAGACGCTCTACGGCGGCACCCGGACGTTCATCGACCAGGACCTGCCGGCGTTCGACGTCGCGGCGAGCGCCTTCGACCCCGGCGATCCCGCCGGCCCGGCGGCGTGGGAGGAACTGCTCAGGCCCGAGACACGGCTGGTCTACGTCGAGTCGATCTCCAACCCGCTGGTCGAGGTGGGCGACCTCAAGGCGGTGGTCGCGTTCGCCAAGGCCCACGGGTTGGTGACGGCGATCGACAGCACCTTCGCCTCGCCGGTCAACTTCCGGCCGCGGGAGATCGGCTTCGACGTCGTGCTCCACAGCGCCACCAAGTACCTGAACGGCCACAGCGACATCGTGGCCGGCGCGGTGATCGGCTCGCAGGAGCACGTCGACCGCATACGTCACTTGCAGCTCCACCTGGGCGGCGCCCTCGACCCGCACGCCTGCTTCCTCTTCGAGCGCGGGCTGAAGACGCTGGCGCTGCGGGTCGAGCGCCAGAACGCCAACGCCCTGGAGCTCGCCCGCTTCCTCGCCGGCCGTCCCGAGGTGCGGCGGGTCAACTATCCCGGCCTGCCGTCGGACCCGAGCCACGCGCGGGCGCGGGAGCTGTTCAGCGGCTACGGCGGCATGCTGTCGTTCTACGCCGCCGACGCGGCGGTGGCAGAGCGTTTCCTCGAGCGGGTGCGCATCCCCCTGCACGCCGCCAGCCTGGGCGCCGTGGAGACCCTGGTGGTGCGTCCGTCGCGCAGCAGCCACCTCGGGATGGCGCCCGAGGAGCGCCGGCGGCTCGGCATCACCGACGACCTGATCCGCGTCTCGGTGGGCATCGAGGACGTCGGCGAGCTCGTCGAGGACTTCGGCCAAGCGCTCGCCGTGGCGGCGACGTAGCGGTGTCCTCGGCGGCGATCCGTACGAGATCGGCCGGCTCGCCGCCGCGGGTAAGGCGGGTAGCCTTGCTCGGGCTGGCCCGGCGGCGGAAGGGCCGCTCATGAGAGCGGCCCTTCATACGTCGTAAATCTGGTCGGGACGGCGAGATTTGAACTCGCGACCACCTGAACCCCATTCAGGTACGCTACCAGGCTGCGCCACGTCCCGAAGTAAGCTGGTCTATCGTGCTCCGGTCTTGCTCGTCTTCTTCTCGGCCCGGGAGGATTCCTCTCCGAGAAGCTCGAGGAGGTCTCGTGCCTGGCGCAGCGCCTCCTCGACGCCGGAACGGAACTGTTCTACCCTCTCGCGGGCCGCGGTGTCAAGCGCCGGCACGGCAGCCGGCCTGGCGGCGGGCGGGGGCGCCTCAGACGGGGGCACCGCGGCCAGGGGTGCCACAGGCCGGGGCCCGTTGCCGGAGCCCGGGTTTCGGCCGTCGGCTTCGAGCTCGGCCTGGAGCTTCTTGCGCGCCCCGGCGATCGTGTAGCCCTCGACGTTGAGCAGCTCGTTGATCCGCCGCACCAGCTCGAGGTCGCGCTCGCTGTAGATCCGTTGGCCCGACTTGCTCTTGTCGGGACTGAGGAAGGGAAACTCCGTTTCCCAGTAGCGCAGCACGAAGGGCTTGACCTCGAGGATCTTGCAGGCCTCTCCGATCTTGTAGTAGAGCTTCTTCGCCACGCCGCCTTCCCATCTTGCCGCTCACGGCCTCGCGCCGGCCGCTCGCGGCTAACGTTCGCTGCCCTCGTCGTCGGTCAGGGCGTCTTTGAGGTTGCGCGAGGGCCGGAAGCTGAGCCCGGTGTGCGGCGGGATGAACATCCGCTGGCCGCTCGCCGGGTTGACCCCGGTGCGGCCCGAGCGTTCCGTGACCTCGAAGACGCCGAAGTTGCGGATCCGCACCGAACGGCCGTCGCTCAGCGTGGTCTTGACGGTGTCGAAGATGGCGTCCACCACGCCTGCCGCCTCGCTCTTGGTCAGAGCGCCGTGGCGCCGGTAGACCGCGTCGACCAGATCGGCCTTCGTCCTTCCTCCGGGCGTGAACAGCTTTCTAGCCAACCTCCTTGCCCCTATCGCCAAAGGCTCGTCCAAGAAGTGGCCCAAGTATAGGGGATCGCCGGGGGAGGGACAAGGGGTCAGCGACGCGAAACGGCGCCGCCCCTCAGCGCTTGCGGACGACCAGGCGCACCGGCACGCCGCCCAGGCCGCAGGCCTCGCGCAGCCGGTTCTCGAGGTAGCGGCGGTAGCCGCCGCGGCCCAGGGTGCGGTTGGCGAAGAGCATGAAGGTGGGAGGTCCGGTCGACACCTGGGTCGCGTAGTAGAGCCTCCACGGCTGGCCGCGGAGCTGCGGCGCCTGGTGGCGCGCCACCGCGCGCTCGAAGAGGCGGTTGACCTCGCTCGTCGTCAGCTCGAGGCGGTAGCGGGCGAGGGTGGCGGCGAGGGCCGGCATCAGGCGGTCGAGGCGGCGGCCGGTCAGCGCCGACAGGTTCACCCGCGCCGGCCCTGCCAGGATCTCGTCGAGCCGCGGCCAGCTATGCTCCAGCCGCTCGCGCGCCGCGGCGTCCAGGAGGTCCCACTTGTTGACCGCCACGACCACGGCGCGTCCCAGCTCCCAGGCGGTGCCGGCGATCGTCAGGTCGCCGGTGGTCACGCCGTCGGCGGCGTCGATCAGCAGCACCACGAGCTGGGCGCGCTCCATCTGGCGGCGTGCGAACATCACCGCCAGCTCCTCCGGCGCCCCCGAGACCTTGCTGCGGCGGCGGATGCCGGCGGTGTCGATCAGGCGGAACCGGCCCGCCCCCCAGGCGAAGACGGTGTCGACGGGATCGCGCGTGGTGCCGGCGACCGGCGAGACCAGCACCCGCGGCTGCCCGAGCAGGCCGTTCAACAGCGACGACTTGCCGACGTTGGGACGGCCGACCAGCGCGATCGACGGCATCTCGACCTCGTCGGCCGCCGGGGCGACCGGCGGCAGCTTCCCGACCACCAATTGCCGGAGGTCCTCGATGCCGCCGCCGTGCTCCGCCGAGACCAGCACCTGCGGGTCGATGCCGAGGGCGTGGAACTCGCCGAACTGCTCCTTGGCGGCGCGGGCGTCGCCCTTGTTGACGACCAGGATCGCCGGCTTGCCGGTCCGGCGGATCGCTTCCCACACGCGCTCGTCGGCCGCCACCAGGCCGTCCTTGCCGTCGACGACGAAGAGCAGCAGGTCGCTCTCCCCGATCGCCAGGAAGACCTGCTCGCCCAGCCCCAGGGGATCGTCGCCCGGCGGCACCAGGCCGCCGGTGTCGATGAGCTGCACGACGCGGCCGGCGTCGAGCTCAACGAGGCCGAAGATGCGGTCGCGGGTCACTCCGGGCTGGTCGTGGACGATGGCCTGCCGGCGTCCGACGAGCCGGTTGAAGAGCGTCGACTTGCCGACGTTGGGCCGTCCGACCACGGCCACCGCCGGCGTCACGCCCGCGGGCGGGACGGTTTCGCTCATCGCGAAGTCAACCGCCGGGCGCGTCGGCGAGCTCCCGGTAGAGGATCTTCCAGCCGTCGTCCTTGCGCTTGAGCTGGTATTTGACCTGGTTGCGCTGGTCGACGGTCTCGCTCAGCAGCGTCCGCGATCCGAGGGCGTAGGAGCGCACGTCCCAGACCTCGACGGTGGTGACGAAGGCGTTGGCGTACTGCCACACGGAGACGCTCTCGACCGTCATCTCCCGCAGCTCGGGCTCGTAGACCTTGCCCTGGTCGGTGAGCTCGCTGACCCGCTGGCGGACGTGGGCGATCTCCTTCTCGACCGCCAGCTCCTTCAAGGGCTCCAGGTTGCCGGTGGCGTAGGCCGCGGCGAGCCGGGGGAGGTAGGCGCGGATCGTGGACGCGATCGCCGCCTCGTCCACCTCGGGCTCCGGGCCCGGCGCGGAGCATCCGGCGGCCAGAAGCGCCGCGAGGAGCGCCGCGAGGAGCCATGTGGCCGCGACGATTCGTCGGATGGTGGTCATATCGCTAACTCCGGCATTTCAGGTAGTTTGTCGGTGGGGGTCGGCATCCGTCCCCCTATAGTATTGGACTTGCGGTGCCCGCCGGCGGTTCCCCCAGGCGCGACGCATTGACACCCGCCGCCGCGGCCCGTAGAATCTTCTCAGAGCGGCGGTACGCCGCGCCCGCGTCTCACTGCGAAAGTGGCGGAAATGGTAGACGCGCAAGATTCAGGATCTTGTGGCCGCAAGGCTGTGGGGGTTCGAGTCCCCCCTTTCGCACCATCCCTCCCCTTCTCTCCCTGAATCGAATCCCGGCCGACGTCGAGCGTCCCGAAGAGGGCCGGAACGCCCTTTTCGGCGGTAACCGGACGTTGAAAGCCGTCCGCCGCGACTTTTTCGAGATTTTTCGCGCCACCGCGTCAGAATTCGAGGCTCTCATCCGTCTACACGCGGGTGTATGTTAGCCAAGATCACCACAGCCACCCCCTGGGGCGTCGACGCCCGGGGCGTCCAGGTGGAGGTCGACGTCTACAACGGCCTGCCACAGACACAAATCGTCGGCTTGCCCGACGCGTCGGTCCGTGAGAGCCGGGAGCGCGTGCGCTCGGCGATCAAGAACAGCGGCTTCGACCTGCCCCCGCGGGTCGTCGTCGTCAACCTCGCCCCCGCCGATCTGCGCAAGGAGGGCAACCACCTCGACCTGGCGATCGCCGTCGCCCTGATGTCGGCGCTCGGCCAGATCCCCGAGGAGGCGCTCCAGGGCCGCCTGCTGTGCGGCGAGCTCGGCCTCGACGGCGCCGTGCGTCCGGTGCGCGGCGCCCTCGCCATCGCCGACCTGGCGGCGCGCATGGGTCTCAGGGAGCTCCTGCTGCCGGCGGCCAACGCCGGCGAGGCGGCGGCTTTGGGGGCGGTGCCGGTGATCCCGGTCAAGAGCCTCGCCGAGGCGGTGGAGCACCTGCTCGACGAGGCGCCGATCGCCGCCGCGCCGGTCGAGCCGTTCACCCCGGTCGACTGCGGCGAGTCCCCCGACCTCTCGGAGGTGCGCGGCCAGGAGGCGGCCAAGCGCGCCCTCGAGGTCGCCGCCGCCGGCGGCCACAACTTGCTCTTCATGGGGCCGCCGGGCTCGGGCAAGACGATGCTGGCGCGGCGGCTCCCCGGCCTGTTGCCCTCGCTCACCCTGGCGGAGTCGATCGCGGTCACCAAGATCCACTCCCTGGTCTCCGAGGAGCCGCCGTCGCGCCTCTACTCCACTCGCCCGTTCCGCAGCCCGCACCCCGGCGTGTCGACGGCGGGCATGGTGGGCGGCGGCAGCATCCCGCGTCCCGGCGAGGCGAGCCTGGCGCACGCCGGCGTGCTCTTCCTCGACGAGCTGCCCGAATTCCGCCGCGACACCCTGGAGGCCTTGCGCCAGCCCCTGGAGGAAGGC
>DASWIG010000028.1:0-7049 GCA_036397835.1 Thermoanaerobaculia bacterium
GCACGAAGGGGGCAGGCGCGGCGGCCGGGGACGCGGCCCCTGCCGGGACGTTCGGCGGCAGGAGCGACGCGACGAGCAGGATCCACGCTTTCATCTCGGGCGCTACGCTAACATGTGAGGGCCGGCGCGACGGCCGGCCAAAACCCGACGCCACGACACCTGACGCGACGCCACGGGACCTGACACGAAAGAGATCCGCCATGAAGAGACCGACGCTACTCGCCTTGACGATCCTGCTTGCCGTCGGCGCGCCGGGCCAGGAGCCGCCGCCGCTCTCCGACGCCGGCCGCCAGGCCCTCGAGCTGCTCGGCAAGGGCGACTCCGCGGGCGCCGTCGCGCTGCTCGAGCCGTTGCACGAAGGCGGGAGTCTCAGCGCCTTCGAGCAGTCGCTGCTGGGAACGCTCTACGTGGAGCTGGGCCGGCCCGGGGACGCGGCCCGGGTGCTGGCGCCGCTGGCCGACCGCGAGGACGCCGACGCCGCGGTGCTCTACAACGCCGGCCGCGCCAGCCAGGCCCTGGGCGCCCTGCCGGCCGCCGAGGCCTACTTCGAGCGCTCGGTGGCGCTGGTGCCGGTGTCGCCGGCGGGGCGCGAGCTGGGGCTGCTGTGGGGAGGGCGCGGCCGCAGCTTCGACGCCTACCGGCTGCTGCGCCCGTGGGCCCTCGCCAACCCGGACGACGCCGAGGCGCGGATCGCCGCCGCCGCCTGCGCCCTGCGCCTCGAGCGTGGCGCGGAGGCGGACGAGCTGATCGCCGGCTTGCCGGAGTCGGACCCCAAGGTCGCCATGCTGCGCGGCCAGTCACTGCTGCAGCGCGGCAAGCCCGAGGAGGCCGTCGCCCTGCTCGAGCCGTTCCGCGACAACGTGCCGCCCGAGATGCGAGGGGACCTGACGCGGGTGCTCGCCGACACCTACGTGAGCCTGGGGCGCTCGCAGGAGGCGATCGACCTGGCGCCGCAAGGCGCCCAGGACGACGTGCGCCTGGCGCTCATCCTGGCGACGGCACGCTACCGCCTGGGCGCCGTGGAGGACGCCCTGAAGACCCTGGAGCCTTTCGCCGCGGCGCTGCCGGGGCGGCACCGGGCGCAGCAGCCGCTGGGGCCGCTGGCGGCCCAGATCGCCTTCGAGTACGGCCGCCTGCTGGTGGCCGCCGGCCGCAGCGACGAGGCGGTGCTCTTCCTCGAGACCTCGACGGCCCTGGCCACCTCCCACGCTCCCGCCTGGAAGTCGCTGGGCGATGCCCTGCTGGCCGCCGGCCGGCGCGACGAAGCGCTGGCGGCGCGCCAGAGGTTCCGCGATCTCTCGGCCGAGGAGAACGAGCGGCGCCGCGAGATGCAGGGCCAGCGCGCGATCGGCGACCCGGTGGACCGCAGCATCGCGCAGGCCCGGCGGGCGCTCGCCGACGGCGACGGCGAACGGGCGCTCGAGGTGCTGCGCCGGGAGCTCCTGATCTCGCCGGAGGACCTGCGCATCTACCTCGTCGAGGTCACCACGCTGCTCAACCTCGAACGCCATCAGGAGGCCCTGGAACGCGCCGAGGCGACGCTGGAGCGCTTCCCCGGGCACCCTGACGCCCTCTACCAGCGCGGCGTCGCCAAGCTCGCCGCGGGCGACCGCGCCGGCGCCGAGGCCGACCTGCGGCGGACGCTCGAGGTGGCCGGCGGCCACGTGGCGGCGATGAACGACCTGGCGGTGATCCTGATGGTGCGCGGCGAGGGCGAGGAGGCGCGGCGGCTGCTCGGGCGGGTGCTCGAGCTGCGCCCGGACGACGCGACGGCGCGCCGCAACCTCGAGCGGCTCGACGCCGGCGGCTGAACGGTGCACGACGACCCTGCGACGCCGCCGACCGACTCTCCGCCGCGCGGGAGGTGGGCGGCGCTGTGGGCGGACGTGCGCGAGGCCGTGCGCGGCAGCGACCGGGACTTCACCCGGGGCTCGCTGCCGCGGGCCATCTTCCTGCTCGCGGTGCCGATGGTGCTCGAGACCTCCATGCACTCGGTCTTCGCGGTCTGCGACACGTGGTTCGTCGCCCGCCTGGGGCCGGCCGCGGTCGCCGGCGTGGGGTTGACCGACTCGCTCCTGGCGGTGGTCTTCGCGGTCTCGCTCGGCCTCAGCATGGGCGCGGCCGCGATGGTGGCGCGACGCATCGGCGAGAAGGACCGCGAAGGCGCCACGGTGACCACGGTGCAGGCGATCGTCCTGGGCCTGATCGTCTCCGTGATCGTCGGCGTGGCCGGCGCCGCCAACGCCGGCCGTCTGCTCGAGCTCATGGGGGCGCAGCAGGACGTCCTCGACGCCGGCACCGGCTACGCCACCCACATCTTCGGCGGCTGCGGCACGATCCTCATGCTCTTCCTGATCAACGCCGCCTTCCGCGGCGCCGGCGACCCCTTCCTGGCCATGCGCGTCCTGGCGCTCGCCAACCTGGCCAACGTCGTGCTCGATCCGATCCTGATCTTCGGGCTGGGCCCGATTCCCGCCATGGGGGTGACCGGGGCCGCGGTCGCCACCAACCTCGGCCGCGGCCTCGGCGTGCTCTACCAGGTGCGGATCCTCACCTCCGGGCGGGGGCGCATCCGGATCCGCCGCCGTCACCTGCAGGTCGTGCCGGAGACCATGGCGCGGCTGCTGCGGGTGTCGGCGTACGGCATCTTCCAGTTCTTCGTGGCCACCTCCTCGTTCACCGGCATGGTGCGGGTGCTCACCCCGTACTCTTCGAGCGCGCTGGCCGGCTACACCATCGCGGTGCGGGTGATCATCTTCGTGCTGCTGCCGGCCTGGGGTCTGTGCAACGCCGCCGCCACGCTCGTCGGCCAGAACCTGGGCGCCGGGAGGCCCGAGCGGGCAGTGCGCTCGGTGTGGCTCACGGCGCGCTTCAACCTCGGCTTCCTGTGCTCCGCCGGCCTGCTCTTCATCGTCGCGGCGCGGCCGATCGTCTCCCTCTTCACCGACGCGGAGGACGTCATCGGCTACGGGGCGCAGTGCCTGCTGCTGGTCAGCCTGGGCTATCCCCTGATGGCCTTCGGCATGGTGCTCATCGCGTCGTTCAACGGCGCCGGCGACACGCGCACGCCGACGTTCATCAACCTGGTCTGCCACTGGCTGCTCAAGATCCCGCTCGCCTGGGTGCTGACGTGGCAGCTCGGCTGGGGGCCGACCGGGGTGTTCGTGGCGATCCCGGTGGCCGAGGCCGTGGCGGCCCTGACGGCCGTCGTCTTCTTCCGCCGCGGTCACTGGCAGCGCAAGGTCCTCTGACGCCGAGGTAGTCTGGGGCGATGCGGCGGTGGATCCTCCCTCTGGCGGCGGCGCTGGGCGCGGCGATCGGCTGCGCGGCGCCGCCCGCCGACAACCTGCTCCTGGTGGTGCTCGACACCACCCGGGCCGATCGGCTCTCGGCCTACGGCTACCCGCCCCCGACCTCGCCCGCCCTCGCCGCCCTGGCGGCGCGCGGCACCCTCTTCACCCGCGCCTACGCCCACGTGCCCTCGACCCTGCCCTCGCACGCCAGCCTCTTCACCGGCCTGCTGCCGCCGGCCCACGGAGTGCGCGCCAACGGCCGCTTCCGGCTGGCGGCGGCGCACCGCACCCTGGCCGAGATCCTGCAGGACGCGGGCTTCGACACGGCGGCGTTCGCCGGCGCCCTGCCGATCGACGCGCGTTTCGGCCTCGACCAGGGCTTCGCGCTCTACGACGGCGACTTCTCCGGCTCCCGCGCTGAGCTCTCCGGCTCCCGGGCGAGCGCCGGCGTCTGGCTCGGCCACGACTTCCGCGTCTTCGAGCGGCCGGCCGACCAGGTGACCGACCGCGCCCTGGCATGGCTCGCCGAGCGCCGCGAGCGTCCCTGGTTCCTCTTCGTCCACTACTTCGACCCCCACCGGCCGTGGGCCGCGCCGGCGCCGTGGAGCGAGCGCTTCGCCGATCCCTACGACGCCGAGATCGCCTTCGCCGACCACCAGCTCGGCCGTCTCCTCGCGGCGGTCGACGCGCTCCCCGGCCGCACCCTCGCCGTGGTCACCGCCGACCACGGCGAGGGGCTCGGCGACCACGGCGAGGACGCCCACAACCGCTACCTCTACGACAGCACCCTGCGGGTGCCCCTCGTCGCCGCGCTCGCGGGGCAGGCGCGGGGCGGCGTCGAGGGGTCCGTCGTGGACGTGCCCGTGGCCCACGTCGACGTGCTGCCGACGGTGCTCGAGCTGCTCGGCGTCGCCGGCGGAGACGTCGCCGGACGCGGCGGCCGCTCGCTCGCCGCGGCCCTCCGCGGCGCCGCGGCCCCCGAGCCGCGGCCGATCTATGGCGAGACCCTGGAGTGGACGCTCGGGATCGACCGCGGCATCGCCGTGCGCGCCCTGGTCGACGGCCGCTACAAGCTGGTGCGCTCGGACGTCGAGGAGGACGACGGCGGGTTCTCCGTGCTCGAGCTCTACGACCTCGAGGCGGATCCCGCCGAAACCGCCAACCTGGCGCGGCACGACGCCCCCCGCCGCGACCGCCTCGCGCAGGCCCTCGCCGCCTGGACCCGGCGCCTCGAGGCCGAGGCCTACCCGGCGGAGGGTTACCACCTCGACCCGGAAACGCTCGAGGGCCTGCGCAGCCTCGGCTATCTCCGGTAGCCGGGACGGGAATCCGCGCCGCCATGACGCCGAGACGCCGACGCGCGCCGATCGTGGCGGCGACCCTCGCGCAGCGTGGCGCGACCGTCCGAAAGGGCAGGAAAGCGGCGGAATCGCCTCAAGCCGCTACGACGGCCGTCGCCAGCGGCCGGAAGGTGGCCGAGAAGTGCCGCAGCGTCTCCGGCTGGCTGACGATCTCGACGCCCGGAATCCGCTCGCGCCGCTCGTACACCTCGACGATCGCCTCGATCACGTAGTCGATGTGGCTCTTGGTGTAGACGCGACGAGGGATCGCCAGCCGCAGCAGCTCGTTGGCGGCGAAGCGCTCCTCGCCCGTCGCCGGGTCCTTCTTGCCGAACATCACCGAGCCGATCTCCACCGAGCGGATGCCGCCGTGGCGGTAGAGCTCGAGGGCCAGGGCATGACCGGGGAACTCGGAGCGCGGGACGTGGGGGAGCATGGCGGCGGCGTCGACGTAGATGGCGTGGCCGCCGGGGGGCTGGACGATCGGCACGCCCGCGGCCGTCAGGTGCTCGCCGAGGTAGCGGGTCGAGGCGTGGCGGTACTCCTGGTAGCCGGGGTCGAGCGCCTCGTAGAGGCCCACGGCCACGGCCTCCAGGTCGCGGCCGGCGAGCCCGCCGTAGGTCGGGAAGCCCTCGGTCAGGATCAGCAGCTCCTCCTCGTGACGGGCCACGGAGTCGTCGTTGGAGCACAGGAAGCCGCCGATGTTGGCCATCCCGTCCTTCTTGGCGCTCATGATGCAGCCGTCGCCGTAGGAGAACATCTCGCGCGCGACGTCGATCAGCGCCCGGTCGCCGTAGCCGTCCTCCCGCTTCTTGATGAAGTAGGCGTTCTCCGCGAAGCGGCAGGCGTCGAAGTAGAAGGGCACGCCGTGGCGGCGGCAGATCGCGGCGGCGGCGCGGACGTTGGCCATCGACACCGGCTGGCCGCCGCCGCCGTTGTTGGTCACCGTGATCATCGCGAAGGGCACGTTGCCGGCGTTCTCGGCGAGCGTGCGCTCGAGGGCTTCGAGGTCGACGTTGCCCTTGAAGGGATGGGGCGCCGCGAGGTCCCGAGACTCGGCGCAGGGCAGGTCCACGGCCTTCGCGCCAACCGCCTCGACGTTGGCGCGGGTGGTGTCGAAGTGGGTGTTGTTGGGCACCACGTGGCCGGGTCGGCAGAGGGTGGCGGCGAGGATCCGCTCGGCGGCCCGCCCCTGGTGGGTGGGGATCACGTGGCGGAAGCCGAAGATGTCGCGGACGGCCTTCTCGAAACGGCCCCAGCTCGGGCTGCCGGCGTAGGACTCGTCGCCGCGCATCATCGCCGACCACTGCTCGGCGCTCATGGCGCCGGTGCCGCTGTCGGTGAGCAGGTCGATGACGATGGTCTCGGCCGGGATCCGGAAGAGGTTGTACCCCGCGGCCTCGAGGATGCTCTCGCGCTCGGCCACCGTGGTCATGCGGATCGGCTCGACCATCTTGATGCGGAAGGGCTCGATGATCGTCTTCATGGCGTCCACCATTGTCCGCCGCGGACCGGCGGGCCGGGAACGCCCGGAAGGGTAGGAGCTCCGCGTCGCCGGGGTGGGCGTCGTCCCGTCTGGTATGCTCACCCGATCTGCCAACCGCCCAGAGAGGAGCCTTCCATGCACGCAGTGATCCGGACGAACAAGGGCGACATCCGCCTCGAGCTCTACCCCGACGAGACGCCGATCACGGTGGCCAACTTCGTCAACCTGGCGCAGCGCGGCTACTACGACGGGGTCACCTTCCACCGGGTGATCGCGAATTTCATGATCCAGGGCGGCGACCCCACGGGCACCGGACGCGGCGGGCCGGGCTACCACTTCGAGGACGAGCTCCATCCCGAGCTCCGGCACGACGGCGCGGGCTTCCTCTCGATGGCCAACGCCGGCCCCGGCACCAACGGCAGCCAGTTCTTCATCACCCACGGCCCGACCCCCCACCTCGACGGCAAGCACACGGTCTTCGGCCGCGTGGTCGAAGGCCAGGACGTGGTCGACGCCGTCCGCCAGGGGGACAAGATGAAGACGGTGGAGATCGAGGGCGACACCTCGGGCCTGCGGGAGAAGATGGGCAACCGGCTGGCGAAGTGGGACGCGATCCTCGACAGCCGGAGCTGAGTCACCGTCCGCGGCCGGCGGCCGCTGAAGTCCGCCACGCCGTCGAACGCCAGCGGCAGGTCGGGATCGTGGCCGGCCAGGGCAGGCTGTGCCTGCCGATCCGCGGCTTCGCCGCGGAAATCCCCCCTGCCCCCCTTTTTCAAAGGGGGGTACCTGACGGCTCGCTTCGCCTCGCGCGTGCGCGGACGCACGCCTGTCGCTCGTCAGCGCCGAGCGTCAGCGTAGGGCAGGCTGTGCCTGCCGATCCGCGGCTTCGCCGCGGAAATCCCCCCTGCCCCCCTTTTTCAAAGGGGGGTA
>DASWIG010000029.1:0-2324 GCA_036397835.1 Thermoanaerobaculia bacterium
GAGCGGACGATGTACGACGTGCTGCGCTCCCCGGACAGCGGCCTCGCGTCGGTGGTGCGGCCGACCGAGGTCGGGCGTCTGGAGCTGGCTCCGGCGAGCCTCGACCTGGCGGCCGTGGAGCTCGAGCTGGCGAGCGCCATCGGCCGCGAGAGGATCCTCAGCGAGAAGCTCGCGGAGGTCGCCGAGAGCTACCGCTTCATCGTCCTCGACGTGCCGCCGTCGCTCGGTCTGCTGTGCCTCAACGCCCTGACCGCGGCCCAGGAGCTCATCGTCCCCGTCCAGACCCAGTTCCTCTCCCTGAAGGGGCTCGGCCAGCTCCTCAAGGTGGTGGACCTGGTGCGCTCGAAGCTCCACCACGAGCTCCAGGTGCGCTTCCTGGCGACGATGGTCGACATGCGGACCAACATGAGCCAGGTGGCGCTCGAGGAGATCCGCAAGCTCTTCAGCGACCAGCTCTTCGAGACCGTGATCCACATCGGCACCAAGCTCAGCGAATGCCCGGTCCACGGCAAGCCGATCAGCCTGTACGCGCCGAAGTCGCGGGCGGCCTACGAGTACCAGGCCCTGGCCGAGGAAGTGCTGGGCGAGCCGGTAGGCGAGATGCCGCCCGACTTTCCAGAGGAGCCGGAGGAGACGAGCGAGCCGGCCACAGAGGAGCCGATCGAGCCCCCCGCAGAGGAGCCGATCGAGCCCGCCACAGAGGAACCGATCGAGCCCGCCACGGAGGAACCGATCGAGCCCGCCGTTGAGAGGCTGCGAAAGCCGGCCGGGCCGGTATGGGAGGTGTGGCGTGAGTAAGAAGGCGCTGCGCAGCGGCCTCGAAGGCTGGATTCGCGACACCCGCAACGCCGCCGCGAGCCTCGAGAGCGACCGCGACGCCGGCCGCGTGGATCTCGAGCGCCTGCGCCGGGCCGCCCGCGACGGCTCCGACGCCGAGCTCGACGAGCTGGCGGGTCAGGTCGCCGGCGAGCTTGCCGAGCTGGGGCAGGCGGTCGAAATCCTGAGGTCCGCCTCGCCTCGCCTCACCCCCGCCCGACGGCGGCAGCTCGACCTCGAGCCCGCGCCGGCCCCGCCGCGGCGCGACGAGCCCGCGCGGCCGGAGACCGCGACTCGGCGCGAGTCGTCGTTCGCGGCCGAGGTGCTCGAGAGCGACGTCCCGGTCCTCGTCAACTTGGTGGTGGAAGGCCATCCCCCGTGCCGGGACGCCGGCGCGATCCTGGAGTCGGCGCGGGAGATCTACGGCGGCGAGGTGAAGGTGTGCGCCTTCGACCTGCTGGAGACCGACGACGAGGCGCTGCCCCAGATGCTGAAGATCGGCAAGGGCTTCCTGGTGAAGAACCTGCCGGCGGTGCTCGTTTACTGGCAGGGCCGCAAGGTCGGCGAAGTGAGCGGCGACCTTGACGCCGAGTCGCTGGCGGAGCTGATCCGCGCGGAGACCGGGGTCAGCTAGGATCTACTCGCCGCAGTCAAGTAACTTTCCGACGTGTTCCTACGGCGATACGCCCTATCGTATCAGGCCGGGGTAAGTCGTACTCGCGTGTCCTTGCCACGCCTGCTCTTTTCATCTCCATGAAGAACCGCTGTAGTCGAGCAAGCTCTTCGGGGTTTGACGTCGCAGAAGGATGCCCGGCCAGGACCTTCTTCATCTGTTCGAGAATGGACATGAGCGTCTCTCCTTAGAAGAAGTCACGATTGTGCATAAAGAATACCCAACCGTTGCGCGCGATGTAGTCAGTCAGTAGATCGTTATAGGAGCGTACGAGCGGACGTAGAACATCGTCGCCCGAGTAATCGTTGATTTGAAGCTTGAGCTCTTGCGTCAGCGTATCGGGGCCAATCATTCTGTTATGAGAGTGCCAGCGCTTGTTATCGCCCAACATGCGGGCGATTTGTTCGGCGCGTTCCTGCTTCTCCTCACTGGTGACAGGGTTTCCCTTCTTGGTAGGATCAGTCGCGTGCTTCGTCCAGTCCCGGAACTTGTATTCCACTAGCCACTTCTTCAGCAGCGTGACCGTGAGATCACGCGCCTGCTCGTATCGGGAAAGGAGTGCCAAGTCCTGGTTCTGAAGGATAAGGAACTCGGCGTTAGTGAGCTGTCCAGCGACTGCCTTCTGAAGGAGGCCCTCGACCTTGTCCAAGTAGCCCAGGGCCGGGACCCACTCCTTGCCGTTCCACACTTGGGGATCAATCGGACCGAGGGACGACGAGTAATCCATGTAGATACGATCGCCTGACATGCACAGGATGGTGCCTGCTGAGTATGCGAAGTCGGGAACTACGAAGAACACCTCATCAAAATGATGGCGGATGATCTCGACCATCTT
>DASWIG010000030.1:0-2938 GCA_036397835.1 Thermoanaerobaculia bacterium
GCAGCTTGCCGGCGCCGCCGCGCGGCAGACGCTCGACCTCTTCCACCGCGACCTCCATCGACGGCCCCAGGCGCGCGCCGAGCCGACGCGCCAGGTCGGCGGCCACGGCCGGGCCGTAGCCCGGCGCCGGCACCACGCGCAACGCCACGCGTCGCGGGCTCGCACCAGGGGCATCGACGCTTTCACGGCGGCGACGAGCGGCAGCGTCCTACTGCGAGCGCGACAGGGCGGTGCGGTTTTGCTTCGGGGAGCGCCGTGGGGTGGTGGAGCCGACGATATAGCGAAGGACGTGGCCGGGACTTACGGGTAGGTGGCTTCCTTCCATGCCACGAACGCGGCGGCAACGTCGG
This sequence comes from Thermoanaerobaculia bacterium, assembly GCA_036397835.1. Classification (GTDB taxonomy): domain Bacteria; phylum Acidobacteriota; class Thermoanaerobaculia; order Multivoradales; family J023; genus DASWIG01. The sequence goes on from DASWIG010000030.1 coordinate 351, forward strand.
CATCGGCCGCGGAGAGCAGCAGGAGGATCAGCTTGCTGGCCACGGCGGACTCGTCCCCCGGGTCGGGCAGGCTCGAAGCCGGATAGCCCGCCGTGACGGCCTTGATGAACTCCTCTTTAGACCGCTCCCGAAGCGGCAGGCCGCTCGCCTCGCGAAAGCGGACGAAGAGCGTCCTCGTCGCCTCGTAGAGTTCTTCGTAATCGCCTCCGATGATGCCGCGGATGGCCGTATCGAGCCTGCGATCATGTCCTTGATCTTGTCCAGCAGGGGGATCGTGAGCACGCGGTCGTCGGCGCGCTCGCACCGGATCTCGAACCTCTCCTCCACGTGCTGCTTGAGGAATCGGTAGAGGTAGGAAAGCTCCGGCCGGAAAGGCATGATCACGAAGCAGCTTCCCCTCACCGATCCCCTCCCGACGTACGTACGCTCTACGAGGTCGTCACCGGCTGGCCCATGGACTCCTTCACCCAGTAGCGAATGAAGGGCTCGAGCTTCTCCGTGTCCTCCGGCTTGTAGAAGACCACGGTGAGCACGCTGATGTCGGACGGCAAGTCCTGACCTGAACGAGATACGATGAGCAGAGGCTTGCGCAAGCCGAAGCCGATTCCGAGCTCGAAGAGCACGTTGGGATTGAGTCCGGTGACGTCGGCGATCACCATGTCGGCGCGCTTCAACCCGTCTATGGCGTACCCCGAACCGTTGTCGGGGGCGTAGCCCTCGTCCGGCGGGACCAGCTCGACGCCGTAGGAGTCAAGGACGTCTCGCGTAAGACGTCGGATGCCGTCGAACTGGGCAGTGTGCGGGGCCGCGAGAAAGCAACTCGGGGTGTAGTAAATCGCAGGCATCGGCCAGAACCTCCCGGCAATCCTAGCAGCCGGCCGCTCGATTTGGAACCCCGAGCCGACGGCGACCTCAGGACAGGACCCGCCGACCGATCTCCGAGACCACCCCGCGCAGCTTGCCGGCGCCGCCGCGCGGCAGACGCTCGACCTCTTCCACCGCGACCTCCATCGACGGCCCCAGGCGCGCGCCGAGCCGCCGCGCCAGGTCGGCGGCCACCGCCGGGCCGTAGCCCGGCGCCGGCACCACCCGCAGCGCCACGCGCTCCCGGCTCGTCTGGACGATCTGGGCCTCGCGGATCGGCAGGTCGGCCTTGAAGACCGGATCGAGACGACCCACCCGGCGGCCCTCGGGCGTCACCACGACGTCGTCGAGACGCCCCTCGAGCGACGCGACGAGCGGCAGCGTACGGCCGCACGGGCAGCTCGCGTCCGCCGGGGCCAGGGCGGCGCGGTCGCCCACCTCGTAGCGCACCAGGGGCATGTCGGCGTTGAGCAGGCCGGTGGCGATCAGGCGGCCGGGCTCGCCGTCGGCCGCGCGCACGTCTTCGTCGTCCGCCAGGATCTCCGTCACGCCGACCTCCGGCCACAGGTGAAGCCGGCCGGCGCCGCACTCGCTGGCGCCGGCCACGAGCTCGGCGGTGCCGTAAGTGTCGCGCACCGGACACCGGAAGACCCCCGCGATCAGCGCCCGCTGGCGTTCGTAGAGCGGCTCGGCGTTGGCGATCGCCACCGCGAGCGGCGGTGCCTCGAGCCCTTGCTCGGCGGCCAGGGCGGCCAGCGCCGCCATCGCCGACGGGTAGCCCACCAGGTAGCGTACCCGGTGGCGCTCCAGGGCCTCGAGATAGGCCGCGGCGTGCCGCGGTTCGAGGTGGTAGCTCGAGAGGTAGAGCTGGCGCAGCGCCGCGTTCCACACCCAGAACGGCGGCCGCCGCCGCGCCGCCGGCGCCACGAGCTGGCCGCCGAGGATGGCCCAGCTCTCGCCGCGCGCCACGCCGTTCCAGCCGCGCACCCGGGCCTCCTGGAGGGCGTACCAGGCCACCGACGCGCGGCGGCTCCACCACAGCCGCAACGGCGTGCCCGTGGAGCCGCTGGTGTGCTCGGGGAACATGCGTCCGGGGCGGTCGTCGGCCAGGAAGGCGAGCGGGTCGCGGCGCACCTGCTCCTTCGTGAGCACCGGCCAGCTCCCCAGGTCACCGGGATCGCCGCCCCGGCCACGCCACAGCTCGCGGTAATAAGGCACCCGGGCCGCCGCGCGGCGCAGCAGCGCCGCGAGCGCGTCGTCGCGCCAGCGCCGCCACGCCTCGGCGCTCCAGCTCTCGCGCGCCACCGCTTCCTCCACCTGACGCGGCGTGGTGGCGTCGTAGCGCCACCACCGGAGCTGGAGGCCGCGCAGGCTGGCCGCCAGGCAGCGGCCCGTGTAGGGCAGACGGTGGTAGACGTCGAGGGCGTTCACGGCGTGCGCGCGCTGCCGCGGAGCAGCTCCTCCCATTCGGGCAGAAGGCGCGACCAGTCGAGGGCCTCGGCGCGGCGCCGCGCGTTCGAGGAGAGCCGCGCCGCCAGGGCGCGATCGGCGAGCAGGCGCGCCACCGCCGCCGCCATCTCCGGCGCCGAACCGCGGGGCACCACCAGGGCGTCGTCCCCGTCGGCGACCAGGTCGCGCAGGCCGCCGGCGTCGGTCGTCACCACGCAGAGGCCACAGGCCATGGCCTCGGTCACCGAGACCGGGGCGTTGTCGGCGTCGCTGGT
>DASWIG010000031.1:0-2354 GCA_036397835.1 Thermoanaerobaculia bacterium
TCGGTGCTCGCGAGATAACGGAGGAAGTCGCTCGCGTAGCGGTCCTCGTCGGGGTCGCCGTCGGCCACGGCGAGCGGATTGCTGGCGTCGGCCACGTAGTGGGCCGCCACGCCGAGGCGATAGACGATCTCGTTGAACGGACGGTGGGCGCGGATGGACCGGATCGCGTTGTCCACGGCGAGGGCGATCATCTCGTCGAGGCGCCCGCTGCCGTCGGGGTTCTTCACGTGGTGCTCGGGGCGGCCGTCGCGCAGGGGGTCCACGGCGCCCAGCAGGTAGGCGTCGCGGTTGCGGGCGATCTGGCGGTGCAGGTCGGGCGGCGCCAGGCGCGCCGCCGAGGCGGCGATCACCCGGTGGCTCTCGGGCGTCCACGCCGGGGCGGGGGAAGCGGCGAGCGTCCCCAGGACGGCGGCGAGCGCGGCGAGAGCGCCGCAGGGTCTTCCCAACATGGCGGCTATTGTAGTAGGGTTCGGGAGTCTTGCGGGCAGCGCCCGGTACCCGGATCGGCGGCTTGACTTCGGCCCGCGAGGTGCGGTAGAAGTTGCCTCCCTGTGCCCAGGTAGCTCAGTCGGTAGAGCACCTGACTGAAAATCAGGGTGTCGGTGGTTCAATTCCGCCCCTGGGCACCATCCTCCGGACAGCCCTTCGACGGCGGCATCGAGGGGAGGGACGGCGCGGAAGCGCGGCGCCATGGACCTCCTGCTCACCCACGGCTACTTCCTCGAAGAAGACGCGAACGAGAAGCGGATCATGCGGCCCTATCCGCCGCTCGGCCTGCTCTACGTCTCCTCGCACCTGAAAGCCAGGGGCTTCGACGTCCAAGTCTTCGATTCGACGCTACGCACGCGGCAGGAGCTCCATGCGCTCGTCGAGCGCGAGCGTCCGCCGGTGGCGGGCGTCTACGTCAACCTCACCATCCGCCGCAGCGCCCTCGAGCTCATCCGCTTCCTCAAGGGCCACGGCGCGACCGTGGTCCTCGGCGGTCCCGAGCCCGCCAACTACCCGCGCGAGTACCTGCGCAACGGCGCCGACGTGGTGGTGCGCGGCGAGGGCGAGCTGACGCTCGAAGAGCTGCTCCCCCACCTCGCCCGCCACGGCCTGGGCCACCTCGAGCGGGTCCGCGGCATCGCCTACCTCGACGGCGACGGCGAGCTCGCCGAGACGCCGGAGCGCGAGCAGATCGCCGACCTCGACGCCCAACCCTTCCCCGACCGCGAGGCCATCGACGTGGCCTCCTACGTGGACGTCTGGCGCCGTCACCACGGCATGGGCTCGGTGTCGCTGATCACCGCCCGCGGCTGCCCCTACCGCTGCCGCTGGTGCAGCCACGCCGTCTTCGGCTTCACCCATCGCCGCCGCTCGCCGGCGGGCGTCGCCGCCGAGGTCGAGGCGATCGTCGAGCGCTACCGCCCCGACATGCTGTGGTACGCCGACGACGTCTTCACCATCCACCACCGCTGGCTCTTCGGCTACGCCGCCGAGCTCGCCCGCCGCGGCCTCAAGCTGCCGTTCGAGACCATCTCGCGCGAGGACCGCCTCAACGAGGACGTGGTGCGCACCCTCGCCGCGATGGGCTGCCGGCGCCTGTGGATCGGCGCCGAGTCGGGCTCGCAGCGCATCCTCGACGCCATGGAGCGGCGCACCGACGCCGGCCGCGTGGTCGAGATGGTCCGCCTCCTCCGTCGCTACGGCATCGAGGCCGGCATGTTCATCATGCTGGGCTACGAGGGCGAGGAGGTCGCGGACGTCGAGGCCACCGTGGAGCGGCTCAAGGAAGCGATGCCCGACGTCTTCCTCACCACCCTGGCCTACCCCATCCAGGGCACCGAGTACCAGGGCCGGGTGGCCGCTCGCGTCGTCTCCCTGGCGCCCTCGTGGGAAGAGGGCAGCGACCGTCTGCGGACGGTGGCCGGCCGCCGCTCGCGGCGCTTCTACGGCTTCGCCAACCGCTGGCTGGTCAACGAGGTGGAGCTGGCGCGGGAGGCCCGCCGCCGGCGGCCGAACGTCCTCAAGCTGGCGCGGCGCTACGTCAACGCCCGCGTCGGGCGCGCCGGCATGCGCTGGACGCGGGACGAGATCGAGCCCGCCGGTTCTTGAACGCCCCGCGTGAATCCATACGGCGTACCGATCCCTTCCCAGGGGCCCGAACGGATAGGTACGGCGTACCAGTATCCGTTCAGGCTGCTCGACGGACACCGCGCTCGCCGAACGATCCCCGTTCCGCGGTCAGCCGGCGGCAGTGACGTGGCGCGGCCGTCATCAGAAGAGCTCGAGACGCCACAAGTCGTGGAGGTGGACGACGCCCTCGAGCCGCCCCGCGGCGTCGCAGACGAACAGCGACGTGATGCGGTGCT
>DASWIG010000032.1:0-7868 GCA_036397835.1 Thermoanaerobaculia bacterium
TAGCAGACCAGGATCGCCCCCACGACGCCCGCGGCGTCCGCCGCCAGGCCGCAGGCCGCGGCGTGACGGGTGCGGCGCACGCCCACCGAGCCGAAGTACACCGCCAGCACGTAGAACGTCGTCTCCGTCGAGCCCTGGACGATGCTGACCAGACGGCCGGCGAAGGAGTCGGCGCCTTGGGCCTCCATGGTCTCGATCATCAACCCGCGGGCGCCGCTGCCCGAGAGCGGACGCATCAGGGCGGTGGGCAGGCCGTCCACCCAGCGGCTGTCGACGCCGAGGCGCTCGACGCCCCAGCGCACGGCGTCCAGGAAGAGCTCCAGCGCGCCGCTCGCGCGCAGCGCGGCGATCGCCACCAGCATCGCCACCAGGTACGGGATGATCCCGACCGCGACCTGGAAGCCCTCTTTGGCCCCGTCCACGAAGGTCTCGTAGACCGGCTCGCGGCGCCAGGCCGCGAGCGCCAGGAAGAGCACGATCACGGTGAAGATCACGAAGCTCGACACGATCGACGACTGGCGCTCCATGGCCTCGCGCCCGAGGCTCGAGAAGTAGAGGACCATTCCCACCACCAGCGCCGTCATGCCGCCGAGGTAGGCCAGCACGACCGGGTCCCACAGCCGCAGCCGCTGCACCGCGGCGGCCGCCAGCAGGCCCACCAGGGTGCTGCAGAAGGTCGCCACCAGGATCGGCACGAACACGTCGGTGGGGTCGGCGGCCCCCATCTGCGCCCGGTAGACGAAGATCGTCGCCGGGATGAGCGTCACCGCCGAGGTGTTGATCACCAGGAAGAGCACCTGGTCGTCGGTGGCCGTCTCGGGCTCCGGGTTGAGCGTCTGGAGCTCCTTCATGGCCTTGAGCCCCAGGGGCGTGGCCGCGTTGTCGAGCCCCAGCATGTTGGCGGCCATGTTCATGACGATCGAGCCCATGGCCGGGTGGCCTTCGGGAATGCCGGGGAAGAGACGGCGCAGGAGCGGGCCGAAGCCGCGCGCCAGCAGGTCGACGGCCCCCCCTTTCTCGCCCAGCCGCATCACGCCCAGCCACAGGCACATGACGCCGGTCAGGCCGAGGGCGATCTCGAAGCCGGTCTTGGCCATGTCGAAGACGCCGCCGACGATCGCCGCCCACACCTCGGCCTCGCCGAGGAACAGCCAGCGCCCGAGGGCGACCGCGAAGGCGAGGAGGAAGAACCCGCCCCAGATCTTGTTCAGCATCTCAGCCCTCCAGGACGGCGAGGGCGTTGAGCGCCTGGATGGCGACGCCGTAGGCGAGGCAGCGCTCGTCGACGTCGAAGAGCTCCTGGTGGATCGGGTGGACGATGCCCATCGCCTCGTTGCGCACCCCCAGGGAGAAGAACGCGCCCGGCACCCGGCGCAGGTAGTAGGCGAAGTCCTCGACGCCCATGTTGGCCCGGTCGATGACGACGACGCCGTCCGCTCCCGCCAGCGCGGCGGCGTTGCGCCGGACGACCTCGACCATGGCGTCGTGGTTGACGAGCGGGTCGTAGCCCGGCTCGACCGCGACCTCGGCGCGTCCGCCGAGAGCGCCGGCGACGCCTTCCGCCGTCTCCCGCAGGCGGCGCAGCACCCGCTCGCGGACCGCCGGATCGAGGCTGCGCACGGTGCCCGTCAGCTCCACGCGCGCCGCCACCACGTTGTGCTGGCTGCCGCCGCGGATGGTGCCGAAGGTGAGCACGGCGGCGTCGCGGGCGTCGACGTTGCGGCTGACGATGGTCTGCAGCGCCGAGACCACCTGGGCGGCGACGACGACGGCGTCGACGCCGGCGGCGGGATAGGCGGCGTGGCAGGAGCGGCCGTGGACGGTGAGCGCGATGGTGTCGGAGGAGGCGTTGCGCTGGCCGTAGCGCACGCCGAAGCGCCCCACCTCGAGGTCGGGCTCGACGTGGAGGCCGAAGACGGCGTCGACCGGCGGATCGTCGAGCACGCCCGCTTCGATCAGCAGCCGGGCGCCGCCGACGGTCTCCTCGGCAGGCTGGAAGAGGAGCTTGACGGTGCCCGGCAGCGCCTCGCCCAGGCCGGCGAGGAGGCGCGCCGCGCCGAGCAGGATCGTGGTGTGGACGTCGTGGCCGCAGGCGTGCATCTTGCCGGCGACCTGGGAGCGGTAGGGCACGTCCTTGGCGTCGTGGAGGGGCAGGGCGTCGAGGTCCGCCCGCAGCGCCGCGACCCGTCCGGGTCGTCCGCGGAGGATCCCGAGGACGCCGGTGCCGCCGAGGCCGTCGACGTGCTCGACGCCGAGCTCGTCGAGGACCGCCCGGACGCGGGCGCTGGTGCGGTGCTCCTCGAGGCCGAGCTCGGGATGACGGTGGAGGTCGCGGCGGATCTCGATCAGCCAGGGCAGGAGCGCGTCGGCCGCGGCGAGCACGGCGGGCGCGTCGGCGGAAGTGGCCTTGACGGTCACCGGCGAAGCGTATCACCCTACCGGCGCGGCTAACCCGATCCCGCTCCCCCGGGGTCTAACCTCACAGGTCATCTTGCGCACGCCCCGGAATTGGGGTAGGCTGCGACGTCAACGGCCGTATCTGACAAGGAAAACGCTCGCCGCCGCGGCGGGCGGGCTCGCGACGCCGCCGCTCGCGCCGCATGAGGGAGAAGCGCGGCGGGCCGCGTTACCACCCATTGCGCCGGCGAGGACAAGGACGCCCTCGTCGAATACCTGAAGACGCTGCAGACCCTCGGAGGCTCGTCCATGAAAAGTATCGTCCATCGACCTGGCACCCATCGCGTCCTGTCGTTCGCGCTGCTCGCCGCGCTCGGGATCGTCCTCGCCGGCTGCCCGTCCGCCCAGCGGCCGCGGCTCGTGGTCTTCGTCCAGGGTCTGTCGCCGGAGGAGATCGAGGCCCGGCACCCGCTCACCGACGAGGCCCGCGCCGAGCTGACGCCGGAGAACGTGGCGACGCTGGCGCAATGGGAGGTCGACCAGCTCTACGCCCGGCTCGACCCGGGACCGATCCCCGACGGCCCCTGGCAGGGGCGGTTCTTCTTTGCCAAGGGCGGCGGCCCGAGCCGGCTCTCGGAGGCCATCGGCGGCCTCACGGGCCGTCTCGTGGACTGGAAGCTCGCCAGGCTCGACCGCGTCGGCGAGGCGCTGTGGAAGGGCAAGTTCTTCTTCCGCGACGAGGGCGTTCTGCGCAACATGATCGACCACGAGCGGGTGCTCGAAGAGCTCTTCGACGCCGTGCCCGGCAGCGTGCGCAAGCAACAGATCGGCGGCCGCACGGTGGCGCTGCTCTTCCCCGCCAAGCTCTACTGCGGCGAGAGCCTCTACGACACCCGCCGCGAGTCGGTGATCATCGACTACGCCGAGACCGACACCGTGGAGGGCTACGTGCCGGAGATCGACTACCTGGCCGGCAGCGACGGCCTGCTGATCCGCGACGAGGTCCGCTACGTGCGGCCGGGCTTCTACCTCGGCCGCGCCTACGCGAAGGGCAAGCTGCTCCTGACGTTCACCCTCTACAACGAGGAGGCGGCGGCCGCGGGCGAGGGCGCGGGCGAAGAGTGCTGGGACGGCCGCACGGCGCGCGCCGAGCCGCAGCCGATGGACGAAGCCCCCGAAGAGGATCCCGACGACGGCGGCGAGGAATCGGGAACGCCTCGAGACCAGAAACACCGTGAGGAGGCGTGAGAGCCATGATGAAGCAATCGGGTCTGATCCTGCTGGGTACGCTGCTCTTGCTGGGAGCCTGCTCGGGCTGCCGAGAATCCGAAGACAAGGCCTTCGACAAGGAAGTGGCCAAAGCCTGCGCCGAGCTCGTGCGCGCCGGCTTCCGGCCGGTCGCCGAGGAGCGCAGCCAGCGCTTCCTCGGCAAGGTCCAGGACTACACCGCGCTGTGCCGCGGCGGCCGGAAGGCCCTCGAGGGCCGTGACCAGCCCTGGCTCGACTGGCGCAACTACTGGGGCACGGGCGACGCTTCCTCGCTCTCGCGCGAGCTGCTCGGCATCGACCACCTGGGCCGCAACAGCCGCGGCGTCGACGGCGCCCTGCTCGACCTCGAGTACCAGCGCATCGAGCTGATCAAGCTCAACCTCTTCGACAACGCCGGCACCTACCAGGAGTTCGTGACCGGCCGCGACGGCGTCGGCGGCCCGGCGCTCAAGGTGTGGAAGGCCATGCGCCTGCCGCCCGACCATCCGCGCTACGCCGACGTCGGCGGCGACGGCGAGCAGCTCTGCCGCGGCGACCTGATCCGCCACCGCACGCTCACCGGCGTCTGCAACGACCTGCGCAATCCCCTGATGGGCTCCACCGGCACCCCCTTCGCGCGCAACGTGCAGCTCTCGACGACGTTTCCCGAGCTCGACGCCGACGAGCTGACGCGCAACCGCCACGGCGACCGCCTGGGGCCGCTCGAGCCCGATCCGCAGGTGATCAGCCGCCGGCTCTTCACCCGCGCCCAGTCGCAGCCCGAGAGCTGCAACGACGGGCTGGGATTGCCCGACTGGTCGCCCGAGGCGCGGTGCGACTACAAGCCGGCGTCGTTCTTCAACGTGCTCGCGGCCTTCTGGATCCAGTTCATGACCCACGACTGGTTCTCCCACCTGGTCGAAGGCCACAACGCCCCGGAGATGATGGAGGTCGGCTGCACGCACAAGCTCGTCGACGGCGAGCAGGTACCGCTGACGGAAGCGGAGATCGCCGAGCTCGGCTGCCGCCCGGACGACCGCATGGACCGCTCCTTCATCGCCCAGAGCGACGAGCCGCCGACTTTCGACTTCGGCGGCCAGACCTACCTCACCCGCGCCCACAAGACGACCGCCAACACCGTGACCGGGTGGTGGGACGCCTCGCAGCTCTACGGCTACGACGAGACCTCGCGGCGGCGCGTCAAGCGCGACGGCGAGGACCCGGCCAAGCTCCTCCTGGTGCGCGTCGGCGACCGGCCCGGCGCCGGCGAGGACCAGGGCTACCTGCCCGTCTTCCAGAGCGGCGACCCGATCCACCCGTCGTGGGCCGGGCAGGAGGCCACCGCCTTCCCCGACAACTGGACGATCGGCATGAGCTTCTACCACAACGTCTTCGCCCGCGAGCACAACCTCTTCGTCGACGAGTTCCGCGCCCGCGCCGCGGCCGAGCCCGACGCCGACTCGGGCCTGCGCGACCCGGCCCGGCCGCGGGAGGTCATCCGCATGCGCGACGTCACCGGCGACGAGCTCTTCGAGGCGGCGCGGCTGGTGGTGGCGGCGGTCATCGCCAAGATCCACACCATCGAGTGGACCACCCAGCTCCTCTACGACGAGCCCCTCTTCCGGGCGATGAACGCCAACTGGAGCGGCCTCTTCGGCAGCCATCCGCTGGTCGAGTCGGCGCTCTCCAAGATCGTCTCCCAGGGGCTCGCCAGGTCGGAAGAGGTCGACCTCACCACCCAGTGGTACTCGGTCTTCGCCTCCGGCCCGGGCATCTTCGGGCTCGGCAGCCACGTCTACGCGGGCGACGCCATCTTCTCGAAGTACGACAAGAGCAAGACCGACGTCTGGACGATCGAGAACCCCAACCACGTCAATGGCGGCATCAACCACTTCGGCTCGCCGTTCAACTTCCCGGAGGAGTTCACCACCGTCTACCGGCTCCACCCGCTGGTGCCGGACCTCATCGAGCTGCGCGACTGGCAGGAGCCGAACGCGATCCGCAACCAGGTCCCGGTGATCACGACCTTCCGCGGCGAGGCCACCGCGGCGATGCACGAGCGCGGCGGCCTCGCCGACTTCGCGTTGTCGATGGGGCGCCAGCGCCTCGGCCTGCTCACCCTCGGCAACCACGCCCGCTTCCTCCAGAACGTGCCGATGCCGCGCCTGGGCAGCGCCACCGACCGCATCGACGTGGCGGCCCTCGACCTGATCCGCGACCGCGAGCGCGGCGTGCCGCGCTTCAACGAGTTCCGGCGCCAGTACGGTCTGCGGCTGCTCACCAGCTTCGACGACTTCGTCGACCGCTCGCTGGCGGAGGGCTCGCCCGAGCGCCGCGAGCAGGAGCGCCTCGTCGGCGTCCTGCGCGAGGTCTACGGCCAGCACGTGTGCGACGCCTCGAAGGTCATCACCTCGGCCCAGGTCAACGCCGACGGCACGCCGATCACCGACTGCCTCGGCCACCCGGACGGCTCCATCGTCGACAACGTCGAGGACGTCGACACCGTCGTCGGCTGGCTCGCCGAGTTCGTCCGGCCGCACGGCTTCGCGATCTCCGAGACCCAGTTCCAGGTCTTCATCCTCAACGCCTCGCGGCGTCTCTTCAGCGACCGCTTCTTCACCTCGAGCTTCCGGCCCGAGCTCTACACCCACCTCGGCGTCGAGTGGGTCAACAACAACGGCCCCGACGGCACGGTGATGGAGGCGGGCAAGCCCAACGGCCACGAGATGGAGGTCTCGCCGCTGAAGCGCGTGCTGCTGCGCACGGTGCCCGAGCTCGAGCCGGAGCTGCGCCACGTGGTCAACGCTTTCGACCCGTGGGCGCGCGACCGCGGCGAGTACTACTCCCTGGCCTGGACGCCGCGGCCCGGAGCCGAGTCGGACCCGGCGTTCAACGGCGGCAGGTAGGGCGTCGATGGCGTCCGCGTTTCCCAAGGCGTCGTTTTCGGAGAGCGCCTACTTCAACTCGGTGCAGGTGGTGCCGAACCTGCTGCAGGGCCTCTTCACCCGCCGCCGGCGCCTGGTCGGCGCCTTCGCCCGCGCCGACGTCGACGGCCGGGTGGTCCGCTTCTGTCACCGCCTGCAGGAGAAGTACGCCAGCCCGGCCGTCTGGCTGCGGGTCTTCGCCGACCAGGGGCTGCTGCTCTTCGACCGCGCGGCCATCCGCCACGTGCTCGAGGGCTCGCCGTCGGTCTACGGTCCGCCGTCAATCAAGGTGAAGGGCATGGGGCACTTCCAGCCCGGCGCCCTGACGCTGTCGCGGGGCGAGGAATGGAAGGACCGCCGGCGTTTCAACGAGGCGGTGCTGGACTCCGGCGCCGCCGCCCACCGTCTCGGCGGCCGATTCCTCGAGATCGCGCGCGCCGAGGTCGAGGCCACGCGCGTGGAGGTGGGCGAGGAGCTGGCGTGGCCGGCCTTCGCCGACCTCTTCGCGCGCCTCACGCGTCAGGTCGTCTTCGGGCGCGGCGCCCGCGACGACAAGGAGCTCACCGACCACCTCGCCGCCCTGATGCGGCGCGGCAACACCGCGTTCCTGCCCCACGCCAGGAAGCATTTCGACGCGCTCTACGAGCGCATCGGCCGTCATCTGCGGGAGCCCGAGGAGGGGTCGCTCATGGCGCTGGCGGCGGCGGCGGAATCGACGGCGGCGACCCGCGTCGCCAACCAGGTCCCGCACTGGATGTTCGCGATGAAAGACACCCTGGCCGCCAACTGCGCCCGCACCCTGGCGGTCATCGGCTCGCACCCCGAGGTGGAAGAGAGCGTGCGCGCCGAGCTGACGGGCGCCGACCTCGGGTCGGCGGCGGGCGTCGCCGGCCTCGTCTACCTCGAGGGGTGCATCGCCGAGGCGATGCGGCTGTGGCCGACGACGCCGCTCTTGAGCCGCAACGTCGAGCGCGACGACGAGATCCTCGGGGTGCCGGTCGCCAAGGGCACCCAGATCCTGATCCTGAACACCTTCAACCACCGCAACCGCGCGACGGTCGAGTCGGCCGACGCCTTCGTGCCCGAGCGCTGGCGCGGCGGCGAGCCGGACTACCAGTTCAACCACTTCAGCAACGGCGCGCAGGTCTGCGCCGGCCTCGACCTGGCGCTCTTCCTGGGCCGCGCGGTGCTCGCCGGCCTCATCGAGCGCGACCGCTGGAGGCTCGAGCGTCCGCGGCTGGATCCCGGGGCGCCGCTGCCGTACATGGTCGACTACAACGTCCTGCGCTGGCGTCGGAC
>DASWIG010000033.1:0-17486 GCA_036397835.1 Thermoanaerobaculia bacterium
GCCTGGCGCCAGAACTCCTCGCCGACCAGGACGACCGGCAACGGGTCGATCTTGCGGGTCTGGATCAGGCACAGGGTCTCGAAGAGCTCGTCGAAGGTGCCGTAGCCGCCGGGGAAGGCGACGAGCGCCCGGGCGCGCATCAGGAAGTGCATCTTGCGCAGCGCGAAGTAGCGGAACTGGAAGCACAGCTCCGGCGTGACGTACGGGTTGGGGAACTGCTCGTGCGGCAGCAGGATGTTGAGGCCCACCGACGGCGCGCCCACGTCGTGGGCGCCGCGGTTGGCCGCCTCCATGATGCCCGGCCCGCCGCCGGTCATCACCAGCACGCGGACGTCGTCCGGCCCGCCGCCGGACTCGGCGACGCGGCGGCCGAGCTCGCGCGCCACGCCGTAGTACGGGCTCTTGGCCGCCACCCGCTCGGCCACCGCCAGGCGGCGCTCGAGGTCGGGATCGCCCGGTTTCTCGGCGAGCGCCCGGCGGGCGTCCTCGAGCCGCCGCCCGGCCTCCTCGGGCTCGACGATGCGGGTGCCGCCGAAGACGACGATCGTCGCCGTGACGCCGTGGTCCTGGAGCGTCAGGTGCGGTTTCAGGTACTCGATTTGCAGCCGGGTGGGCCGCAGCTCGTCGCGCTGCAGGAAATCGAGGTCCTGGTCGGCCCGCACGTAGGCCGGGCTGCGCGCCAGGCGCTCGCTGTCCGCGGGCATCGCGACGGCCCGCGCCTCCGCCGCGGGGACCAGAGGCGGGCGCGCCGCCGCCGGCTCCTCGCCGCGCCGCGGCGCCCTGGCCAGCGCGGCGCTGAGGTCGACCTCCTCGTCGAGCGCGGCGACGTGGACCTGGCAGCCCACCCGCCGTTCGAGCTCGACGGCGAGGGCGCTCGCGGCCTCGGGCTCGCCGTGTACCAGGTAGACCAGCGACGGCGGCGGCGACGAGCTCTCGACCCAGCGCAGGAGCTCCTCCTGGTCGGCGTGCCCCGACAGGCCGTGGACCGTGGCCACGCGGCAGAAGGCGCGCACGTGCTGGCCGTGGACCTTGATCTTGTCGGCGCCCTCGGCCAGCGCGCGGCCGCGGGTGCCCGGGGCCTGGTAGCCCGCCAGCATCACCAGGTTGCGCGGATCCGGGGCCAGGCGCGCGAGATGGTGCAGCACCCGGCCGGCGGTGAGCATGCCGCTCGACGACACGATCACCCGCGGCCCCTTGAGCGCGTTGAGCTTCTTGGACTCGGCCACCGAGGTGTGGAAGTGGACCTGGTTGGGGAAGAGCTGGATCCGGCCGTCCTCGAAGACGTCGGGGTCGAGGTTGCGCGGGTCGAGGAAATGGCTGTAGATGCGGGTGGCGTTGATCGCCATCGGGCTGTCGAGGTGGATCGGCACCTCGGGCAGCAGGCCCTGGCGCATCAGCCGCCGCAGCACCAGCGTGACCTGCTGCGAGCGGCCCACCGCGAAGGCCGGCACCAGGACGGTGCCGCGGTCGGCGAAGGTCTCGCGCAGAAGCTTGCCCACCTGATCGACGATCGGCGTCTCGTCGTGACGCCGGTTGCCGTAGGTGGACTCGAGGATCAGCACGTCGCACGGCGGCAGCGGCTCCGGATCGACGTGGAGGGGGGTCGCAAAGCGGCCGAGGTCGCCGCTGTAGACGATCGAGAGCTCGCGCTCCCCGGCGGACGGCACCCGCAGCTCGATGAACGCGGCGCCGAGCAGGTGGCCCGAGCTCAGGAATCGGGCGCGCAAGCCGCCGCCGAGCTCGAGCCACTCGGCGTAGCGGTGCTCGCGGCGCAGCTTCAAGGCCCGGCGCGCGTCGGCGGCGGTGTAGAGCGGCTTGGCCGGCCGGTGCCTGCTGAAGCCTCTCTTGTTGGCGAAGCGCGCGTCTTCTTCCTGGATCTTGGCGCTGTCGAGGAGCATCAGCTCGGCCAGCTCGAAGGCCGCCGGGGTCATGTAGACCGGCGCCCGGAGACCGAGCTTGACCAGCCGCGGCAGGTAGCCCACGTGGTCGATGTGGGTGTGGGAGAGGAGCACGTGGTCGATCGACGCGGGATCGAACCCCGGGCTCTCCCAGTTGCGCAGGCGCAGCTCCTTGAGGCCCTGGAAGAGACCGGCGTCGAGCAGGATCCGGGTGCCGTTGACGGTGACGAGGTGCTTCGAGCCCGTCACCGTGCCGGCGGCACCGTGGAAGGAAAGGGTGAGCTTTTCGGCCATGCTCCGCGGTCTACTCGGCGAGGGGCGGAATGCGCAGGACCTGACCCGGGTAGATCTTGTCGGGGTGGGTGAGCATCGGCTTGTTGGCCTCGAAGATCACCGGGTACTTCATGGCGTTGCCGTAGTGCGTCTTGGCGATCTTCGACAGCGTGTCGCCGCTCACCACGGTGTAGAAGGTCGCTTCGGGCTCCGTCTTGACCACCGTGAGCTGGTTGTCCACCGCCTCGACGCCGTTGACGTTGCCGGCGGCGAGCGCCACCTTCTCGCTGGTCTGCTGGTCCTCGACCTTGCCCCGGAGCGTGACCTTGCCGCCGTCGACGTCGACCTGGAGGCCGTCGACCGTAAGGCCCAGGGCCACGACCCGGAGCTGCAGGGCGCGGGCGCGCTTGAGCTGCTCGAGATTCTCGGCCGCGTCGGGGTACGACCTCACCTCGGCCTCGATCTTCTTTTCCTCCTCGGCGCTGCCGAAGAGCTTCTCGCCCGCGGATTTGATGAATTTGAACAAGCCCATGACGTCCACTCCTTATGGCAATCGCATGAATCGTTGAAACGGTGGTGCCGCATCTCGGATCGAGCCGATGATGACAGGATCGGCTCGGTTTGGGAAGGGCCGGGTGGTAGGATCCCGGTCCACCGCGTGGAGGCGGACCCTTTGAGCTCGCAAGTCGACGTCTACGAGAAGCTCGGCGCGTTCTACCTCGGCCGCGCCTGCGATCCCAAGACCGGCGAGACCGCCGCCGCGCCCCTGCTCTATGACTCGAAGGACCTGACCACCCACGCCGTGTGCGTGGGCATGACCGGCAGCGGCAAGACCGGGCTGTGCATCGCGCTGCTCGAGGAGGCGGCCATCGACGGCGTGCCCGCCCTGGTGATCGATCCCAAGGGCGACCTCGGCAACCTGCTGCTGACCTTCCCCGAGCTCTCCGGCGAGGACTTCCGGCCGTGGATCGACGAGGCCCAGGCCCAGCGCGAGGGGCTGACGGCCGACGAGCACGCCGCGCGCACCGCCGAGCAGTGGCGCCGCGGCCTGGCCGAGTGGGACCAGGACGGCGAGCGCATCCGCCGGCTGCGCGAGGCCGCCGAGCTCGCGATCTACACGCCGGGCAGCGAGGCCGGGCTGCCGGTGTCGATCCTCTCCTCCTTCGGCGCGCCGCCGCCGGCGGTGCTGGACGACGCCGACGCCTTCCAGGAGCGCGTCGCCACCGCCGCCTCGAGCCTGCTCGGCCTCCTCGGCATCGACGCCGACCCCATCCGCAGCCGCGAGAGCATCCTGCTCGCCAACCTCTTCGACCACGCCTGGCGCGCCGGCGAGGACCTCGACATGGCGGAGCTCATCCACCGCATCCAGGAGCCGCCGCTCGAGCGCGTGGGCGTGATGCCGCTCGAGTCGTTCTATCCCGCCAAAGAGCGCTCCGCCCTCGCCATGGCGCTCAACAACCTGCTGGCTTCGCCCTCGTTCCAGAGCTGGCTGGCCGGCGAGCCGCTCGACGTCGGGCGGCTGCTCTACACCCCCGAGGGCAAGCCGCGGGTGGCGATCTTCTCGATCGCCCACCTCGCCGACGCCGAGCGCATGTTCTTCGTGGCGCTGCTCTTGAACCAGACGCTGGCGTGGATGCGCGGCCTGCCCGGCACCTCGAGCCTGCGCGCCGTCCTCTACATGGACGAGGTCTTCGGCTATCTGCCGCCGGTGGGCGAGCCGGCGTCGAAGAAGCCGCTGCTGACGCTGCTCAAGCAGGCCCGCGCCTTCGGCCTCGGCCTCGTGCTCGCCACCCAGAACCCGGTCGACCTCGACTACAAGGCGCTCTCCAACATCGGCACCTGGCTGCTCGGCCGCCTGCAGACCGAGCGTGACAAGGAGCGGGTGATGGACGGTCTCATCGGCGCCGCCGGCGGCCTCTCGCGCCGCGAGCTCGAGAAAATCCTCTCCGGCGTCGACAGGCGGGTCTTCCTGCTCCACAACGTCCACGACCGGGAGCCGGTGCTCTTTCGCGTGCGCTGGGTCATGTCCTACCTGAGGGGACCGCTGACCCGTCAGCAGATCCGGCTGCTCATGGGCAAGCGGCCGGCGCCCGCGCCCCGGCCCAGCCCGCGCCCCGGCCCCTTCTCCGAGCCCGGCGAAAGCCAAGGCGAGCGCCGCGCCCGCCAGGCCGAAGCGGCGCGCGAGAAGCGCGACCGAGAGGTGGAGAAGCTGCGCCAGAAGTACGCCAGGAAGCGCGACGCGCTCGAGGAGAAGATCCGGCGGGCGATCCGGAAGCTCGAGAAGGAGCGGGCGCAGGCCCACGAGCAGAAGCTCAACACCCTGGTCTCGGTGGGCTCCTCGCTCCTCGGGGCCTTCCTGGGCCGGCGCCGGGTGACCGGCCCGCGGATCTCGACCGCCGGCCGCCAGGTGGGCCGGGCCTACAAGGAGAGGCAGGACGTGGGCCGCGCCCAGGAGGACGTGGAAGCGCTCGAGCGCCAGCTCGAAGAGCTCGACCGCGAGCTCGAGGACGAGGTCCGCGGGCTCGAGGCCGGGGGTTGAAACCCCCGGCTACCGGCTCTCGCGCTGCGGGCTGAAGAACGTCGGCATATACTGGCCGCGACATGCGCTCCTACGACCCGCCACGATCCGGCGCCCCGCACCGCGGACGCGAACCGTCCGCGGAGGCGCTCGGCGTGGCGCAGAAATTCGAGACGCTGAGCACGCTGGCCGGCGGCATCGCCCAGGACTTCAACAACGTGCTGGTGGGCATCCTGGCGCACTCGGGCCTGGCCCTGAAGGCCCTGGCGGCGCCGACGCCGGCGGCGATCGCCACCGCGCGCGAGAACGTCGAGCAGGTGGAGGCGGCGGCCCTCGATGCCGCGGACCTCGCCAAGAAGCTCCTCGCCTTCTCCGGCAAGGCCAGGCTCGCCGCCCGGCCCCTCGATCTCGCCAGCCTGCTGCACGAGACCCGCCGGCAGCTTCGCGACGCCGTGCCCGCGGGGATCGAGCTCGAGCTCAACCTGACCTCGCAGTTGCCGCTGGTGGAGGCCGACGCGGCGCAGATCCGCCAGCTCATGGTGCACCTGCTCACCAACGCCGCCGACGCCGTCGGCGAGGCCGGAGGGCGCATCGGCGTCGGCACCGGCATCGTCGAGCTCGAGGACGAGGAGGAGGAGGGCTACCTGCCGGGCCCGCTGAGCGCCGGGCGCTACATCTACGTGACGGTGACGGACACCGGCCGCGGCATGGACGCCGAGACGCTCGGCAAGATCTTCGACCCTTTCTTCACCACCAAGTCGAGCGGCCAGGGCCTCGGCCTGGCGGCGGTGCTGGGCATCATGCACGGCCACAGCGGCGCGCTCAAGGTCGACAGCAGCCCCGGCGAGGGCACCACGTTCCAGCTCTACTTCCCCTGCTCGCCGGCCAAGTCCCCGGTGCTGAGCCCGGCGATCCCGCCCGCCGCGCCCGCCCCCACCCTGGCGACCGTCCTGGTGGTGGACGACGACGACACGGTGCGCAAGGTGACGCAGAAGATCCTGGAGACGGCGGGCTACGGCGTGCGCACGGCGCGCGACGGCATCGAAGCGTTGTCGCAGGTGCGCGACCACGGCGCCGAGATCGCGCTCGTGCTCCTCGACATGCGCATGCCGCGCATGGGCGGCGCCGAGACCTTCCAGGAGATGCGGCGGATGGTCCCCGCGCTGCCGATCATCGTCTCGAGCGGCTACGACCAGCAGGAGGACTCGGCCACGCTCGCCGACCAGGGCGCCGTCGTCTTCCTCGAAAAGCCCTACAGCCCGCACGACCTGACGGCCAAGGTCGGCCTGCTGCTCGATACGGCACGCCGGTGACCCTCAGCGCAAGCCTGTCCCCAGCCTCGAATCCCAAAGAGACCTCTTCCGTTTCCCTTCGAGGCCGGCGTTCGCGCCGGCCTTTCTTGAACGCCGGCCGCGGCGAGCCCAAGTTCCTCGAACCCGTTGTAGGGTGGCTCCATGTCGACCCCATGACCCGCAGCCGCCGCGCTCCGGCAACCCCCGTCCTCCGTCCCGGTGGCTGCTGCTGGCCGAAGGGCGCGCCGTCGGCGAGCTCGCGACGCTCTGGGCCGTCCGGCCCTTTCTCGACCTGCCGCGGGGCGACGGAATGGACCTTTCTTCGAGCCTGGCGACCCTGGCGCCGTGTCGGCAAACGTCGAGAGCCTCGGCCACGAAAAGGTCTTGACTCTTCAAACCCCCTAGTGTTAGGGTACATTCAGCTCAGTTGACTTGGCCCCCCCTCAGCTTCGTCCTCGCAGAGAGGGGGCTAAGTTGTGGCGTGTTGCGCCGCATCAAGCTACGGTGTGATGCGGCAGAGGAGAGTAGTGAACCAGCAAGGCCCAAGCCATAGCGTCTTGCGCTTAAGGGAGAGTGGCCATGAAAAAGAGGTCGACGTTCGTAGTGTCCGCACTGGCCTTTGCGACGTTGGGAACAGCTTTAGCATGGGAGTGCCAGTCGTACTCGAATTCGCGGCTCATTAGTTCCTGGGAGCACGGAACCTACTGTGGCTCTACGGGTGGAGGTTGTTCTGAATGTTACAACAGCGACGGCAGTAACTACTGTATAGAAAACAGCTTTGATCCCGTAGAGTGTGCAACCGAAGAGTTCCAATTTTTTCCCTGATCCCGCAGAGTTTCAACCTACTCTTGTTTCCCTAGCCGGACCTCTAGCCTGGCTAGCGTGCTAAGGCCTTCGACCGGAGCGCAAGATGCAGAGAACACCTCAGCCGCCGCGTTGCAACTTTCACCTGCCGCTAGTGCCGCTACTCTTGCTCCTACTGAATCCGGCTCTTGGCATGGCTCAACGTAGCGATAAGATAGAGATTCTTAGGGAGATAGACCTGCCACTTAGAATCAGGGAGGTGTTTGACGTACGGTGGGCGGAGTATGATTCGGTCTTCTTAGGCTCAGCCAAGAGGGGATGTATCCTTTTCGGTTTCGATTCTAAAGAAGGGGAGCCGCAGGTAATTATCCCACCTGGGGCGGGAAGCTCAAACTGGGGTTATTCGCTTCTCGGGTTGTCGCCGGATTACTTCGTGGCAGGGGCATCTGCGTACTTCATCATCTGGCAAGATCGGCACCAGGGTGCTATCCAGTCGGAGTACTTCGAAGTCGTAGGTGACCTCGATGTGCTTGGGGATCGCGTTGGGGTGGTGGGGGCGAGGAAGGACGAGAAGCAACGATTCTCACCCGATGGAGCAATAGCCTGGATCGGTTCGCTCCGCCGAAAACTGGATGACTTGAAACCAGTTTACTTCTCCCGGGCAGGCCCAGGTGCGCGCTCCATGGATGCATGTGGCCCTTTCGGGTTAGCGAAGATTCGCTTTCTCCAAAATGGCTCACTTCTCTTGCTCCCCGGAGTCGAGCCGGGAGTCTTTCTCTATAATGCTGTCGGCGAGCTCGAGCACACCTGGCAATCGAACGAGCTCGGAATTGACGCGGAGTGTGAGCTGAGCGACGAGGAGATGTATCATCTCTCCAGCAATCTCGAGGCCAGGGCGGCGTGGATCAACAGTCGGCGCACGGTAGACGAAGTTCTTCCGCTGCATGGAGTACCGGGCCTGATCATCCGGAGAACTTCCGAGATGACGACCCACTGGCAACTCAAGATGCTTGGGCCTGATGGCGATGTAGCGGTTCATGAGCTGCCTTTCGTGGGGCCTTCTCCCCATTGGCATCTGCGGGCTGATATCCAGCCAGAGCGCATTGTCTTCCTGTTGGTCGAGTATGATCTGAAGTCCACGTCACCTTCGCGTTTGATTGTCACAAGTGTACCAAGCAAGGATCGGAAGGCCGATGGTGAGTCGTAAGATAATCGCAATCGCTCAGCGCTCTTGGTTTGCCCTGCAGATCCCATTGTTCGGATGGATGGTGCCTGCTCTTCTCGGCGAGCAGGCGGTTCTCATCTACAAGGACGGAACCTTGGACCGCCAGTCGGTTCGGCAGTACCTCTCCTTCGAGAGGCATGAGGATCTTCACCATGCCTGGGTCTGGGCAGATCACTCAGCACCTAGGCGCCTGGAGGCAGATGCCTTGGGAAGGGACTTGACCCTGGAAGATTCGAGCAGGCCCTTAACGGTAAAGATTCTTTGTGTGAATGAGAACTGTCCAGCGAACCTCCGCCTCGTGGCTGCGCCAGTAGACATGTGGACCGATGTCCCCGAAGGATTCTTGCCCAACTGGCCAGTTCCGGATGGCGGCGAGCTGAAGATCCCATACGACGCTACACGTGCCTGGCGCCTGCGAGCGGTCGGCAATGGATTCGGTACGTGGTGGCTTGACGTACCTCCCGGGCGCCATTCTGCGGTGATGCAAGTCAATGTTGCCGAGGAGGGCCACCTGAGAATCCAGGATCAAACCGGATCACCCTTGCCTCAGGCACGGCTCAACCTGCTCTCCAACGCCTTGAGCCGAGGTGAGAGACCGCTGGTCTTGGCGAAGTACATAGCCGGCGACGAGGGAGAGGTCCATATCCCGGGCCTTCCCGACGCCGATGCCTTCACTCTGTACGCATTCACCGGCCGGCACGCTCCCACGGTTCTTGCGGCGCGAATCAGCACGCTTCCCGAGTCTATAGGCTTGCACGCCGGTGGCACGATTCGTGGCCAATTCTCGGACGAACGCGGCGTTCCTCTGCCTGGAGTCGTCGCGCGCGCCGAGGCCTGGGTATCGGGTCGGCTCCCCGCTTCGGTCGTGCAGAGCACAGAAGCGGATCACGAGGGCCGATGGATTCTCGAATCTCTGCCACTGGGCAAGGTCGCCGTGATCGCTATGAGAAGGGATCTCGCTCCCGTTAGACGGCTGGTAGAGCTTGAAGCAGACGGCATCGACCTTGGGCAGATAGTGCTTCAACACGGCATCTCGGTTCCGGTTCAGGTCGTGGACGATGCCAATCAACCAATTGTTGGGGCGCAGCTCTTTTCGGATCCCGCTATCATGGCAACAACCGATTCCGAGGGCAGGGCTCAGTTGGGTCCTCTTTCAGGATCCAGTTCACTCCGAGTTTCCGTCCAGGCCGATGGGTATCTCCCGCGCGAGACCACTTTCGCACAGGTGGGCCGAGAAGAGCTCCGGATCTCCTTGCACAGCGCATTTCGTGTAGTGGGCCGACTTGTCGATCAACAGCACATGCCTCTTTCTGAAGGGCTGATACGGATCCATGTCGGCTCGATCTATCGACAGTTGGAGCTTTCTTCGAGTAGTCGATTCGAAATCGACCTCGAGCCTGGGACTCCGGCTACCCTGAGTTTGCGCTCATCGACCACCGACGAGCTTAGGATCCGAGTCGAGCCCGGAGCACCGGGCGAGAAGCGCGATCTTGGTGATGTAGTTCTGGAAGATGGGATTCAAGTTCGGGGCCAGCTCGTCAGGGCTGACGGACGATTAGTCAACGGAGCACGCATTTGGTCGCCACGGCCTTCGGAGCAGGGCGAGGTCGTCGCCTGGGCCCATCGGGACCTGATAGAAACAGTCAGCACGATTGCGGGGGAGTTCGAGCTCTCCGGCCTGCCGCAGCGCTCCGCTCTATTGCGAATCGATGCTCCGGGTTTGGCCCGTGCTCATGTTCTGATCGATCCGGAGCCTGGCAGGACTCTGATCGATGTAGGTACCATCGTCTTGAACGAGGGAGTGAGTGTAACGATCTGGGGTGACGAGTCGGCCGAGGGAGCCGTCGCCCGGATCGATCTGCGCAACCTCTGGTTGCAGTCCGACATGCTCACCGGCACGATCCAGAACGGTCGGGCGATCTTTCCTCACGTACCGCCAGGTCCGGTGACGGTGACCGTGTTGCAACACGACGAGCTCCTGTGCGAGGACTCTATTGATCTAGCACTGGAAGACGCCCACGTCGACTTCGAGTGCCGGCGCTCTACCCTTCAGGTCACGGGGACTGTGCTAATCGGCGGCCGGCCGTCGGGGCCCGGTGCGCTCCTATGGCTGCCGTACGATTCAGGCTCAGTGCCGAGTGTGGTGTTGAACTTTCAAACCCGCAGCGGTCTTCATCAACAGCAGGCTTTCGGAGTTGGCAGGCCCGATGTTCGAGTGGAGGTCGACGCGACAGGCTGGTTTGCTACCGACAAGTTGCGTCCCGGCTCCTGGAATGTTGCATGGCTTCCGACACGAGGCCGATCGCTGGCCGATCCGCAACGGGTCGATCTGCCGGCAGCCGATAGCTATGAGCTTGGCATCGTTTTTTCCAAGCTTGCAGTATCTGGAGTGGTTCTTAATCGGGATGCGCAGCCGGTTGAGAATGCGCGGGTACGCGACTTGACAAGTGGTGCCGAATCCTTCACCGGACCCGATGGCCGCTTCGTCCTGAGTGGCCTGGCTCCGGGACCCCACCAGCTTTTCGCCCGTTCTCTTAGCGAGACGAGCGATATCGTCGATATCACCGTTGAGCCCCAAGATGACCCCGAAGATGTCCAACTGGTGATTGAAGAACGTCGTGATCGGCTCGAGATTCAGGTACTCGACAGTGACGGCGTTCCAGTTTCCCAAGCTTTTACCTTTCTAGAATCGGAAAGGCAGAGTCTTCAAATCTTGACAACGGATCGCGATGGCAGATCGTCCATTCAGCTTCTGCCGCCTTATCCGAAGCGCTTAAGGGCGGCCGTCCTGCACGATGGCCGTTGGAGCCTTGGTGAATGGCGAGACCTGGAGGGGTTATCTGGAAGCTGGACGCTCTTTATGACGGAAGGCGTCGGTATCGTCCGGATTGTGAGTGAGAAGCCCGGTTCCCCCGACATCCTCTCAGCGACCGGATGGAATGTTTCAAGAATGTTCGGTTGGGCGGGCTTGAGATTGACTGTAAGCCCCGATCAGCCTCTGGTGATTCGCGGCCTTCCTGCTGGGCCTTACTCGATCTCCTTAGGAGAAACCGTCAGTCACTTCGTTGTTGACGTTGGGGATCTGACAGAGATCGAAATTCGTTGACCGTACCACCAGCAGGAGGACTCGGCCACGCTCGCCGACCAGGGCGCCGTCGTCTTCCTCGAAAAGCCCTACAGCCCGCACGACCTGACGGCCAAGGTCGGCCTGCTGCTCGATACGGCACGCCGGTGACCCTCGCGCGCGATCGGCGGGTGGTAGGATCGGTAGCCATGAGCCGGTTGTCCCCCCACCTCGAAGACGTCCTTCGCCGCTTGAGCCGGGAGCTCGAGCAACTGTACGGCGGGAGGTTCCAGGGGTTGGTGTTGTTCGGATCGTACGCCAGAGGGGATGCCCGCGAAGGCAGCGACGTGGATCTGCTGCTGCTCTTGAAGGGTCCGGTGAGCCCGCTGCGCGAGATCAGGAGAGCAGAGGCCGTCCAGTGGCCTCTGGCTCTTTCCGAAGACCTCGTGCTGTCCCTGCTGCCGATCAGCGTCGACGCCTACGCGAGCGGGGAAGAGCCATTCCTGCGCCAGGTACGCAAGGAAGGGGTCCGAGTCGCTTGAGCAAGGGTGCGCAGTTGCTCACGAAGGCGGAGCGGTCCCTGGCTGCGGCGGAGCGGCTCCTTGCCGACGGCGATCCGGACTTTGCCGTTTCCAGGTCCTACTACGGCTTCTTCTACGTGGCAGAGGCGCTCCTCCACAGCGAGGGACTGGAGTTCCTGCGCCATGGTCAGGTCCTGGCGCAGGATGGCCGTCACTTCGCGAAGACGGGTCGCCTGGACCCGCGCTTCCATCAATTGTTCAGTCGAGCGTTCTCCGCTCGCCAGATTGCCGACTACGCCGCCGGCTACGACCAGCAGGAGGACTCGGCCACGCTCGCCGACCAGGGCGCCGTCGTCTTCCTCGAAAAGCCCTACAGCCCGCACGACCTGACGGCCAAGGTCGGCCTGCTGCTCGATACGGCGCGCCGGTGACCCGTCCCATCGATCAAAATCGCACAACTTACCCTTGTCACCCATCGACGTCCTTGACCCATGGCGGATCGTCGTCTATCCTGCAATCGTCTCGGGGAGGAGGTAGCGGACCTCAGTCACCGGCGGAGGAGCAACAATGCAGATCGAGCTGACCGCGGTCTTTCGCAAGGTCGATGAAGGCTTCGTCGGATTCGTCGAAGAGCTTCCAGGTGCGAATACCCAGGGCCGGACCCTGGATGAAGCTCGCGCGAACCTGGTGGAAGCCGTCGCACTGGTCCTGGAAGCCAATCGTCTCCTGGCCGAGGAAGGGCTCCGGGACGTGGACGTCATCCGGGAGCCCCTGCGACTCTCGGCATGAAGCGTCTGGATTTCATCCGACACCTCACCCGCTACTCCCTACCGCAAGAACCGCGCGAGCTCCTCCCACACCACCGGCCGCGCCAGCAGGTCGTTGTGGCCGGCGTCGGGCACCCGCACCATCCGCGCCCGCTCGCCGAACGCCGCATAGAGCCGCTCGCCGTGGACGATGGGGATGATCTGGTCGCGGGTGCCGTGGATCATCAGCGTCGGCGCAGCGATCTCCGGCGCCGCCGCCAGCGAGTCGTAGCGGTCGGGCAGGCCCATGCTCACCAGCCAGCGCGGGAAGTGCGCGGCGGCCAGCGACGTCAGGTCGTCCCAGGCGCTCAGCAGCACCAGACGCTCGACGCGCCCGCCCTGCCGCCGCGCCACCTGCACCGCCACCGCCGCCCCCAACGACCAGCCGGCCACCGCCTTGGGAGAATCAGGGAAGCGGCGCTCGAGCCACGCCAGGCCCGCCTCGCCCGCCGCCACCAGGCTCGCCTCGCTCGGCGTGCCGCGGCTGCGCCCGTAGCCCGGGTAATCGACGGCCAGGAAGTGGACGCCGAGCCGCTCGAAGTCGTCGTAGAGGCCGGCGAGCTGCATCGTCGCCAGGTTCTCGCCGTTGCCGTGGAAGAAGACCACGGCCGTCCGCGGACGGTCGCGCTCGGCGTCCGGCGGGTGCTCGAAGGCCCAGCCGATCACCTCGCCGCCGCCGGAGCCGAGCTCCAGGCGCACCTCCTCGAGCGGCACCGGCGGCGGCGACGGCACGGCGAACGCGGGCGCCGGGTAGAGCATCTGGCGGCCGAGGAAGTCAAACACGCGTCCTCCGAAGAGCAGCAGGACGGCGAGGACGACCGCCGCCGCCAGGACGCGGCTCCAGATGGGTCGGCGGGAGGCTGACATCACGGTCTCGTCGCATCACGGTCGTGGGACCCGATCATAGCCGCTCGGGCGGCGGGCCGGAAGCAGCGGCAGGCGCGCGTTGTTATACTCACGAGGGCGCGCGTTCCACCCTCGGCGATCGAGCCCGACCGTCCCATCCGAAGATTCCGTCGATAAGGAGATCCCGATCCCCATGTCCGACTCCGGCAACGGCTCCCCCGGTCATCACCGGCTCCTCATCATCGGCACCGGCCCCGCCGGTCTGACGGCCGGGCTCTACGCCGCCCGCGCCAACCTGGCGCCGCTCATCCTCGAGGGCAACCAGCCCGGGGGCCAGCTCACGATCACCACCGACGTCGAGAACTACCCCGGCTTCCCCGAGGGCATCCTCGGTCCCGAGCTCGTCGACAAGATGCGCGAGCAGGCCAAGCGCTTCGGCGCCCTCGTCAAGTTCGAGGAGGCGACCGAGGTCGACCTTCAGGCGCGCCCGTTCCGGGTGCGCTCCGACGAGACGGTCTACGCCTGCGACGCCCTGATCATCTCAACCGGCGCCAGCGCCAAGCTTCTCGGCCTCGAGTCCGAGGCGCGGCTGATGGGCTACGGCGTGTCGGCCTGCGCCACCTGCGACGGCTTCTTCTTCAAGGACAAGGAGGTCGTGGTCGTCGGCGGCGGCGACACCGCCATGGAGGAGGCCACCTACCTGACCCGCTTCGCCAGCCGGGTCACGGTGGTCCACCGCCGCGACCAGCTTCGCGCCTCCAAGATCATGCAGGACCGCGCCTTCAGGAACGAGAAGATCGCCTGGAGCTGGAACCGCGAGCTGCGCGAGGTCCTGGGCAGCCGCGAGAAGGGCGTCCACGCCGTGAGGCTCGGGAACGTCGTCACCGGCGAGGTCGAGGAGTACCCGTGCCAGGGCGTCTTCCTGGCGATCGGCCACCAGCCCAACACCGACCTCTTCCGGGGCCAGCTCGAGATGGACGCCGTCGGCTATCTCAAGGTGCGCTCGCCGAGCACCTACACCAACGTCCCCGGCGTCTTCGCGGCGGGCGACGTCATCGACTCGGTCTACCGCCAGGCGGTCACCGCGGCCGGCACCGGCTGCGCGGCGGCGATCGACGCCGAGCGCTGGCTCGAGGCCCAGGAAGTCGAAACGCCGGCGAGCGTGGCCACGGAAAGCGCGGCGCTGGAGGGCGCGTCATGAAGGCCGCGAGCCTGGGCGAGCTGAGGAAGAGCGGCTACCGTCCGCAGAGCGTACGCCTGGAGATGCGCCGCAACCTGCGCGACAAGCTGCGCGCCGGCGAGCGGCTCTTCCCGGGCGTCCTCGGCTACGACCGCACGGTCATCCCGGGCATCGTCAACGCGATCCTGGCGGGCCACGACCTGATCCTGCTGGGCCTGCGCGGCCAGGCCAAGACGCGCCTGCTGCGCTCGCTGACCGACCTGCTCGACCCCGAGGTGCCGGTGCTCGCCGGCTGCGAGCTCAACGACGACCCCCTCGACCCGATCTCGGTTCCCGGCCAGAAGCTGGTCGCCGAGGCCGGCGACGACGCGCCGGTGGAGTGGCTGCCGCGCGCGGCGCGCTACAACGAGAAGCTGGCGACGCCCGACGTGACCATCGCCGACCTATTGGGCGACGTCGACCCGATCAAGGCGGCCAACCGCAAGCTCACCTACGCCGACCCCGAGGTCATCCACTTCGGCATCATCCCGCGCACCAACCGCGGCATCTTCGCGGTCAACGAGCTGCCCGACCTGGCGCCGCGCATCCAGGTGGGTCTGCTCAACATCCTCGAGGAGCGCGACCTGCAGATCCGCGGCTTCCCGGTGCGCATCCCGCTCGACATCCTGCTCGTGTTCTCGGCCAACCCCGAGGACTACACCAACCGCGGCTCGATCATCACGCCGCTCAAGGACCGCATCTCCTCGCAGATCCTCACCCACTACCCCGACGACGTGAAGACCGGCGCCGCCATCACCCGCCAGGAGGCCTGGCTCGAGCGCGACGGCGGCGACGGCGTGGTGATCCCCGACGACTTCCGCCTGCTGATCGAGGAGATCACCTTCGCGGCGCGCGAGAGCGAGCTCGTGGACCACTCCTCCGGGGTGAGCGCGCGGATGCCGATCTCCGCCCTCGAGCTCGTCTACTCGAACCTCGAGCGGCGCGCGCTCCTGACCGGCGACGCCCCCGTCTTCCCCCGGATCTGCGACCTCCACATGGTGCTGCCGGCGATCACCGGCAAGGTCGAGATGGTGTACGAAGGCGAGCAGCAGGGCTCCGAGGTGGTGGCCAAGAAGCTCATCGGCCTGGCGGTCAAGCGCGTCTTCGAGCGCCGCCTGCCGGCCGTCGACCGCGGCGTGGGCAGCGGCGGCGAGGACGACGTGGGACCCTACGCCGACATGGTGCGCTGGTTCGCCGCCGGCAACACCGTGACCCTGACCGACGACATGCCTTTCGCCGACTACGTGCGCGAGCTCGAGCAGGTGCCGGGGCTGACGGCGTTCGCCGCCGAGCGCGCCGCCGACCCCCACGAGCGCGCCCTGCTGGCCGAGCTGGTGCTCGAGGGCCTGCACCAGCACCTGAAGCTGGCGCGCGAGGACCTCGACAGCCAGGTCAGCTACAAGGAGATGGTCAAGCTCCAGCTCCTGCGTCCGCGGCGGCAGCGGGGACCGCGGGACAACGTGAACTAGAGCTTGGGGTCGGGAGCCGCCACGGTGCTGCGCCACTTCGGACGGCTGGAGGCCAGAGGCTGACGAGATCCTGGACGAGCCTGGATGCGATTGAGCCACAAGTACGCGATTTGACGACGTCAAATCGCGTCAAGGAGCAACCCAGAGGTGATTTTCGCGCGAAAATCGGGAAATCGTCACTACCGTAAGCCTTTTGCTGACGACGAATCGCCCAAGTGAGGCTCCCTTATGCGATTTTCGCACGCGAATCGCGCAAAAGGAGCGTCCCGGACGCGATTTGTCGTCGACAATCGTCCTCGGGACGGTCCCGGGCGGCCTGACGATGGCCTGATCGTCCCCGAGAGGGGCCGGAACGCGACGGACGAGCGAGACTTGCGTCCATGACGCTCTCGTCGCCCTCCGGACGTAGGTCAGGCTCCGCCTGACGATCCCGGTCGATCGCCGTCAGTGGTCGGGAGGCGCAGAGCCCGCGACGAGACCGAGCTCGAAGCCGCTCGCGGCGTCGAGCTCGAAGCCATGCCGCGTCTTCCGCTTGTGGTCAGCAGTGGCCGGGAGCGGTAAGCTGCTGGCCTGTGCTGCCCCGTGAGCTCCGCTTGACAGGCCGGCGCGGCTCTGTGTAGACTCTCTCCTGCGTGGAGTGAATTCAGCCGATAAAGGAGTTAAGTGACACAGCGAGGAGGGAATCATGATACGCCAAGTCGGCGGTTTATCACCCTCCCAAGGTTGCCACCTGAAGGAAAAAAGGATGTATAGGTGAACAGCGAGTGAAGGAGGTGACATGAGCATCCAGTGTCCAGAGTGCGGACGGAAAGTCCGTTTGTTGACAGACGGCAGACTACGACGTCACCCTCGAAAGGGCGATCCTTATGGCCCGGAGTGCATCCGGAGTCACACACCATACGCTAAGGACGAAGAGCGCGATAAGGCGGCGGCCACTGATTCTTGGAAGAAACTGCACGTTGGCGGCGTGTGGGTTGGCGTGGCAGTCTCGCTTCTCTTTTCGGCTCTCACTTTCTATCAGGGGTTCAGCAATGCCGCCCTTAGCCGCGAGCTTGAAGCGAGCGACGCGTTGAATGAGGTAGGTCAAGTTCTCCGTAAGACCACTGAAAGCGCAATGGTCCCGATTAATGACGCTGAGATAGATCTTGAAATAGCTTGCCACGTCCTCGAAGAGAAAGTAATTAAACTTGATCCGGACAACGCAAGATCTCAAGCCTACCTTGGACTTTGTCGCGAAGAGAAAGGTCAGTTGGATGAAGCTGTAGCCGCCTATCATAAAGCTATCAAGCGAGATCCCAACGACGCATGGTCACATTGGCGCTTGGGCAGCATTCTCCGGGATCTTGGCCGGTTCGAGGAAGCTGCCATAGCTTATCGCAGAGCAATCAAGATCCATCCAAAGTTTGCCCAAGCTCATGCCT
Organism: Thermoanaerobaculia bacterium; assembly: GCA_036397835.1. GTDB lineage: Bacteria > Acidobacteriota > Thermoanaerobaculia > Multivoradales > J023 > DASWIG01. The sequence continues at coordinate 17,357 of DASWIG010000033.1, forward strand.
CTTGGGGCGACCTTCATCGGGATACAAGCCACTTCGAGAAAGCAGCAGCAGCCTATCGAGAAGCATTGGAGATTGATCCAGGACTTTCCGAAAGATTCGGTCCGAAACTTGCCGAAGTTCAGATCGAATT
>DASWIG010000034.1:0-9938 GCA_036397835.1 Thermoanaerobaculia bacterium
GTCGTCCGTGAAGGGGCGCATCCAGAAACGGGCGGCGCGCGACAGGAAGCTCGAGCCCAGCACGTCGCGAAAGACGAACGCGCCGAGAGTCCCTACGGCGAGAATGCCGAGCTGGGGAAAGGACCGACGCGCGGTCTCGAGGTCATTGAAGAAGAGGCGGCCTGGCACCGGAGCGTTCGGCGCCGGCGCCCGGGCGTAGCGGTCGAATTCGTCGTAGAGCAGGACCAAGCGTTCGGACTTGCGGCGGCGAAAGTACCTCTCGCACAGCTCGTGACTGGTCCTCAGGCCCGCGACGGGCTCGTCGAGCTGCTCGGCCAGGGTCTCGAGACAGTCCTGGGCGGAGAGGCTTTGCGGCGGCGAAGGAGAGCTGACGACGCGCACGGGCCCGGAGCTCTCGAGCGCGCCGCGAACCTGCCGGAGGAGGACGCTCTTGCCCATCCCCCGTCCCCCGATGACAACGGCGCCTGCGCCTTGCAGGAGCTCCGCGACGACGGACTGCACCAGCGTTCGAGGCACCTCGACCGCCGGCTCGTGGTGCTGCCAGTCGTAGGGATTCGAAGAAGGATGCATACGGCGTCAGAGTATCACGGGCGCGCTTGGGAAGGCACTTCCATCGGTTATCGAATCCTATAACCGTCCGCACAAGTCGCTTTCATCGGTTATTTCACCTTATAACCGTCCGCACAAGACACTTTCATCGATTATAGCGCCATATAACCGTCCGCACAAGACACTTTCATCGGTTATTACAATTTATACTCGTCCGCACAAGACACTTTCATCGGTTATTACACCTTATAATCGTCCACACAAGACACTCTCATCAGTTATGATCGCTTATAACCGTCCGCACGAGGCACTTTCATCGCACATTGGCTCGTTGAACCGTTGACGCGATCCGGGGGCAGCGTCATTCCGCCGCGGGACCGGCTGGCTCTTGCTCGTTCCGTCGGCGACGAAGGTTGCGCTTCCACTCCTCTTCCGCGGCCTTCCTCTCCGGCTTGGTGACGCGGAGGTAGTACTGCTTCGACCGCAAGGGAGCCCCGCAGGTCCGATCGTCGCACCACTTGCGCGGCAAGCCGTGGCGATTGGCCAGGAAAAGGACGTCGCAGCCTTCGCGGGCGCAGCGCCTCACCTTGCCGTAATGGTTCGAGGTCAAGACCGCCGACGCCGAGAGCGCGACGGCCCGCAGCGGACGATAGACGTCGCGGTCCTCGTCGGGAAGCGTCCACTGCAGCCGCGTGGCGCCCGCGGCCAGGACGCTGCGCGGCACGATCCGTTCCCAGAGGGCGTTGAGCTCGCGGACGGCCTCGGCGGTCGGCGCCTGGCGGTCGGCGAGGCCGTTGAAGACCCGCGACAGGAGGGCGTGCAGCTCCTCGGCGACGGCGAAACCGGCGGCGGCGTCCCGTGGGCGCTCGGCGGCGAGCTCTCCGAGTCGGCTCGCGTCGGCGGCGGTCAGGGCACCCTGCTGGACGGACCACGCCAGCAGATCGGCGTAGTCGCGCAGACGGCGGGAGCGCCGGGAGCCGGTGTTGACGAAGGTCAGGGCGAGGGCGCCGTCGCGTTTCACGAGGGCCGGCCGGCCGTCCTGCTTGCCACGCTTCCTTGCCATCGGGCTATCCTACAGCGGCCACGGTGCCCCGTGTCAGCTCGTCGACGAGGATCGCCGTCTGTGCTGGAGCTGAGGGAGTGCACCAGACCGGGCCGCGGTCACCTGATGGAGTTGACTCCACGGGAACGTGTTGGTACTGTCTCCAACATGGAGGCTGTCGGCCTGGTTCGCCCCCGAATCATCTACTCGAAGACAGCCTTCGCGGAGCTGGTGCTGTGGCGGGTGCCGGAGCCGCGAGGTGGAACGATGAAAATCTTGACTCTTGACGTCCGTCCACCGGCAGAAGCGATGGATGACTTCACGCAAGCCTGGAAGTCCGGTAAGCCTCAGGAGAACGCCCGCATCAGCTTCGCGACGCCGGAGCTGCTCTGGCAGGTACTGACGGCGAAGCGCTGGGAGCTGCTCAAAGCGCTGTGCGGAGCAGGGCCGGTCTCGATCCGCGCGGCAGCTCGGCGGGTCCAACGTGACGTCAAGGCCGTGCACGCCGACGTGACTGTCCTGCTCGAAGCTGGTGTGCTCGACCGAGAAGAGGGCGGCGGTATTGTCTTTCCCTTCGAGGCCGTGAAGGTCGAGTTCCTGCTCCAGGCCGCGTAACGGCGGCATGCCCGCGACGGACCGCCGCGGAGGGCTGAGCTTACGCGCGTTGCTACGTCGCTGCGGACTTCCTCCTGCCCTCGAATTCCTTCAGCGCTTCCTCGCGGCCCTCGTTCTCGACATCCGGAGCTTGCTTTTCAGCCTCCCTGGCCACTTTGTCGAAGAACTTGTCTTCATTCGCGTTCGCCGAAGTCACGTTGTAGTACGGCTTCTTGCGCCACTGTATATCCTTCTGCTTCTTGAGGAATTTACCGGAAATCCCGCCCAGGAACGTGACTTCCTGTTCATGTAGAATCCGGGGCTTGATCAAGACCTTCTGGTCCTTGGCGGCGTCCGGGATCTTGATTCCTCCCTCCTTCTCGATCTCCGACTTGCCGAAGACGTAGATGAACACGCGACCGACTTTGTCCACGATCCTGCGGCGCTTGTCGGTCGGAATCTCCTTAGCCTTGAACTTCCCGCCCAGGGCATACTTCAAGGGGTGTCGAGCCGCGGCCGAGCTGGAAATGAAGGGAATCTCGGTAAAGGACAGATCGACACCTTCTATCCCCTTGTTGAGCTCCTTCTCGAACGCCCCATAGCTGTTGATGAATCTCTGCAGCAGGGCATGGAGGGGACCGTCGAAGGGTGCCCGACCCTTCTGCGTCTTCCACCAGGCCGCGACTTCCGGCCCCGTCTTGCCCTTTTCCAGCTCCTCTCTGATCACCCGGATGCCTTGCTCGGTGGCCGATTGATTTCGATCCGCGTCGGAAAACGTCGCGAGCCCGGCCTTCGTGAGGGCGGCGCGGCTCGGAGTGGCCTTGCCCACGCTGCTTACCTTCAGGAGGTCCCGGTGTTTCTTGGGATCTCGGTCCATGAAGTGGATGCCCCGGAACAACGGAATCATCGGCTCGCCTCCGCCGGCCGATGGGTCCGGGATCTCGATCAGAGCCGTCTCGTCATTCGGTTTGATCGAGATCTTTATGTCGAGGTCTTTGTCCGTCATCTCCTTCTCGAGAGGCTTGAACTCTATTCTTAGCTCGATTCCCTTTCGTATTTTGCTCTGGTACTTCTTCTCGAGGCCCGCGGCGACTTGCTTCTTTGCATTGTAGAAGGCCGCGAAGTCGACGGGCCTCTTGCTCAACGGCTTCCTCAGCTCGCTCGACGCTGCGACCACTATCTTCTTGTGATTCTTCCTGTCGTCGGCGTCCAGATCTCCTTCCGTCTCGGCCTTCTTCTTGCTCTTGGGACTGATCTTTCCCAGGAGCTTCTTGCCCTTCGCCACGACGAAATCGATCACCTTGTCGACGACCTTGTCGACGGGCTTGCGGATCTTGGTGATGACGCCGGCCACCGCCTTGCCGATCCCCGAGAGGCCGATGAGCCGGGCGAGGAAGTTGAGGATGATGGGGATGGTCATCGCCAGGGCGTTCTCGACCGCCTGCGCCGCCTTCGACAGCTTGCCCATGGCGACGTCGCCGATCGAGTCGAAGACGCTCTTGACGAAGTCGACGATCCGCTGCCAGTTCTCGACGAAGAACATGATCGTGTTGTAGATCGCCAGGATCGCCTGGACGATGGCGCCCGCCGGGTTGAGGAAGCTCACCAGCTTGATGATCGCCTGCTTGACCACCTGGGTGATCACCCAGTTGCGGATGCCCTCCATGACCTGCTGCTGGATGTCCGCCGCCTTCTCCTTGATCATGTCCCAGAGAGCCATGGGGCCCTCGGTGATCAGGCGTTTCACGACGTCGATCGAGGTCTCGGCGATCCTCACCACCTTCTCGCCGAGGCGCTTGACGAGCTTCTGGCGGATGCGCTCCCAGGTGAGGCCGAGGATCTGCAGCACGAGATGGATGATCCCCTTGAGGTCCCACTTGTCGGGCAGCGTGATCGGCACGTCGGCCATGGCGCCGGTGAGCCAACTGACGAGACCGGTGACCAGGTGCTTCTTGACGTTCTTGACGAAGAGAAAGATGCCGTCCTTCACTCCCTTGACGAGGTTCTTGATGAAGCCGATGGGGTCGGTGACGATCTTCTTGATCACCGCCTTGCCCTTCTCGATGATGCCCATGATCTCGTCGGGGGAGTAGCCGGCCTTCTTCAGCGCCCACTTGAAGAACTTGAGCATGGCATTGAGGATCAGGTTGCCGAGCTTGGCGAGGAGGCCCGACATCTCCTCCTTCATCTTCTCGATCTTCTCCTCGATCGCCTTGATCGCCGCCTCGCGCTTGTCGGCGAGCTTCTTCTGCAGCTCCTTTTCCTTGTCGCCGACCTTCTTGTCGAGGGCGTCGAGCTTGCCCCGCATTTCCGTGAGGGCTTCCTGGCCCGTCTTCCGGAGCTCGGGGCCGAGGCCGGCGACGTACTTCTCGATCTCCTTGCGGGCCTTGGCGACGATGTCCTTGCACTCCTGGACGACGCGCTTGCTGTCGGCGGTGATCTTCTTGATCAGGGCGTCGAGCGAAGTGACGAAGGCGGTCTTCTCGCTCTCGAAGATCTCTTCGACCTCGGGCAGCTCGTCCATGCCGAAGAGCTTGTCCTTGGCCCACAGCAGGCTGCCGCCGAAGCGGTCGTAGCGCCGGCGCTTGAAGGCGTCGATGCGGCGCTTGACGTTGTCCTCGAAGGCCTTGGTGGCCTGCTTCTCGCCGTCGTCGAAGGCTTTGAGCGAGCTCTTCTCGAGGTCCTCGAGCTTCTGCTTGACGGTGGCGTTGGCGGTTTCGTAGAGGCCGTTGACGTGGTCGGTGACCTCCTGGCGCTTGAGCTCGATCTTGCTCTTGGTCTTCTGCTGCTCGCCGCGGGCGCCCTCGAGCTCCTGCTGGCGTTCCTCGCGCATCTGCCGGCGGCCCTGCTGCTCTTCCTTCTGCAGGTCCTTCCGGACCTTTAGCTTTTCCTGCTGCTCGAGGGCCTTGACCTCCCGCGGCCCCTCCTTGACGGTGGTCTTGAGCGTCTTGCGCTCCTTGTTGGCCTCCGCCAGGTCGCCTTCGTCGACCATCTCGAGGTGCTCTTCCTTGATCTCTTCCTGTTCGAGCAGCGAGTCGGACTGCTGGTCGAATTCGCTGAGGTCCGTGTGCTCGGGCTGCACCTCGCCGACGACGCCGTCGCCGAGGCCGAGGGCCTCGGTCTCGGTCGCGGCTTCGACCTCGGGCAGCTCCTCCGGCTCCTGGGCCGGAGGCTCCGGCGCCGGCGGTTTGTCGATCTCCTGGTAGGTGCCCTGGACCTCCTGCGCGTCGGCGGTGACGACCTCCTTGGCGGCCTGGCCCACCACGCGGCCCTTGCCCGCCTCCTTGAACTCGTCGACCTCTTCGAGGGTCCTGGGGACGGCGCGTTCGAGGGCGGCGTCGAATTCCTGCTTGGCCTTGGCCTCGTCGGGCTTGGGCTCGGGGGCCTGCTCGACAATCTCGACCTGCTTGGCCTTCGACTTGGAGGCGCCCTCCTCGGCCGGCGGCACCACGGCCTTCTCGGTCTGGGCGAGCTTGGCCTCGGCGGGATCCTTCTTCTTCTCGTTGGCGGCGAGCTCGGCGACGCCGGCGGTCTTGGCCGCGAAGACGGCGCGGGTGGACCGCCGCAGGAAGGCGCCGACGCCTCCGCCCTTGGCCGCCGCCGGCGGCTTGCCGGCTCCCCGCTTGGCTTTTCCCTTCTTCTTGCCCTTGGCCTTCGGCTCCTCGGCCTTGGACGCTTCGGCGGCCTCGCCCTCGGCAGGGGCCGCCTTCTCGCCGGGAGCCGGCGTCGCCGGCGCCGCCGCCCCGGGAGCCGCGGGCGGCGGCGCGCCGGGCGCGGGCGCGCTCTGCTCGAGGCGCTTCTCGGTCGCCGTCTCGACCTCCATCGCCTTCTTGTCGGCGGGCTCGGGCGGCGGCTGTTGACGCTGGGCGTTGTTCTTCTCGACCCTCTCTTGCGGGACTTTCTGCTCCGCCGCGCCCTGCTGCACGACGTGGGTGAGCTCGTGGGCCAGGAGGGTCTTGCCGCGCACGGTGTCGGGCTCGAACTTGCCGGCGTTGAAGAAGACGTCCTTGCCGTGGGTGAAGGCCTGGGCGCGGAGCTCGCGGCTCATGCCCTCGGCGTCCGCTCCGGTGTGGATCCGCACGCCACCGAAGTCGGCGCGGAAGCCGGTCTCCATCTCCATGCGCGTCTCGTCGGGCAGGGGCTGGCCCTTGCCCTTGCTCTCGAAGAGCTTGTCCTCGACGCGGTCGAGCACCGGGAACTGCCGCTTGTCGCGGACGTTGGCGCGGGGCTCCGTCTCCTTCTTCCGCTGGAGCTTCTCCTGCGGTTCCTCTTCTTCCTTGCGCTGGAAGTCAGGAGGGCGCACGCCGTGCGCCCCTACACCTGTCTTGCGCTGGAGCTTTTCCTGCGGTTCCTCTTCTTCCTTGCGCTGGAAGTCAGGAGGGCGCACGCCGTGCGCCCCTACACCTGTCTCCTGACGCCGGACGGCCTGATCCTTGAGGCGCGAGATCTTGGGGGCGGCCCGGCGCTGCACGCCCGCGGCGGCTCCTGTTTGCGCCGCCGGCGACGGCCCGTGGCCGACGACGGCCGCCGCCGCGCGGTCCGCCTCCTGCTCGAAGCCGTCGTGGCTGCGGCCCACGGAGAGCTTGGCCTGGAGCGGGTGGGCGGCGGCGCGGGACGCCGTCGAGGCGTGGTCGGCGGAGGCGGTGGGAGCGGGCGCGCTCATAGGGTCTTGCCGTCCTTGCCCAGCTCGCGGCGGATGCCGCCGATGAGGTCGGCGTTACGGATCACGTTCGAGCACTCGTCGAGGGCCATGAGCGAGGCGTAGCGGACGACGTTCATGATCGCGCCGCCGGAAAGCTCGTAGCGCTCGGCGATGTCTTCGAGCTCCACCTCGCCGTCGAGCACGCAGCGGTCCGAGAACGAGGCCGACCACAGGCGCCGGCGCTCGACGGCGCTCGGCAGCGGGAAGTGGACGACCGCCTGGAAGCGGCGCGCGAAGGCGTCGTCGATGTTGCTGCTGTAGTTGGAGGCGAGGATCGCCACCCCCGGAAACTCCTCGATCCGTTGCAGGAGGTAGGACACTTCCTGGTTGGCGTAGCGGTCGTGGGCGTCGCTGACGCCGGTGCGCTTGCCGAAGAGGGCGTCGGCCTCGTCGAAGAAGAGGAGGCAGTCGAGGTTCTCGGCGCGGGTGAAGATGCGCTCCAGGTTCTTCTCGGTCTCGCCGATGTATTTCGAGACCACCATCGACAGGGCCACGCGGTAGACGTCGCGCCCCGTCCGCTTGCCGAGCAGGGTGGCGGTCAGCGTCTTGCCGGTGCCCGGCGGCCCGTAGAAGAGGCAGCGGTAGCCCGGACGCAGGCGGCGGCCGAGCCCCCAGTCGTTCATCAGGGTGCCTTCGTGGCGGATCCAGGCTTCGAGCTCACGGATCTGCTCGCGGGTGCGGGGGGCGAGCACCAGGTCGTCCCACTCCATCTCGGTGGTGACCAGGCGGGCCGGGAAGTCGCGGCTGAAGTCGGGCTTGCGCGGCGCCCCCAGGGTCAGCAGGTCGACGATCTCGTCGCCGGCGACGAGGTGGCCGCAGAGCAGCGGCTCGCCGGGGGGCGGCGGCTCCAGGCGCAGGAGGTTGTGGCGGGCGAACCAGTGGTCGCGGTCGAAGAGCCGCTGGCAGGCGAAGCGCCCCCCGAGGTCGTCGCCGGCGAGGACGAAGAGCACGGTCTCGCCGGTGGGCAGGAAGCCGCCGTGCATCTTGCCGTGGATGCCGCCGACCTCGGTGTGGCCCCGGCCCAGCTTCTCGTCGGGCTCGAAGAAGACGTCCAGGAGCTGGGGACGCACGTGGGGCGCCAGGGCCAGCAGCAGGCACAGGCGCTCCGCCAGGCCCATCTCGTAGTGGTGGACGAAGTTGCCGTAGATCGACGCTTCGGGGTCGAGCGCCGGCGGCTCGATCTCGAAGACGCTCGCGCGCGGCGTCTCGTCGCCGCGGTGGACTGCCATCCGTGCATCGATCACGGACGAGAGCCAGGCCAGCTCGGCTTCGAGCACGGCGGCGTTGGCGGCAAGGGGGCTTTCGGAGGTCGGCATCACCATTCCACGAAGAGAGGACGGTCCATCCAGGGCAGCCGCACGAGGGAGATCCCCCAGGGAATCTGGTCGAGGAGCACGTCGTAGCCGGTGCGCGCCACTTCGAGCTTCCATCCCCCGTCGGTGTCGGTGAGACGGCCCTCGCGCGACAGGAACGAGGAGCGCAGGCCGTCGACGGAGGTGCGGCCGAGGGCTTTCCAATGCTCGACGACCGAAGCCAGCAGCTCCCGCGACTCCTCGACTTCCGCCGGGCTCGGCTCGATCGCCCGCTCCACGGGCTCGGCGAGCGGCCAGCCGCAGAGCAGCTTGTCGAGGGCGAGGTGCTGCTCGCCGTCGCCGGTGCGCCCGGTCGCCAGGTAGCGCAGCAGAAGCACGGCGCGCTCGTGGGCCGCGGGCGAGACGAAGGCCGGCTTGTAGGGCAGGCTGCGCCTGCCGATTGAGTCCGAATCGGCAGGCGCAGCCTGCCCTACGAAAACCAGCCCGAGCTTGGCCAGGTAGCCGGGAAGGAAGGGCGCGAGGACGACGAGGCCGGCGTCGTCGACGATTATCGCGTCGTCCGGATCGAGCCGGTGGCGGCGGGCGTCCGCCGAGGACGCCGGAGGCGGTTCGCGCCGAGGCGACGGCGGGCCCGGCTCGCGGACGTCCGCGGCGGCGCCGGCGGAAGCGTCCGCCGGCGCCGGCGCCGCGCGGGGGCTGCTCGCGGCTGTTGCCGCCGTCCCCGGCGGCGCCGACGTCACGCCCTCGCTGACGAGGCGGTCTGCCGACGGCTCGACCGTGGCTTCGGCTGCCCCTGGCGAGGGATCGCCGGCCTCCCGGGATGGCGCCTCGCCGCCGTCCGTCGCCGCCGCGCGGCGTTCGAGCCAGCGCCGGACCTCGCTGCTCGGCAACAGCGCTTTCCGGGCATGGACGGCGAGGACGCGGACGACGCGGTCGGCCGTGCCGCCCCCCTCGGCGAGCTCCCGGACGACGATCTCGCAGACGCCGGACGCCGCGGCCGGCGTCTCGGCGCGGCCGACGAGGCGGCGGATCAGCCGGTCGGCGACGCCGGCCGGCGACGCGCCGAGGGCGGCGCGGATCTCGGCCGGGGCGTCGTCGAGAAGCCGCTCCCAATCGTCGACCATGGCGCGGGCCACGGCGTTGTCCTCGGCCACGGCCAGGAGAACGGCGAGACGCCGGCGCACGTCCCGCGAGAATTGCCTGACGATTCGCGTCGCCATGGTCGCGGCGACGGACGGCGGGGCCGTCCGCAGCATGCGGACGACCTCGGCGGATGCGCCCGCGAGCAGCTCGGCGAGCGCCGCCTCGGGCTCGCCGGCGCCGTCCCGCGGCGCCTGCCACGGCAGGCGTCCGGTCTCCAGGAAGTGCCGGAGCCAGGCGAGCCGGCCCGCTTCCGCGCTGACCAGGCCGCCGCGCTCAGGGACGCCGGTACGCCGGCGCAGCGCCGCAAGCTCGATCCCGAGAACCTTGTCGAGCTCTTCCAGGGTGCGGCGGACGAGCTCGTCGGCGAGGCCGGCAACGGGCAGACGCCCGAGGTCGAGCTCGACACGCTCGAGGCGCACCACTTCGTCCGCCGGGCTGAGCCGCGAGAACGCGGCGTCCATCGCCGGCCTCAGACGCTCGTGAACCGCGCGTTGCACGTCGTCCTGCAGACCGGCCGCGGCCTCGCGGTCGGCCACCCGGAGCTCGAGGAGCTGGCGCCGCACCACGTGCGTCCCCGTCATTTCCGCCTCCCGGA
>DASWIG010000035.1:0-3591 GCA_036397835.1 Thermoanaerobaculia bacterium
GCGCTCGGCGCGGGTGCCGGTGCGCATCGCGCACGACGAGATCCTCGACGTGCTCGGCCGTCACCTCGAATACACGCTCGAGGTCGACGCCGAGCGCGGCGCCCGGACGGTGGCGGTGGGCGTGCGCGACGACTTCGCGCCGCTGCTCTCGACCCTCGTCGTGCCGCTGGCGTCGTCGCCCGCCGCCCCGGGACCGGCGCCGTCGAGGTGAGGTAGCGTGCGCCGCGCCCCCGTGCTCGCCGTGCTCGCCGTTCTCGCCGTGCCAGGAGCCGGCGACGCCGAGATCGACCTGCGCCCGCAAGGCCGCGCCGTGGTCCGCGCCGAGACCGCGGCGCTGCTGCTCAGCGGCCAGGAAGGCGGCGACGTGCGCCTCGCCGTCGCCGCCGTGCCGCTGCCCGAGACCGAGAACGTGACGGTACTGATCGAGATCGACGGCGCCTCCCTGCTCGCGGACGCTCCGTCATCGGGCACGGACGTCTTCGTCTACGCCTTGAGCTCCCAGGGGGAGGTGCTGGCCAGCGCGTCGCGGCGGCTCGCCGTCGACCTCGAGCGCTTCCGTGAACGGCTCGGGAGCGCCGGCCTCCGGGTCGTCCTCGCCCTCGCCCTGCCGCCGGGGGAGCACGGCGTGAGGGTGCTCGTGCGCTCCGAGACCGGGGGCATAGGGCTGGCAAGCGCCCGGGTCGCCGTCCCCGCTTCCGAGCTGCCGTCGCTGCACGCCTCTCCCCGCGGCTGGGTCACCGCGGTGACGGCGGACGATGAGGCCGCCCTCGCCGCTGCCTGGACGCGGCTCGGGCTGGAGGAGCCGTGGCTGCTCTCAAGCCTCCCGGTCTTCACCGCCGAGGAGGCGCCGGCGGCCCTGCTGCCGACGGCGGTGGAAGCCGCGGCCAGGCCGCGGCGCCGCGAGATCGCGGCGCTTTACGCCGGCGCGCTGCGCCGCCTCGCCGGCGGCGAGCGCGACGCCGCCCTCGCCGCGCTTTACGAGCTCGAATCGCGGGCGCTGGCCGGCCTCGCGCCCGAGGCCCTCCGCGAGCTGCAGCGGGCCCAGGCGGAGACGGTCGCGGCGGTGGTGAAGCGGGCCCCGGCGGCGCTGCTGCCGATCGTCCTGCTCCACGCCGACGCCGTGCGCGGCTACCGCGCCGCCGGCCGCTCGGCCCTGGTCGCCCATTCCGAGACCGCCGTCGCCGGGCTGGCCCGGACCCTGGCCGCGCGCGCCGACGAGGAGGGACGCTGCTTCGCGGTGCGGATCCTCGCCGCCCTCGCCGAGGAGCTGCAACGGCTGGGGACGCTGGGGCGCGCCGAGGCGCTCTACCGCGAGGCCCTGGCGATCGATCCCGGCGACGGCGGCGTGGCGCTGGCGCTGGCCGCCGTGTACGAAAGGCTCGGACGCTTCGCGGACGCCGTGGAGACGCTCGGATCGTCGCGCCGTCCGGGGCCGGAAGCGCGCTTGCGGCTGGCCGTCAATCTCCTGCGCACGCGGCGCCCGGAGCGGGGCGAGCGTCTCTTGAGACGCCTGGCCGACGACGAGGACGCCGGGTGGGTCCGCGTCCTCGCCTGGCAGGAGCTGGCGACGCTCGAGCTGACGCGCGGCGCGCCGGACGCCGCCGCCACGGTCCTGCGCCGCGCCCTCGCCGGCCGGCCCGGCCATCCCGCCCTGGAGCTGCAGCTCGCATTCGTCCTCGACCGTCTCGGCCGCCGTGACGAAGCCGGCGTCCTCCTCGCCGCCCTCGCCGGCGGCGCGCCGCGGCCCGAGGCGGGCGAGCGCTCGCGCTACAACGAATGGCCGCGTCCGGAGCTGGGGACGCGGTGCCCGGAGCTTGAGACGCGCGCCGCGGAAGGACGTGAGGCGCTCGCCCGGGCGCTCGAGGGAAGAGGACCGTGAGACACCTCGTCGTCCTCGCCGTGCTGGGCGCGTCGATGGCCGGCGCCGAGGACCTTTACGTGACGATCACCCGGCCGCCCCCCGGCGTCCCCGTCTTCGGCGAGGTCGAGATCGCCGCCGAGGTCGTCCCGGAGGACGGCGCAAGCGTCGAGCTCTTCGTCGACGGCCGCTTCGTGGATCGCCGCGACGAGCCCCCGTTCGCGGCGCGCGTCGACGTGGGCGAGGAGAGCGTCGAGCACCGTTTCGAGGCCGTGGCGCGCCGCCGCGACGGCGCCGCCGGCTCCGCCCTGCTGGTGACGCCGGCGCTGCGCGTCGACGAGGCGGTCGAGCTGCGGTTGAGGCAGCTTTACGTGACCGTGAGCCGCGGCGGCGAGCGCGTGCTCGACCTCGCGCGCGACGAGCTCGAGGTGCTCGACGACGGCGAGCCCCAGCGGCTCGTGACCTTCGAGCGCGGCGACGTGCCGCTGACCGCGCTCTTGCTGGTGGACGCCAGCGCGAGCATGCGCGGCGCGCCGCTGGCCGCGGCGCTGGCCGGCGCCGAGGCCTTCGTGCGCGCCATGCAGCCCCTGGACCGCGCCCAGCTCCTGCTCTTCGCCGACCGGGTGATCCATGCCACGCCGTCCACCGGCTTCGCCGCGGTGCTGGCGGCCGGCCTGCGCGGCGCCGCCGCCGAGGGCGGCACCGCGATCAACGACCACCTCTACCTGGCCCTGCGCATGCTCGACGCCCGCCAGGGACGCCGGGTGATCGTGCTGCTGAGCGACGGCGTCGACGTGGCGAGCGTGCTCGGCGTGCGCGACGTCGCGTGGGCGGCGCGGCGCAGCCAGGCCCTCGTCTACTGGATCCGCCTCGGCGCCCCCGACCCCCGCGAGCGCCACTTCAGCGCCTGGCGCGACGCCGCCGAGCACCGCGCCGAGCGCGAGGGGCTCGCCGAGCTCGTCGCCGCAACCGGCGGCCGCGTCGTCAGCCTCGCCGCGATCGACGAGGCCGCGGCGGCCTTCGCCGGCGTCCTCGCCGAGCTGCGCGAGCAATACGTGCTGGGCTACTACCCCACGCGCGAGGCCGGTGACGGCGAGTGGCACGACGTCAAGGTGCGGGTGACGCGGCCGGGGCTCGCCGTGCGGGTGCGGGACGGGTACCTGGACGACCTCTCGCCGCCGGACGCCGCGGTAGTATCGACAAGTGAACACGCGGACGCTCACGCCCGATCCTGCCTACGACCTTGAGACCCAGAGCCTCGTCGGCTCCTGGGCCGCCGGCCTCGACGATCAGTTGCGGGTGCTTCGAGGCGTGGTCGCCGGCCTCGGCGTCGCCGAGCTGGAGTGGCAGCGCTCGCCGGGCCACAACACGATCGGCATGTTGCTCGCCCACCTCGCCATCGTCGAGGTCTACTGGATCCGGGCGATCGCCGCCGGCGTCACCGGGGAGCGGGAGGTGGACGCCGTGGTGCGCGGCGTCCTGGGCATCGGCATGGCCGACGACGGCATTCCATTGGCTGCCGGCGGCGGGCATCCCGCCGTCCTCGCCGGCCGCGGCGTGGATGCCTACCTGACTCTCCTGGACGGTGCGCGCGCGGCCACGCACGACGTCCTGCGTTCGTGGCGGGACGACGAGCTCGGCCGGACGTGCGAGGTCAAAGACGCACGGGTGTCCCGCGGCTGGATCGTCTACCACGTGCTCGAGCACTTCAGCGGTCACCTGGGGCAGATCCG
>DASWIG010000036.1:0-16303 GCA_036397835.1 Thermoanaerobaculia bacterium
AAGCGGCGAGCGTCTGTCTTTGGTGAACGGGCGAAGTGCTTCGGCATCCGTGCTCTCTTGGAGCTTGTTGCGCTTCTTCCAGCTCACTCCGAAGTGAAAAGCGTACACGCTCGTCGGTCTGAGGCGGAGCCTCGTTAGTTATTGGAATAGTTCGCGCTACGGCTCTCACAGATATCGACGACAAGGCTGAGCTGGCCGCAGCGCGACTGGAAGACATTTCGCTGCTTGAGCCTGGCAGGAGGACGCATCCTCTGGTGGCGGATTACGTGCGATCGAGTCAGACCGAGGAGACCACGAGGCTGAATTGTGGATTATTGCTGGATATGACGAATTCGCTGTTTCCGGACGATATGCAGCGAGACGCTTGGAGGGTTTTGATGCCTGGTGGTCGTGCTGATTGGGAGGAGTTGACACCGCAGCGACTTCAGCACATCAGTACACTCAACCTCGTCGCCGACAGGATTGCGGGGCGCCATCCGAAAATGGCCTCGCGGTGGATTCACCGACTGTCCATCAGCCATGAAATGATAGGCACAGTGTTCGAGAAACATGGCGACTTTCCCCAAGCGCTGATAGAGTTTGAAAAGACATATAAACTCTTTAAAAATCTGACGAGGAGGCATCCGAAGAACAAGAAGTGGCTCTCCAGCCTAAGCCGAGTCATCTTAAGTATTAGTCGTATCTCGAACTTGCTTGGCAGGCCCGAGAGCTCGCGGTTACATGAGTCGCTCCCTATAATGAAGCAACTGGTAGGAAGAGACAAACGACAAAAGCGAGTTCGCGGCCATTCTGGTACCACGCCTAGCGCCACCGCTCGTGAGAGAGTTGTAATCACTCCAGAGTCCGCGGCAGCCTCTCTACGGACAGCAGTACAGAGGTGGGAGATTTTTCTCGCGGAGAATCCGCGATTGCGGGATATTGCCTCTCTTGAGAATACACAGACGCTGGAGGAACTAGCGAGGACCTATAGACTGGCCGGAGACTGCAAGAAGGAGAACGAGGCCCTGAGGCGCCTCTTTGAACTGGACCCAATGAATGCGACGTGGCGATACGATTTGGCAGACAGCCACCGTCGGTCAGGTGACGCGCTGAAGGAGAGGAGTTCCGGCTCGATGGCACTTGGGGAATACAGCTCTGCGCGGAATCTTTTGCGGGGCCTCGTAGCGGAGGATTCGAAGTACGTACAATGGCAGCGTTCGCTTTATGAAGTCTGCTGGGAGATGGCATCGTTGACTAGCGGCAGGGAGTCAATAGGATTCCTTGAGGAGGGCCTTCAGATTATTGAGCGACTAGGCAGAGATGGTCGGATTGCACCAGTCGAACGGGATGGTGGGATTCTGAAGTTTGAATTGAAGCTCGGACGCCTGCCGTTGGGTGAAATCCTGAAGAAGATCGCAGCAACAAGCTCGTGACTAGAGCACTCTCATCCTTCCTTCGATAAAGTGCCCGAATCCCGGACGCTCCTATCGTGTCCAGATTATTGCCGCGAGACTTGCTATGATACCGACCGCTATCATTGCGAAGTACGGCGATATCATCGCCCAATTCCAGTGGACAACAGTACGACGCAAGCTCAGAATATTTTCTAGCTCAGCAATATCGTCGACTGTTTGATTAATTCGTCTTCGGATATGAAAAGTAGAGGCAGAAACCAGTAGGCCAAACCCGATCAAGAGAGCTGCGATGAAAGCGACTGGCGCCTGGGGGTCATCGGGATCCGCCTTCACATAGAGAACTCCTGTAGCTGCTAGGTAAGCAAAAGGTGTCTGCCACAGTTTGGAGACATAGAATCGAACTTTCTCATTGAGCTGCGCGAGTTGAGCTCGAGCCGTTTCTGGTGTGAGTTCAAAGCTATTCTCAACCATGTTGTCTGCTCCCGCGTCTGGATGAGGCTAGTTAATGGTGAAAACGTCTCCGACCTCGGGCTGGGGGGTATGGAAAGAGGTGGGATACCAGTCTTCCAGGCGCTGCACGACGCGAGGCGACGGGTCCTGGTCGAAGAGAAGCTTCAAGCGGAGACCGCCAGGTACGGCGCTCCCGGTCAGCGGCGTAGCTCAGGCAGGCAAGGATGTCGTCCTTCCTGAGGTACGGGAAGTCCTTCAGAATCTCTTCCGGCGTCATGCCCGCCGCGAGGTATGACAACACGTCGTAGACCGTAATCCTAATGCCCCGGATGCACGGCTGTCCGCTGCGCTTGCCTGGTTCGAGGGTGATGATGTCCTGGTACCGCATGCCCCAACTTTACCACGTCGCCGCCGGCCGTTCAAGCCAAAGCGGGCAAAAAAGGGCCGGCGAGGCCGCCGGCCTGATCTCAGCTCATCGGATGCTCGTGACGGTCAGCCCGAGAGGCCGACGTCGGGATCCTCCGCCGCGGACGCGGCATCGGAACCTCCCGCCGGCGGTTCGAGGACGGGCGGCTCCTCGCCGTCTTCGCCGGGAACTTCCGGCGGGACGGTGGGGGCCGGCGTGGCAGCCCGGGCCACGGTGGGACGCAGGCGGTCGGCGTGGAAACGCTCGCCGGCCAGGACGTAGAGCGACTCGTGGAAACGGGAGCCGTGGAGGAACGTCTCCTTGTTCTCCTCGAGCGTTTGGGTCTTGACCTTGAGCGCGATCTCCGACTCGCGCTTCTTCTCTTCCAGCTCGTCGACCGTGGATTTGAGCTTCTCCATGGCCGGACGGATCTCCGCGACGTGCTCGGCGGGACTGAGCGTGTCGGGGCTCAGGTCCCTGGCGTTGGGAGTCCGCCTGCGCCACGCCGTCGCCGACGGCTGGGCGCGATGGCGCGGCCGTCCCGTCGACGAGCGCCGCCTGCTCGCCGTGGCCGTCGCCGCCGAGGACGCCCAACGCCTCCACCACCTCTTCCGTCCCGAGACGAAGATCCTCGTCGCCGGAGCCCCGGCCGCCGAAGCGCCGGCCGAAAGGTGATCCATGGATGCCTTGATGGCCGTTCTCAATGCTGCTCTTCGGCGCCCAGGCGATGCGCGAGCACCACCGCTACTTCCGCCGCTGAGACTTCACGGTCTCGACCCTTCTCGGCGTCGCGTCGACCAGCTTTCGTTCGCCGCGCTTCTCTTTCTCGCGGAGATCGCGGCCGATCGCGTCGATGTCGTAGTTGAAGGACTTTGCGTAAGCGTCCCGAATCGCTCGAACCTCTTCGACTACGGGATCGTGCCACATCGTCAATCCTCCATGAGCTCCAATGGTGTGCAAATGACCGGCGGTTCGCGTCTCCGCGGACGGCCGTACGCCATCATACCTCACCTGGCCGCA
This sequence comes from Thermoanaerobaculia bacterium, assembly GCA_036397835.1. GTDB lineage: Bacteria > Acidobacteriota > Thermoanaerobaculia > Multivoradales > J023 > DASWIG01. Next base: position 3,271 of record DASWIG010000036.1, read on the forward strand.
GTGGAGAGGGTGGAAGCCGGTGCCCGGACCTCGGGCCGGCGACCCTCGCCGAGCGCGGGCACGCCCAGGCACCACGGCGACGCCGTGTTCCGGCGCCGACGGCGCCGCCGCCGAAGCAGGCTTAGCTTTGGCGTGCTCGGCTCGCGGGTCCGGGTAGCCGCCCGGCTCCTATCGGGTGGGCCTCGCGGACGGTTGGGCCCTCGACATCGGACAGCGGCTGCCCTCCGGCGGCTGGCCGAGCCGCCTGCGCCACGCCGTCGCCGACGGCTGGGCGCGATGGCGCGGCCGTCCCGTCGACGAGCGCCGCCTGCTCGCCGTGGCCCTCGCCGCCGAGGACGCCCAACGCCTCCACCACCTCTTCCGTCCCGAGACGAAGATCCTCGTCGCCGGTGCGCAGCTCGCACAGCGCGTTGCGGAACTCTCCCGGGCCGCCGCGACCTCGCGGTGCGATGTGCACCGAGGGCGCGCGGTCCCGTCGGAGGGCGCTGTTTTCGGGAAACCGCGCTCCGACGGCTCCGCGACCTTGCGGTGCGATGTGCACCGAGGCCGCGCGGCGCCGTCGGAGGGCGCTATTTCGGCAAACGGCGTTCCGACCGCTCCGCGGCTCCTCGGTGCGATGTGCGCTTCGAGGACGCGGCGCGCGGGACGCCCGTTCCGGGGAACGGATCGGACGTCCGAGGCGCTGTGAAGCCTCGATGCGATGTGCACTTCGAGGCCGCGGCACGCCGGGCGTCCGTTTCGAGAGACGGAACGGAAGTCCGAGGCGCCGCGAAGCCTCGGTGCGATGTGCACTTCGAGGCCGCGGCCCGTCCGAAGGGCGCTTTCAGAGCGCCGATGCCTCCCCTCGGTCGCCTTCTTTCGCTTTCCTCCCCGCCCGCGTGGCCCGGCGGCGTCTGACCTGCTTGTGGAGGAGCCCGGGCTCCTGCCGCGACGGTTGCAGCTCGTCCGCCAGCTCCGGGTCGCCCGCCAGCCGGAGATAGGCCGCGATGAGTGCCGCGGTCTCGGGGAAGGCCGCGTTGAACGCCTTCATGGCCCTGTCCTTCTCCACCTGCGCGGCCTCGAGCCGGCCCCTGCTTTGCGACTTGAGGGTCCGCGCCCGCTCGAGGCGTCGCAGGTGACGCTGCAGCCTTCCGGCCAGCTTGGGGCCGTCGCCTCCCAGCTCGCGGTCCGGGTCGAGCGGCAGCCCTCCGGGCGCGGTGAGCTTGTCGATCGCCAGCTTGCAGATCCTCTCCAGGGCCTGCGGGCTGTGCCGCGGGACCTCGGCCGGCACCCCCGGCAGCACCTCCGCGGCCCGGCGTCCGCACGCGAGCCTGATGAAACGTCGCACTTCCTTGAGCTCGGCGCGCAGGTCCGCCGCGGCTTCGCGCACCTCGCCGACCTGGGTACGTCTCACGGCGCGCTGGTAGAGCACCTCCTCGTCGGCCGCCGACAGCGACGCGAAGGACCGTTCGAGGCGCCGCACCAGCAGGTCGGCCTGGGCGTAGGCGTCGGGCACGCTCTCGCCGTCCCTGAGCTCCGGCGCCAGGACCTCCTCCATCTTCCGGGCCGCCTCCGGCATGCGGACGTCCACGGCATGGCGCAGCAGGGAGAGGGCCTCTTCGCGGTCGACGACTTTCTTCGATGCCATCGTCTCGGCTTTCTGGTTCTCGGGCGGGCTGATCCTACCTGACGTCGGAGACGGCGGCCGCCTCGGGATCACCGACGGCGGCTAGGGAGCCTCCCCCCGCTTCAGCGAGAACGTCGTCGTCCCCATCTCCTTGCCGCCGGCGAAGGCGATCCAGTCGCTCCTGATGGTGTCGGCGTCGACGAAGACGAGGCGGCCGGCGTGGATGTGGCCGTCGGCGGCCGGGTCGAGGTTGGTGCCGCCGGTGAAGTCGAACTCGAGGGTGTCGCCCTCGGCCTTGACCAGCTTCATCGTCGGCTGGTTGCCGCCGGCGCAGTAGTGGGTCAGCACCAGGTCGTCGCCGTCGAGGTGGTACATGTTGATCATCTCGTGCTCGGTGCCGGGGCTCATCGTCTCCATGACCACGGAGGCGTTGGCGGAGACGCGGAACTCGTGGGTCACGGGGAACGTCTCGTCCGTCTCGAAGGGCTTGGCCTCGCCGGTCCAGGTGCCGGCCAGGGTCTTGATCCTGGCGAAGGCGTCGGCGGCCGGGCTGGTCTCGCCGGCGCCGGCGGTAAGGCTGCCGGCGAGAAGCAGCACGGTCAGACACGTCCGGATGCTCGATCGACGCTTGAGGTTCATGGCGGGTTCCTCCTTGGTTGTTCCGTCGGTTGTGGTGAACATACCTACCTATACGCCGACGCGGCCGGACGTCTTTAGCACGCTTCTCGGAAACGGCCGTCAAGTCTACCACGTGCGGATTCCGTTAGACTCCGGAACATGCTCAACGCCAAGCCGACCCTCGTCCGAAGCGTCCTCGCCGCCCTCCTCCTCGCCGCTTGCCAGGGGGCAGGCCCCGAGGCCGCCGATCCCACCGACCCGGGCGCGAAGCCCGCGTCGGCGCCGGAAGACCTCCAGGCGCGCGCCCGGCGCCTGGCGCAGGAGATCCTCATCGTCGACACCCACGTCGACGTGCCCTACCGCCTGGTCGAGGGGATGGAAGACATCTCCCAGCGCACCGAGAAGGGCGACTTCGACTTCCCCCGCGCCCGCGAAGGCGGGCTCGACGTGCCGTTCATGTCGATCTACGTGCCGGCCCGCTACCAGACCTCGGGCGGCGCCAAGGGCGTGGCGGACGAGCTCATCGACATGGTCGAGAAGTTCGCCTCCGACTGGCCCGACAAGTTCGTCCTCGTCCGTTCGACCGCCGACGTCGAGGCCCAGTTCGGCCAGGGAAAGGTCCTCCTCCCGATGGGCATGGAGAACGGCGCGCCGGTCGAGGGCGATCTCGCCAACCTGCGTCACTTCTACGACCGCGGCATCCGCTACGTCACCTTGACCCACTCGGAGAACAACCAGATCTGCGACTCCTCGTACGCCACCGAGCGCAAATGGAACGGCCTGTCGCCGTTCGGGCGCGAGGTGGTGGCGGAGATGAACCGGCTGGGGATCATGATCGACGTCTCGCACGTCTCCGACGACGCGTTCCACCAGGTGATCGAGCTGACGAAGGCGCCGGTGATCGCCTCGCACTCCTCGTGCCGCGCCTTCACCCCGGGCTGGGAGCGCAACATGGCCGACGACATGATCGTGCGCCTGGCCGAGAACGGCGGCGTGATCCAGATCAACTTCGGCTCGGCCTTCCTCACCAAGGAAGCGCACGAAGCCTCGGACGCGCTCTGGAAAGCGCGCGGGGAATACCAGAAGGCCCACGACGTGCCCGACGGCGACCCGCGGCTCGACGAGTTCACCGAGGAGCACCGCAAGGAGCACCCGCCGGTCTACGCCGACGTCGCCGACGTGGTCGCCCACGTCGACCACGTGGTGGAGCTGGTGGGGATCGACCACGTGGGCCTGGGCTCCGACTTCGACGGCGTGGGCGACTCGCTGCCCACGGGCCTCAAGGACGTCTCCTACTACCCCAACCTGATCGCTGAGCTGCTCGAGGCAGGCTACTCCGAGGACGACGTGCGCAAGATCTGCGGCGGCAACCTGATGCGGGTGTGGCGCCGGGTCGAGGAAATCGCGCGGGAGCTGCAGACGTCGTCCCCGGAGGCGTAGGAAGGGACGTGACGACGCCGCGGCGCACCGTGGCCCTGGCCGCGCTCGCGGCGTTCGTCCTCGGCGTCGGCGGCTCGCTCGTCCTGCACCGCGACTCGGTCCTCCACGACACCGACGCCTACTACCACCTCGCGGTGGGGCGCGCCTACGCCCACGAGGGCGTGATCGACGAGCTGCGCTGGACGCGCATGAGCGTGCTGCGCGACGGCTTCGGCGACAAGGAGTTCCTCTTCCACGCGCTGCTGGCGCCGCTGGCAGGGACGCTTGATCCTTTGCCGGCGGGCCGGCTCGGCTTGGCGCTCCTCGGAAGTCTCGTGGCCGCGGCGGTCACCGCGCTGGCGGCGCGCGTCCTCGGATGGTGGGGGCTGGCGGTGCCGTTCTGGCTCTTCTTCACGTCGACGGAGTGGGCCTGGCGGCTGGTGCGCCTGCGTCCCGAGCTGCTGGCGCTCGTGCTGCTGCTGGCGGCGGCGGCGGCGATCGGCGGCGGACGCGATCGTCTGCTCGGCATCGTCGCCTTCCTCTTCACGTGGAGCTACACGGCCTTCCAGGCCCTCTTGGGGCTCGTGGCCCTCGCGTTCGTCTACTTCGGCTGGGCCTACCGCGACTGGCGGTGGCGGATGCCCGTGTACGCCGTCCTCGGCGTCGGCCTGGCGCTGCTGGCGCATCCCCACTTCCCCAAGAACCTCGAAGTGTGGGCGGTGCAGAACGTCCAGTATTTCCTGCACAAGGGCGCGCTCGACGTCGGCACCGAGATCCGCCCCAACTTCACGGACGTGGTCCTGATGGTGAACCTCGGCTGGTTCCTGGGCCTCGCGGTGCTGGCGGCGTCGACGCGGAAGGACCCGTCGCTCGAAGGCGCCGACGGGCGGCTGGCCGACGTCCTCGGCCTGGCGACGCTGGCCTTCGGCGCGCTGTACCTGCTGATGTCGCGGTTCTCGATCTACTTCATCCCGTTCGCCACCTTGTGGTGGCTCTACGAGCTGCGCCGCCGCGGGCGTCGCGTAGAGGGGTGGACGCACCTGCCGGTGCGCGGCCGCCTGCCGCTGGCGCTGGCGGCGGCGGCGTGCCTGCTGGTGAGCCTGCCGGAGGCCTGGCGTCAGCTCGGCAACTACCGCGAGCGCACCGCGCTGGGGCCTGGCGGGGAGCGGATCCGCGACCGCGAGGCCCTGTCGGCGGCGTTGCCGGAGGGGGCCCGCGTCGCCGCGGACTGGGGGGCCACGGCCACCTACATGCTGTGGGCGCCGCAGGGCCGCTACTTGAACGTCCTCGACCCGGTCTTCATGGCGTTGCCCTACCCGGAGGCTCACGCGAAGCTCGAAGCGATCCTCGCCGGCCGCGAGCCGGACGTGCCGGCGACGGCCGTGGGCGTCCTCGGCAGCGACCACCTCGCCTATCTGACGGTGGCGCACCGGGAGCTCGACGAGCGGCTGCGTCACGATCCGCGCGTCGAGGTGTTGCACCGGGGGTCGCACACGCTGGTGCGTTTCCGTCCGGCGCGGGGCTTTGCCGTCGACGGGTGGGCCGTCGACGACGGGTCGACGTACCGGCCCGGCTCGCCGTTCGCGGGTTACGTCGACGCGGAGCGGATCCGTCCCGTGGTGCGGTGCGTCACGTTCGAGCGCGAGCTTGAAGCGGCGGACGACGCGACCGTCGAGATCGAGCTCGCGCCTTACGGGCCCACGTCCCTGTGGCTCGACGGCGCGCTGCTCGTGGGCGTTCGCGACTCGCCGGGGGCCGTCCTCGGGAGGGGCGTACGGGTGCCGCTCGAGCTGGCGCGCGGGCGTCATCGGGTGCGGGTCGTCACCTGCGAGGGCGTGGACGGGTACAAGGGGTTCTATTGGCTCGCGCGTCCCGTAGGGCAGGCACTGCCTGCCGATCCGCGGCTTCGCCGCGGGAATCCCCCCTGACCCCCCTTTCATTAAAGGGGGGGACCGGAAGGACTGTTACCCAGAGCTCCGACTCATCGGCCGTGGCACGAACGCCGCGTACTTCTGGTTTTCGATCGAACGCAAATAGATCGAGTAGTTGACCAGACACATCAGCGGCAAGGTCACGGCGCCCAACAAGGATCTGTACTCTTGTGCTATCGGGTGGCGGAACCACCTGCATTGAAAAATGCGATGAAGCCGGGAGAGAACGCCCGCTCGAGCGGCACGAGGCCAGGCTCGGCCTCCCGAGCTTCGCGGATCGCCTCCCTGGCCGCCGCGAGCAGCGCTTCGTCGTCTTCTCCTCCGGCGCGATAGAGCGCAAACCGGGCGGCAGCGAGCAGTAGCGCGGCATGGGCCCGCGTACGTTTTCCTTTGAGATCGCGGTCTCCGAGTATGGCGACGACTTCGTCATAAGAACCGGAAAAGTAGGCATCCACCGCAGCGATGAGCTCGGCGGGCGGCGGCTGGAATGCGTCTTGCAGTGCCTTGAGAGCACCGGAGAGCCGGTCACGATGATCCTCGAGGGTCCGTGGGGAGGGAGACGATCCCAAGGACCCTGTCTGCGCCACGATCTGCTCCACGTCACGGCGAAGCCGACTTATCCTCGAAGGAACGCCGCCGCTACGGTCCATGGTGGCAAAGAGGCTGCGTGCTCTGCCGGTCAGCTCGTCGATTTCCCGGTAGAGCTGGCGCGTCCGCTCGGCCAGCTTGCGCGTGAGGATCTCCCCGCGCAAGCGGCGGGCGTCGCCCTCGATCGATTGGAACCGGCGGAGTGACTCGGAAGCCAGGCTCTGGGCATTATCGAGATGGCTCAGGACCTCGGGATAGAGCGCATCCGTATCCAATCGGCTCCCCGCTTCGGCGAGCAGAACCCCTGCCTCTCTCTGACGGGCGGCCAGCGAAGGCGTCCCCTCGGCCCACACCGGGCCGAGCTCCGTGTCCTCGGAGAGCGACTGAACCGTAGACGCGGCAGCGCTGGCCTGCTCCAGCAGTGACCTGACCTGAGCCGCGGCTCTTCGTACCTCCTCCTCACTTGCCCTCGTCTTACACACCCGGCGGAGGTCGGAAAGGGTCTGGTATTCCTTCCGTTTGGTGATCAAGCCCTGGCGTTCCGACTCCGCCCACGAGCTCAAGGCACCGGGACAATCGCCCAGCCCGAAAAGAGCCACTCCGAGGTAATAGTGGGGCACGTAGTCGTGAAGATACCTTTTGCCGACAAGCCGCGGTTTCTCCTCGGGCTGACCGGTGATGGCCTCGCGCATGAGGCGAGCTGCCGCCGCCCATTGTTGCCGTTCGATGGCCTCGCGGCCGGCCTTGTAACTGTCGAGGAAGTCGGCCGCGACGGGTAACGCGACGACGACCGAGAGCAGCCCTGAGAGCAGCAAGGCCCGAACCTTCACTTGATTCATCGCCACCACCCCGCCTTCTCCAAGTACTCATCAGGCTCGATCTGAAAGAGCTCGATGCGACACTCGCCGGGAACGGAAGGCGAAACCTCGAGCTCGCAGAAACGTCTCTCTTCGCCAAGCTCCGGATGGGCGAGCTCCACGACGTAGCGTCCCGGAGGCACCTCTATGGTCAGCGGCGTGTAGGGGCTCGCCGGAAGCGTCAGTTCCTGGCCGTCGCCGTCGATGATGCGCGCGACCACGGCCCAGGGAACGGCATCCAGTCTCAGGAGGCCTTGGGACGCGGGCGTTGAAGGGGGTGGCGCGGCGACGGCGAGCTCCGGAACCGACGCGATCTTGGGAGGACTCTGAAGCCAGAAGACAAGAGCCCCAGCCCCGAGAAGCAAAGGGAGAGTGAAGGCCCCCCATCTTATCCACAGGCGCGCAGGCCGGCGCCGGTGCGCCTCCGGAATCCGAAGCGGCGGCAGTGGCGGGAGAGGGGGCTGCCAGTTTCGCGGCGGGATTGGCGGTGGCTCAGCGGGCTTCGCAACCGGTCTTGCCGGGAGCGGCGGGGGTAGCGCGACAGCGTCTCGCTCTCCTGGAAGTGGCGGCGGCTCTTCTCCTTCCGGTCGACGCTCCCCTGCCACGGAAGACGGCAGCGGCGGCGGTAGCTCGTCTACTGCGCTTCGCCCTCCTGAAGCCAGCCGCTCCTTTCGTTCGGACATCTCTTGTCACTCCACGTCATTTCGTCCAGCGCGATCGTCCATCACTCCCCGCCTGCGGCCTGCCGCATGGCGTCGAGCTTGCCAGGGACGCTGAGAATGGCGCGCAGAACGTCCAGCACAAGATAGAGGAAGACGAACGCCAGGTAAGCGAGGAAGGGTACGAGACCCACGGCCAGGATCTGGCCGGTCAGCTCCGTGACGGTCAGATCGGCCACGATCGGAAAGCCGAGCGACAGGAACTCGTCCCTGAGGACGAGCACGAGAAGGTACACGGCTGCTCCCACGCCGGCGCCGGCTCCGACGCCAAAGACGATCGGAGACAGCCGCAGCATCATCTTCATCACGAAGGAGAGAATACCCAGAGCCTCTTCGCCGGCTCCCGCCTTCTCGTCGACCTCGACGCTCAGGCTCGCCGGGTTGAGGCATACCGCTCCCATGTACACGAGCACCGCGCTGACGGCCAGAGACACTCCAAAGGTTGCCCAATCGTTGGTCTTCACGAGCAAGAAAAGGCCGCCCAGGAGCGGACCAAGGGCGCCGAAGAAGAAGATCAGACCCGTGCACCGCAGGAACGCAGCAGAGAACAAGCGACTCGGCAGACTGGGGATCAACCGGCTACCGGCATCCAGAAACATGACGGCCGTGTAATGGCCGACCACGGCCAACGGCAGAATGCCGAGCAGCGCGCCGAAGAAGATCTGCATGCTGTCAACCTTGACGGCGAGCACGGAGTAGAAGAGAAAGAAGAGCAGCGCGGCGGCGACGTAGGCGATGTGACCCACCCTCCTTGCGCCACTGTCGATCTGATCGAGGAACGCTTCGTGGAATACTCCCTTCAGCACCTCGAGCAGGCGGCCGACCATCCGTATGTGCGGCATGGTCTCGGCCTGCTCGCCCGCGTCGCCGAGCTGGCGCGCTCGCCTGGCCGCGGTTCTCAGGAAAGCCCTGCCCCGATCCGCGTAGGGATCATGCCCGGCTCCTGCAAAAGGTGCGGCTGGTGGCGCCACCATCGCAAGCGGTGGTGGCCCCGAGTTTGCTTCCGGCATGACTCCTTGAACGCTCGAGGCCGGCGACCAGCCGGACAAGCCCGGACGCCAGATCAGGTCGTCCGCCGCCAAGCGGGAGCTCGTCGCCATCTCACGGAGCTCAGCGAAGGTCACGGGACCTTTCTGCGCCCCACCTTGCGCGTAATACCAGAGATCTTCAGACATTTCATTCTCCCGTCTATTTGGATGGTTACAGTTTCCAGGCGTGATTGCCGCGATCCGAAGAATCAGCGTGAGGAGCTCACCAGGCGAACCGTGGAAAGAATCATTTCATCCCTCGTTCAAGGTGATCACGTAGGAGCCGAATTCTCGTTCCGCCCAGACGCGGATTTTGTAGGGCCCGTCTGCCGGCGGCTCGAAATCGAGACGCTGCGTGCCGTCATAGAAGCGGCCGTGCTCCGCGACTTTGTTTCCTGCCTCGTCGTAGATCTGGACCCAGTAGGCAAGGTTTCCGCTTGAGAGCTGAGTGGTGATCATCACTCGGTGACCGAGCGTTCCGTCGAGAGTGTATTCGTCGAATGCACCCGCGGCCAGGGCCCCGCTGTGACTTCCACCGACGGGAAGGACCTCGATCTGGTTTCGCGCCGCCGGCGGCCCACTGTAGTAGTTTGCGCTGAGCACGAAACTGCCATAGTTTGCCTCGGCGTTGAAGCGCAACCGATAGACACCGTCGGCTTGTGGTGTAAACGGTACCTTATGAGTGCCGTCCCAAAAACGCCCGTGGCTTGTGAGCTTCCTGTCTTGAGAGTCGTAGATTTCGAGTGAGTATCCGAGCTCGCCCGATTTTCGTTGAAGAGTAAGGAGCACCGGTGTGTTGTAGTGACCATCCAGCGAGTACTCGACGAAGGCGCCTAGAGCGAGACTCGCTTCTTCGCCCAGTCCCATTTGGAGAGGCTTTACTTCTTGATCCTCGGCGACCAGCTTCATGGCGAGCGTGTAGCTGCCAAAGTTGCGAGACCCGCGGAGTCGCGCGAGGTATCTACCGCTGCCCGGCGGCGTGAAGGGCACGCTCTCGAGGCGGTCCCAAAACCGGCCATACCTTGCCAGCGAGGTCCCTTGGTCATCAAGGAGCTCTACCTCGTAGCCGAGCTCGCCGCTCGAGCGCTGGATCTGAAGGAGGAGAGGCGTGTTGGCCGAGCCGTTGAACGAGAAATCATCGAACGCCCCGACCGCCAGCATGCCTTTCTCGCTGCGATCGAGTGTCAACTGTGTGACCTGGTTGCGCTTTTCTGGCGGGCCGCTCAGATAGGACATAGTGACGGCGTACTTACCACCCTGGCTCTGCCCTTTCATGTGCAGCTTGTACTCGCCGTCGGCGGTGGGCGTAAACGGAATGGAGTAGGTACCGTCGTAGAATCGACCGTGCTCCTCCAGGAGAAAGTCCTTGGGATCATAAATGAGCCCGTAATAACTCAGCTCGCCATCGGTTCGCTGGACAGTGAAGAGTACCGGCGTGTTGGCCTGGCCGGCGAAGGTGTATCCAGCGACGGTTCCCGCCCTGAGCTGTCCCGTGGCTCGCGTGCCGGGGCTGAGCTCGGTGCCCGCCACCTCCCGGAAGTTACGAAGAATAGCGTCTTCGACGTCGAACTCGGCAATCAAGAGCTGAACATCTGCGCGATCCAGGCTCACGTCCTGTACGCGATCAGGTAGGAGGGTCGTATTCTGATGCTTGACCTCGAAGCCTCCCGATTTGACGCTCACCTGAACGTCGGCCTTGCTGTCGAGGAAGTCGAGGGTGAACTTGGTGATGCCATTCGAATCCGTGACCTGACTGAACGAGTCGCCGGTCGCCAGCACCGCGACCTCGGCACGGGCCACGGGTTCGCCGGTAGCCCTGTCGAGCGCCCGGACGATGACGCTCGCGGCGACGGGATCCGGGGGCGCGAGGCGGACCTCCACCAGGCTTCCGGTTTCCAGTCGAATCTCCTGCTCGTGGATTCTGTAGCCTGTCGCCTCGACGACGAGCCGCCCGCGGCGCCCGCGTGCCTCGTCGAGCGTCAACGTAGCCGCCCCGTGGATGTCAGTGTATTGAGCCACGGGTCCTCCGGGGAAAAAGAGCACGGCACTCGCTCCCAGAACTGGCTCGCTGATGCCGTCAGCGACGCGGAGTGAAACCTCGCCCTTCGACCCGCCTCCGAGATCGAAGCTGAAATCCCAACCGAAGAAGCGAAGTGCCACCCAGCCAGCGACGACGACGCCCACGATCGAGGCCGCTATCAAGCTGTAGTAGGTGAGTCGGGCACCCGAGCCGGCAGCCGCGATCCTTTCCTCCAGGGCTCCCACCTCTGACGCGACCAGCGCCAGCTCGGCGTCCTGACGATCGACCCGCGCGTAGGCTTCAGCAAGCTCGCCGGCCGGAGGCCGCGCGGCATTGACCTGAACGCCGAGCTCAGCGATGCCGTGGGCCCGTTGTTCGTCGAGGGACGTTGCTCGTTTGTCGGCGGCCGTCAGCTCGGCGCGAAGCTGCTTCAAGGTCTCGTCGATCGGCTGGAGCGTCCTCGTCCGGGTGTCACGCTCACGGGCCAGCCGTTCCTTCTGTTGATCCACCGCCAATTGGCGCTCCGCCTCGTGGCCCGTCCGACGTTTCACCTCTTCGGTGGCCGGTGGGACTTGCTGGCCGAGCGCGCCGAGATCTCGCTCGTGCCGTGCGATCTCGCCGCGCAGGGGCTCGGCCTTCGCACGCTCGGGGGACTCGGGCGGTGCGGACTCCGCCTTCTGCAGACCGGCACGAGCGGCCGTCAGCGCCTTGTGGGTCGCCTTCTGCTGCGATTGCAGTTTGTTCAGGAGCTTCTCGGCTTCCTTGCGCGATCCCGTGGCCGCCGCCAGTTGCTCATTTCGCTTGGCGAGCTCTGCCTCCACCTCGGAGATTCGAGCCGTGAGCTCCGAGTCGATGCGCTTCCTTTCGCTTTCCTGCTGCGAGACGCTGGCGCGGAGGCGGTCAGCAGCACTCCGGACGTCGGATCTCTGCTGCTCCAACGTCGTGAGCTGGTCGAAACAGGGCGCATAGCGATCGTCTCGGATCTGCAGCTCCCAGGCGCGGGCGCCGAGCTCGGCGGCGGCTCGGGAACGCTCCTGCTCGGTTCGCTGGCGCTCCTTGCGCAGCCGACCCAGCCGCACCTTCCACTTGCTCAGGGCCACGGCGCCCCGCAGGTGAGACATCGGGGATAAATGTTTCTTCGCATCCATAGTCCACCAACTTCCTACTCCGGAACCTCATCTTGTGATTCCAGAGAAGCGACCAGCTCGCCGAAACCGCCGGACTGGCGGGGATAGAGCGTCCACTCGCTGACGAGCTCCCGAGGACGGGAATCGACCCAGGCGGCAAGCCCCCCGACACTGTCCAGATAGATCCGAGTCGGGTCCGCGAGCTCCTTATCCAGCTCCTCGCGAAAGGTCCCGGCGAGAGCCTTTAGGTCGACGTAGACGGCCATGTCGTGCTGGGAGAGGAGCTGCCCACGCAGCTCCTCGCGTCGGAGCGAGGCGACGAAGGATTCGCCGGAGTCCGCGGTGAGGACCTTCTGCCGCGGGCTCCGCAGCGCCACGACCAGGTGGTCGCGCACCACGGCCCAGGCCAGGCTGAGCTGACCTTCCAGGGCGTACCAGGTGACGCCGTCTCGCTGTTCGGTCGAGACGGGCATGCCGTCGCGGCCCATCGACTGGGCGAGCTCGTCGAGCTCCGCCTTCAGGTCGTGCCCCGGCTTGATCGGCATCCATGCGACGACGTCCACAGGCAACTCGCCGCCGGGCTCCGTCTTCAGAACCGCCACCGACAGCGGGGATCCGAGGTAGGCCGTCGGATCGTCCCCGCCGAGAGAAGACTTGAAAGCGCCCAGGTATTCCCCAACGTTCCCCGAGCCCTGCTCCGGCGGATCCTCGGCGAGCCGCGCGAGGTCGATCGAGAGCCGCACGAATCCCAATGCCTCGCCGGCGATCTGGGACGCGAAGCGGTCTTCCCGGGAGCCGACGAAGCGGCTGAGGGCGTGGTCCACGCCTTCGCGGCTGACCTCCTGGTAGCGCAGGCGGATCGCGTCGGAGGAGATCTCGAGACGAGCGCCGAGACCGGCCAGATCCGGAAGCCGCGCGCTCCAGGGGTCTTCGAAGTCGGCCAGCTTCAGATCACGATCTCGAAGGGCAACGGGATCCACCAGGGCGAGGACGTGCCAGCGCCCGTCGGTCAGCGGGCCCATGGAGGAGAGCCATCCTGCCTCCGCGACCGAGCCCGCCTCCGCGCCCGCCAGCTTTTCAAGGAACGGGGCGATCTTTCCGGCACCGCGGGCGTACGCCG
>DASWIG010000037.1:0-13592 GCA_036397835.1 Thermoanaerobaculia bacterium
AGCCGGCGCTGAGCGTGCCGATCATCGTTGCGACGATCCCGAACGACCGCAGCACCAGCGGGAACATGACCCACACGATGTCCTGGGTCACCGCGTAGATCGCGACGCCCAGGATCATCGCGCCGATGTTCTCCGCCGACATAGACTCGAAGAGGTCGGCACCCATTCCGGCCACGTCGCCTACGTTGTCGCCCACGTTGTCGGCGATCACCGCCGGGTTCCGGGGGTCGTCCTCGGGGATCCCGGCCTCGACCTTGCCCACGAGATCCGCTCCGACATCGGCGGCCTTGGTGTAGATGCCGCCGCCGACGCGGGCGAAGAGGGCGATCGAGCTGGCGCCGAAGGAGAAGCCGGTCAGCACGTTGATGACCCGCGCCAGGTCGCCGCCGAAGGCGCCGTCGTAGACCAGGTAGAGCACGGAGAGGCCCACGAGGCCCAGACCGACGACGCAGAAGCCCATCACGGCGCCGCCCGAGAACGCCACCTTGAGGGCGTCGTTCAAGCTGCCGCGGGCGGCGGCGGCGGTGCGCACGTTGGCGGCGGTGGCCACCCGCATGCCGAAGAAGCCGGCGGCGGCCGAGCACACCGCGCCGGCCACGACCGAGACGCCGATCAGGACCGAGCTCTCCGGGCGGCCGCGGTTGACGAGGGCCAGGAGCGCCGCCACCACGACGACGAAGATCGCGAGCACGGCGTACTCGCGGCGCAGGAACGCCATGGCGCCCTCGCGGATGTGGCCGGCGATGGTCGTCATGACCTCGTTGCCGGCGTCCTGGCGGTTGATCCAGCCGCTCTTCAGGGCGGCGTAGACGAGCGCCAGGACCCCGCAGACCGGGACGGCGTAGAGCAACGTTTGACTGTCCACGTTATGTCTCCTCCTTGGGCGCGACGCCGGCGTCGCGCGATTCACGTCTTGCGGTTCTCGTTCTCGCGGTTCTCGGCCTTGCGGCTCTCAACCGTTGAAGCGTTGCATGGCGGCCTCGGCGCCCTCGCGCGCCCAGGTCTCGCAGGCGTCGGCGGCGCGGCGGATCATCTCCTCCGCGGCGGCGACCTCGCCGGCGGCGAAGGGCGCGAGCACGTACTGCACGAGCTCGTCGCCGGCCGCCGGCGGGCCGTCCTCGCCGCTCACCCCGAGGCGCAGCCGCGGCACCGCGTCGGTGCCCAGGTTCTCGATCACCGACTCCATGCCGCGATGTCCGGCCGGGCTGCCGCCGCGGCGCAGCCGCAGCTTGCCGAGCGGCAGGTGGACCTCGTCGTAGATCACGAGGAAGTCCTCGGGGGCCGTGCCGTGGCGCTCGCTGAAGCAGCGCGCCGCGAAGCCGCTGCGGTTCATGTAGGTTTGCGGCGCCGCCAGCAGCACCTCGGCGTCGCCGCCCACCACGGCCTTGCACTCGCCCGGCGCGAGAGGGATCCGGCGGCGGCGCGCCAGTTCCTCGATCACCCGGAAGCCGACGTTGTGCCGGGTGGCGGCGTAGCGCGCTCCCGGGTTGCCCAGGCCGAGCAGGATCCGCCGCCGGAGGTCGCCGTCGTCCGTCATCGCCTTTGCGCCACCGGCCGCGGAGCTGCCGGGACTAGCCTTCGTCCTCCGCCTTGCCGCGCTTGATGACCTCGGGCTCGGCCGCGATCTGCTCGAGCAGCGCCTCGCCCTCCGCCGCTTCCTCGTCGAGGCCGAGGCCGCGGCGGGCCACCAGCGACGCGATCACGCGCTCGGGCTCGACCAGGAGCTTGACCTCCGCGGGCAGCGGGAGTTGCCGGGCCTCCACGTGCTGGCCCACGTGCAGCTCGCTGACGTCGACGACCAGGCGGGACGGGATCTTGTCGGGCAGGCACTCGACCTCGACCTCGCGGGTGACGAAGTCGAGCAGACCGCTCTCGTTCTTGACGCCGAAGGCCTCGCCTTGAAGCTCGATCGAGACCGCGACGCGGACCGTCTCGTCGAGGCTCACGCGCTGGAAGTCGACGTGGATCAGGCCGCCGGTGATGGCGTCCTGCTGGATCTCGCGGAGCATCGTGTGGCGGCTCTGCTCGGTGCCCGCCAGCTTGAGCAGGAAGACGGCGTTCTCGCCGCCGGTGGTCTTCAAGAGCTCCTCGATCTGGCGCTTGCCGAGGTGGATCGCCACCGGCTCGCGGGCGCCCCCGTAGACCACCGCCGGCACCCGGCCGGCGGCGCGGAGCTGGCGGTTGGCGTTCTTGCCGCGCGTTTCGCGCTTCTCGACTTCGATGTTGACGTGACTCATTTTGAAGGCTCCTCGCTCACTATCTCTTGACGACAGCCGGGGCTCACACGAAGAGCGAGCTGACCGAGCTGTTCTGGTGGATTCTGCGGATCGCCTCGCCCAGGAGCGCCGCCACCGACAGGGGACGCAGCTTGCGGCAGCGGGCGAGCTTCTCCTCGAGCGGCGTGGTGTTGGTGATCAGGACCTGCTCGATCGGCGACTCGTTGATGCGGTCGATGGCCGGCCCGGAGAGCACCCCGTGGACCCCCGCCGCCAGCACCCGCTCGGCGCCCTTCCGGATCAGGGCGCCGGCGGTCTGGGTCAGGGTGCCGGCGGTGTCGATGATGTCGTCGAGCACCAGGGTGCTCTTGCCGGCGACGTCGCCGATGACGTTCATCACCGTCGCCTCGTTGGGCCCCACCCGGCGCTTGTCGACGATCGCCAGGTCGGCTTCGAGCCGCTTGGCGATCGCCCGCGCCCGCTCCACCCCGCCGGCGTCGGGCGAGACGATCACCAGGTCGGGGATCTCGAGGGCGCGGATCGCCTCGAGCATCACCGGCGCCGCGAACAGGTGGTCCACCGGCTTGTTGAAGAAGCCGGGGATCTGCGACGCGTGCAGGTCGAGGGTCAGGACGCGGTCGGCGCCCGCCACGGTGACGAGGTCGGCCACCAGCTTGGCGGTGATCGGCACCCGCGGCGCGTCCTTCTTGTCCTGGCGGGCGTAGCCGTAGTAGGGCAGGACGGCGGTGATGCGCGCCGACGAGGCGCGCTTGACCGCGTCGAGCATGATCAGCAGCTCCATCAGGTTCTCGTTGACCGGCGCGCAGGTGGGCTGGATCACGAAGGTGTCGGCGCCGCGGACGTTCTCCTGGAGCTGGCAGAAGGTCTCGCCGTCCGAGAAGTTGAAGCTGTCGACCTTGCCCAGCGGGATGTTGAGGTAGTCCGAGATCTCCCGGGCGAGCGCGGGATGGGCGCGGCCGCTGAAGATCCTCACTTCACCGTGCATGCGTGTTCACCGTATCTGTTGAGGATGGGGTGGCGGACGAGCCCCGCCCGAGGCCCCCTATCTTCGGTCCTCGGGGGGGGCGGCGTCAAGCGCCCGGCGCCCGCGACCTCACGAAACCGACCAGAAAGAGTCGCTCAGATGCATCTCCTGCACTTCTTCGAGAGACTTCTCCGCGGCGGCGGCGACCGGCGAGGCCACGCCGGCCACCGGCGCCGGCCCCTCGTGCGCCCGCCCGGCGCCCGGAGGCGGGGCGCCGGCGCCGCGGAGGGCGGGGGACTCGTCGGCCGCCCGCGTGCCCTGGGCCTCCTCGACCTCGGCGTCCGCCCCCTCGCGGTCCGGCCGCCGCGGCGTCGGGTCGTCGACCTCGAGCCGGTACTCCCGCAGGACCCGCTCCTCGAGCAGACGCCGCGTCTCGTTGTTGAGCGGGTGCGCGACGTCCTTGAACTCGCCGCTCTTCTTGCGGCGGCTCGGCATGCTGAGGAAGAGCCCGTCCTTGCCCTGAATGACCTTGATGTCGTTGACCATGAAGCAGTGGTCGAAGACGATCGAGACGAAGGCCTTCAGCTTGTCCTCGTGAACCGGGAAGATCTTGACCTGCGTAATCTCCATAGAGCGTCTCCAAGCTGGCGGAGCCCGTCCGGAGCGGGCGAACGGCGCGGTGCGTCCACGGCCGCGCCGGCGGTGCCGCACCGGCCCACCTCTGCGACCCGCCGACAATGCTAGAAGGCATGGGGCGGCCTGTCAAATGTACGAGCGTCGATGAGACCGGCGCCGCGGGCCGCCCGCGCCCGTTCAGGACTCGCGGAAGCTGGCGATGGCGTCGATCTCGTCGTCGTAGTGCTCGAAGACCCCGATCAGGCGGGTCATGTCGAGCACGTCCTTGACCTTGTCCTCGACGTGGAGGAGCTTGATCACGGCGCCGCGGGCGGCCGCCGTGGCCTTGCAGCGGATGAGCTCGCCGAGCCCCGAGGAGTCCATCATCCTGACGCCTTTCAGGTCGAGCAGGACTTTCTTGGCTCCCCGGTCGAGGACCTCGCGCACCTCGTCGCGCATCGCCACGTCGCCGTCGCCGATGACCAGCTTGCCGACCAGCTCGATGACGGTGACCCCCTCGTCTGCCCGTTTCGTGATCTTCATCGCTTTCCTCGCCTCTCCGTTCAGTGTGCTTGCTCGCGGCGAACCGGTCCCCGGCACGACCCGTCCCGTCCGTGGCTCCCGGAGTTGCCCGGCATTGTACCCTGTCCGCGCCGTCTCAGGCTACCGGATCGGGCAGGTTGTCGACAACGTCTCCCCTGGCGGCCCGCGTCTGGTAGCATTCCACCGTGCGGCCGGTGGGCCTTGAGGGTTGGCCCCGCGGACGGCGGCTGCGCGGAGACGCCCGATGAGCCATGACCTCGAGTTCATTGTCTACGAGGCCTCCCGCGAGGTGTTTCGGATCCCCTGGAGGGTCAAACGCCTGGTCATCGGCCGTCATCCCGACGCCGACATCCGCACCCAGGAGCCCACCATGTCGGCGCGCCACGCCGAGCTCACCCCGGTGGGCTCGAGGGTCTCGATCCGCGACCTCGACAGCCTGAACGGCACGCTCTTGAACGGCGTCCGCGTCGTCGAGTCGATGCTGCGTCCCGGCGACCAGGTCGAGATCGGCCTGGTGCGCATCGAGGTCTCGGTGCCGAGCTACAGCGCCACCCACGTGGTGGCGACGGCGGCCGCCGACGTGGACGGCGTGGCCTCCGGCCAGACCGTCAAGGTCGGGCTCGACCAGCTCCGCCGCGAGCGCGGCGAGGACCTCGACGAGGACGAGCGGATCCTCAACCTGCGCGACCTCTTCGAGGCCCTGAAGTCGGCCGACGACCGCGAGCGCTCGCTGGCCGAGGTGCGCCTGGTCCTCGAGCAGTCCTTCGCGAGCGCCCGCGTGTTCATCCTGCGGCGGGGCGCCGACGGCGGCTGGCACGACCTCGACCAGCTCGACCAGGAGCGGCGGCCGAGCCTGACCTTCACCGCCGAGGCCGCCCGCACGCAGAGCGCCATCCTGTCGACGTCGCTGCCCGAGGACCAGCGCTTCTCCGCCGCCAACAGCGTGCGCATCTCGGGCATCGAGACCGCCATCGCGGCGCCGGTCTCCTGCGACGGAGCGCCGGTGGCGGTGCTCTACATCGACCGCCTCGGCCTGCCGCCCTTCGACCGCCGCGACCTGAACCTGCTGGGCATCGCCGCCAACCACATCTCGGCGGTGCTCGAGAACATCCTGCGCTTCGCCGAGCTGCGGCGCAAGAACGCCGAGCTGCACGAGGCCCGGGAACGTCTCGCCGAGCTCAACCGCCACCTCGAGCAGCGGGTGCGCGAGCGCACCGCCGAGCTCGAGGAGCGCAGCGCCCAGATCCTCGCCCAGTCGGACGAGATCGGCCGCCTGGCCGAGGCCAAGGACGAGCTGCTGGGCATCGCGGCCCATGACATCCGCGGTCCGCTGACGGTCATTCAGGGCACCATCGAGCTCCTGCAACTGCGGGTGGCGACGCTCGACGAGGACACCCTGCGGCGCAGCCTCGACCTGGTGCACGAGAGCGCCCGCGGCCTCTCCCAGCTCCTCAGCGAGCTGCTCGACGCCAAGGCGATCGAAGCCGGCAAGGTCACCTTGCGCCGCCGGCCGGTCGCCGTCGAGGCGATCGTCGAGGAAGCCCTGCCGGTGGCCCGCCTGGCCGCCGAGGACAAGCGCATCGTCCTCGACGTCGACGTCGAGGCCGGGCTCGAGATCGAGGCCGATCCGCAACGTCTCGGCCAGGCGATCACCAACCTGCTGCTCAACGCCGTCAAGTTCTCGAAGGCCGGCTCGCGCATCCTGCTCCAGAGCAAGGCCAGGAGCCGCAAGGAGGTGGAGATCGTGGTCGAGGACCACGGCGTGGGAATCCCCAAGGAGGAGCTCGACCGCATCTTCGGCACCTTCGAGCAGGGCAAGGCCGGCAAACAGATCGGCGGCAGCGGGCTGGGGCTGATGATCGCCCGCCGCGTGGTCGAGCTTCACGGCGGCTCGCTGTCGGTGCTGAGCGAGGTCGGGGTCGGCACCCGCTTCGTCATCGCCATGCCGATCCTCGCGGAGGACCAGGCGGCGCGGCCCCGCCGGTCGCGGCGCTGGCGGCCCAAGCCCGAGCCGAGCGCCTCGCCGTCGCTGCGCGGCGACCAGGAAGACGAATCTCAGCCCATCGGGTTCTGAAGGGCGCACGGACCGAGCGCCAGGAGCACGGCGACGACCAAGGCCGCGGCGGCCGCCAGCGCCGCACCGGCCAGCCGCCGGCGTACCGGCGGCCGGCGTACCAGCCGCCGGCGTACCGGCGGCCGGCGTACCGGCGGCAGCTCCGCGGTGCTCTCGGTGAGGCTGGCGGCGCTCGGCTCGGCGGCGCCGCCGCCTTCCAGCGCGATCTCGTAGACCTCGAGCTCCCCCAGGCCCGGCAAGTCCACCTCGCCGAGCGCCCGCCAGGCGATGCGCGCCGCCGGCGCCTCGAGGTCGAGCCGCGCCGGGCGCGCCATCTCGTAGGCGCCGCGGGTGATCAGGATCCTCCCCGCGCCCGCCCGCTGCACCACCCGCGACGCGATGAGCCGCGTGGGCCCCTCGGCCTCGTAGGGTTTGGCGCCGCGGGCGACGTCCTCGGGCGGGTTCTCGCGCAGGTAGAGCTCACCCATGTGGATGCCGGTGCGCGCGTGGAGCTCGACGCCGGCCTCGCGCGAGAGGAGCCCCAGCCGCCGGTGGTAGGTGAGCGCGAAGCGCACGGCGTCGACCGGGCGCGGGAAGAGCAGCGCGAAGCCGTCGGACTTGTCGATCTCGCGGCCGGAGAACCGCGGCAGGAGCTCGCGCACGAAGCGGTCGTGGCGCAGGAAGACGCCGGCGGCCCGCTGGTCGCCGCAGCGGCGCAGGAGGTCGGTGGCGTTGACCAGGTCGGTGGCCAGCACCGTCCACACGAAGATGCTGCTGTGGGTGCCGCCGCCGGCCAGGAGCGTCTTGGGCAGGAACCGCGGCACGCCGGCGGTGGAGTCGGAGAGCGCGCCGTCGCTCACGGCGCTGTCCGCCGGCCACACCAGGTGGACCAGCGACGGCGGCAGCGGGGCGATGCCGGCGAGGCTCTTGAGGACCGCGCCCACGTGCTCGGCGCTCTCGGGGCGGCGCTCCGGGACCTTCTCGAGCAGGTGGTCGATGAAGTTCGACAGCTCCGGCGAGACCTCCGGCCGCGCCTCGCGGGCCGGAGGCTGGCGGTGGTAGCAGACGCGGGTCATGGTGACGTAGGTGCTCGGACCCTGGAACGGCGACTCGCCGGTGACCATCTCGTAGAGCAGCGAGCCCAGAGAGAAGAGGTCGGAGCGCGGGTCGAGCGGCAGGCCGCGCGCCTGCTCGGGCGACATGGCGCGGCCGGTGCCCGCCACCCGGCTCAGGGGCGTCCGGCCGAGGGGTGAGCGGCCCAGCGGCGAGCCGCCGCCGCCCTGCTGCTCGACGAAGGACTGGGCCAGGCCGAAGTCGAGGAGCTTGACGTGTCCGCGGTGGGTCACCATGACGTTCTCCGACTTCAGGTCGCGGTGCACCAGGCCCTGGCCGTGGGCCGCCGCCAGCCCCTCGGTGACCTCGCGGGCGAGGGCCAGCGCTTCGGTCTCCACGATGACGCGGTGGTCCAGGAGCTGGCGCAGGGTGCGGCCCTCCACGAGCTCCATCACGATCCAATCGCCGTCGCCGGTCTCGAGCAGGTCGAAGATGCGGACGATGGCGGGATGGTTGAGGCTGGCGATGGCGCGCGCCTCACGGCGCAGGCGCTCGCGGTCCTTTTCCCGCCGGCCTTCCCTGGCCCGTACTTTCTTGATCGCGACCGCCCGCTCGAGCCGGTCGTCCCAGGCGCGCCAGACTTCGCCCATGCCGCCCGCGCCGAGCCTTTCCTCGAGACGGTAAGGACCGACGTGGGCAGGCGGCGGAATTGTCGGAGGACGGCTCACGACGGCTGCACCGGCGTCAGCCCGGCGTCGGCGGCAGGGATCGACGCCGGCCCGCCGTCGCGGATGCGCGGGTAGTAGACCTGCGCCGCCTGGCGCACGTCCTCCACCGAGAAGAAAGCGCCGGCGTGGTGACGGCGCACGATCGCCAGCGCCCGCGGCACGTCTTTGCGCCGCACCAGGGTGAAGAGGATCTTCACCGGACCCTTCCAGCCCTCGCCGTCCACCTCGGTGACGCCGAAGCCCTGCTCGCGCAGGTCGGCCACGAGCTGGTCGGCGTCGGGCGGCAGGATGATGCGCAGGATGCGCATGCCCATGGCCAGGCGCTCCTCGAGCCGCAGCCCCACCAGGTTGCCCATGGCGAAACCGGCGGCGTAGGCGACCGCGTTCATCGGGTTGGCGATGTGCCGCAGGACCTGGCTCATGACCAGCAGCCAGATGAGCGCCTCGAAGAAGCCGATCAGCGGCGCCAGCTTCGTCCTGCCCTGGGAGATGAAGAGGATCCTCAGGGTCGAGAGCGTCATGTCGAAGGCACGGGCCGCGAAGATCAGCAGCGGCAGGACGAGCGAGGCGTAGATCCCTTGGGGATCCGACAGCGCTTCAAACATCGAAGAGCACCCCTTCTTGCAGGCAGTCGCAGAGCCGCGCGTAGACCTCGTGGAGCTCCTCGCGCTCCGGCTCGGGGCCGAGGGCGCCGCGGATGCGGCGCGCCAGGGGGCCGAGGTCGAGCATCTGCTCGAGCGTGTCGCGCCAGGTCTCGTCGGGCGCCGCGAAGCCCATCCAGTCCTCGGCCACCAGGTGACGCCAGAGCTCGCCGGCACGCATCGCCGCATGGTCGGTCACGCCGAGGGCCTCGAGGTAGTCGCGGTCGTGGATCACGGCCTGGTCGGCCTGCGCCACCGTGCGCCGGAAGATCACCGCCAGCGGCTCCACGCCCCAGCTCTGCTGGTCCTCGAGCGAGCACCAGCGTTCCTCGGCCAGCAGCTTCACCACGCCTTCCACCGCCACCGCGATCGCCAGGTCGGCGCGCGGGCACTCCTGGACGTCGATCACCCGGATCTCGATCGAGCCGCGGCCGAAGCGGGGGATGGCGCCGCGGGCGTTCAGGAACTCGTCGGCGAGCACGCCCTCCGGGTCGTGCGGCGCGACGTCGCGGTACATCGGCTCGAAGATCCGGCGCTCGTAGTCGTGGCGGGTGAAGACCGGCTCGGGCACCACCGCGCCGCAGATCGACGGGATCTTGCGCGAGTTGCCGCGATAGAACTCCAGGCGGTTGTCGAGGCTGTGCGTGAAGCGTCCCTCGACGATCGGCGACGACGCCGCCAGGGCGGGCAAGAGCGGCAGCACGAGGCGGATCGCCGCGTGCAGGCGTCCGAACTCCTCGTCGCCGGCGAAGGGCAGGTTCAGGTGCAAGGCCTGGAGGTTCGACCAGCCGTGCCCCTGGCAGCCGAAGATGCGGTCCAGGGCCGCGTAGATCGGGCTGTGCTCGTGCGGCCACAGCCGGGTCTCGGCCGCCGGGTCCATCCACGGGTGCATGGCGGTGGGCATCAGCCGCCCGCCCATCGGCTCGAGGATCGCGTTGATCCGGCGCACGTCGCGCTCGAAGGCGGGCAACAGGCCGTCGACGTCGGAGGTCGGGCCGTTGGTCTTGAGCTCGATGACGTGGAGCACCAGCTCGTTGGACCAGGCGAGCTCGCCGGTCTCCACCTCCGAGACCACCTCGCCCGCCAGCTTCGCGAGCACCCGGTCGGTCTCGGGCTTGACGGCGAGGGTCTCGCGGTCGACGAGCATGTACTCGATCTCGATGCCGAGGGCGTCGAAGAGGTGGAGCGGCTCGGCGGCGGCCGCCGGCGAGGGCTCTTCCTGGCTCATGACGCGGTCTTTCCTTCCTTCAGTCTCTCGATGCGCTGGAGGAAGACCTGCATGACGCGGCGATAGAGCTCGTCGCCGAGCACGGCGTCCTCGCAGCCGTCGTCGACGTTGGGGTTGTCGTTGACCTCGATGACGACCACGCGCCCGTCCTTGTCCTTGACGTCGACGCCGTAGAAGCCGTCGCCGATCAGGCCCGCGGCCGTCACCGCGACCTCGACCACCGCCGGCGGAGCGTCGGCCACGGCCACCGCCTCGGTGCCCCCGTACTCGATGCCGCCGTGGCCGTCGTGGCGCACGATCTGCCAGTGACCCGGCGTCATCTTGTAGCGGGCGGCGAAGAGGGGCCGGCGGTCGAGCACCCCCACCCGCCAGTCGAAGTCGGTGGGCAGGAACTCCTGGGCGATGGCCAGGTCCGAGGCGTCGAGGAACCTCCGCGCCTGGGCGCGGAAGCTCTCGCGGTCGTCGACCCGCGCCACCGCCTGCGAGAAGGAGCCGTCGGCGAGCTTCAAGATCGCCGGCAGGCCGAGCTCGCCGGCCACCGTGTCGACGTTGTCGCGGTGGACCACCAGGGTCCGCGGCGTCGGCACCCGGGCACGGCTCAGGGCCTCGGCCAGGTAGACCTTGTTGGAGCAGCGCAGGATCGACTGCGGATCGTCGATGACCACCAGCCCTTCGGCCGCGGCGCGGCGCGAGAAGCGGTAGGTGAAATGGTGGACGGAGGTGGTCTGGCGGATGAACAGGGCGTCGAACTCGGCCAGCCGCCCGTAGTCGTCGCGGCCGATGTGCTCCGGGCGCAGGGCGAGCTCGCGCGCCGCGTCCTCGAAGCGCTGGATGGCCCGCTCGTCGGACGGCCCCAGCTCCTCGGACGGATCGACCAGGATCGCCAGGTCGTAGCGCGTCGGCGTCCTGGCCGCGGCGCGGCGGCGGCGGCCGGCGAAGTAGTCGCGGGCCGCTTCCACCACGAACTCGCGGTGCTCCTGAGAGAGGTCCTGGACGGCGATCGGCTTGAGGCTCTGGAGCTGCCAGCGGCCGCCCTGGATCGCCAGCTCGGCGCGCAGCAGCGGTGCCGGGAAGAGGTTGAAGAGCGCCAGCGCCAGGCGCTGGTGGCGCCGCGCCACGTTCTTGCCGAAGTAGATGCTGAGGGTGAAGCGCACGCTGAGCAACGGCGCCAGGCTTTTCCGGATGAGCGCGTCCAGGTCCTCGGAGACGTAGCGCACCAGCGAGGGCGACTTCAGGTCCTGGATGGTGGCCACGCTCGGCAGCGGCTTGTGGCCGCGCGCCTCGGCGAGCAGCGACACGTAGTAGCCGAGGCTCTGGTAGCGGTAGGACCGGCAGAGGTTGAACACCCGGGTGCCCCGCCGCGCGGCGAGGGCCGCGTCGGTGAGGTACCGGCGCGCCGCCACCACCTCGACGCCGGGGAGGTCGAAGGGCCAGTTCTCGGGCCGCTCGACGGCGATCACGAGCGAGCTCACGCCGGGGCTCCGGGGCCGGCGCTCTCGGCGGCGCGCCTTCGCGCCGCGGGCTCGAGCTGCAGCAGGTTGGCGTCGTAGGTCAGCACCCCGAGCAGGATGGCGGTGGTCAGCCGGTCGACGGCGACCGCATAGATCCGGGTCGGCGCCAGGGGATTGGGGTGGAGGGGATCGGCCACCAGCACCTTGCGGGCGCGCTCGTCGTAGCCGCAGAGCACCACGAAGTGCCCCGCGGGCTCGCCGCGTACGTCGTCGAGCTCGCCGGTGGCCGGGATCTCGCGCGCGGAGCGGTGGAGGTAGGTGGACGAGAGGCCGGTGAGCACCGGCAGCTCGCGGTCGAGCAGCCGGTGGATGAGCCGCGGCGAGAGGTCGGCGAAGCGCAGCTCGCCGCCGCGCTCGAGGAACTCCGCGTAAGCCTCGATCGCGAGCCGCAGCTTGGCGTTGGTCTGGTGCTCGCGGCGCCGCAAGAGCCGCTCCCGGAGGGCGGCGCGGCCGAGGCCGAACCAGGTCGGGTCGAACACGCGCAGATTGTACGAGAAAAGCGTCGCCCGGTAGCCGCGGCGCAGGGCGTGGCAGGCCAGCAGCACGGCCAGCGTGCCGCCCGCCTCAAGGTGGGGGACCTCGGCGATCACCTGGTCGACCGAGACTTCGTCGCCGAAGTACCGATAGACGGCGTGGAGGCTGGTGGCGCCGCAGGTCGTCTCGTCGGGCTGGCGGTCGATGTCGAAGCGGAGCTGACGCCGCGACGACTGGGCTGGAGCGTACATGGCGGAGTCCGGATCCCTGACGGGACATTCTAAATCAGCGGCTCGGCTCCTTCGACGCCTCCTCCGCGACGAGCCGCTCGACGTGCTCTTCGAGCACCGCCAGCGGCCGCCGACGGGGCCGGCGAGCACCCGAGCGCCAGCGTCAAGACGAGGACGATCCAGGGTCGGGTACGGGTCATGCGGCGCTTCGAATCTGCCGGCATCAGGGACGAATCGATCGTTTCGGGGTGAGCGCCCTCCGATGGGCCATGGCTTCAGAAATCTACTTCGGCGTAGCCGCTTTCCTCGAGCTCGTCCAAGGCTTCCGTGACCCGATCCACTTCCTTCTTGATCCTGGGCCAAGATGTCGTCATGAGGACGAGAATACGGATGACTCGGTCCGAGAGATTCTGTTGGTACTTTAGATTCTGATCGGTCGTGATGAGAGCTTGATATCCGTCCGACTCGGCGTGGTCGAGAAGATCGCCGTTCTGAAGCTCGGACCAGCCTCGTTCCGCGACCGTATCCACACGATGGGGGTGAAGGTATCGCCTGAGGGGAACGGGTGTGCCTTGGTCGAAGAGGATCCTCATCCCTCCGCCTCGACGGCGAGACTGGCGGATGCGTGATCCAGGACTGCTTCGACCTGGACTCTCGCGACGCCCGGAAACCATTCGAGAAAGTCGTCAACCGAGGCACCATCCTCAAGATTCTCGAAGAGGGCGCGGACAGGGACTCTGGTCCCCCGAAATACCCAGGCTCCGCTGACCCTTCCGGGGCTTTGGTCCACTGCGGTACAGGTACGCCAGTCGATCATCGTTTGGTCGCCCTCCGCCGAGAAGAAGTGTAGCACAGCCGCCCTGCCGACGCGATGGCGACCTGGTGCCCGCGTGAGCGGTGGCCGGATCCGCCGGTCTCGCGCTATGGCCAGCGCCAGGAACCAGCGCTCCTTGTCACGGACCCCCTCCGCGTACGTGGTAGATTGCCCCCCTACCGACCCGGGGGACCCCATGGACCGGAGGGATACGCTCGACGTCTTCTACTCCTACTCTCACCGTGACGCGGAGCTCCGTCGAGAGCTCGACGTCCACCTGGCGCTGCTCAAGCGTCAGGCGGTGATCCGCACCTGGCACGACGGCGAGATCCAGGCGGGCCAGGAATGGTCGCACGAGATCTGCGAAGGCCTGGAGAAGGCGCACGTCATTCTGCTGCTGGTCTCGCCCGACTTCATCGCCTCGGACTTCTGCTGGAGCACGGAGATGGCGCGGGCGATGGAGCGTCACGAGGCGGGCACGGCGCGGGTGATCCCGGTCCT
>DASWIG010000038.1:0-6859 GCA_036397835.1 Thermoanaerobaculia bacterium
GGCGATCGCGATCGCCGACACCAGCCACTCGCCGGACGACGTGCGCTTCATGCAGGACATGATCCCGCACCACCACCAGGCCCTCGAGATGGCCGCGCTGGTGGCCGACCGCACGAACCGGCCCGAGCTGATCGACGCGGCCGGGCGCATCGAGGCGTCGCAAGCGGACGAGATCGAGCTCATGCAGCAGTGGCTGCGCGAGCGCGGCGAGCGCGTGCCGGACCCGACCGTCCACGAGGCGATGCACACCAGCCACTCGATGGCCGGCATGGCCACGCCGGAGCAGATGGCCGAGCTCGCCCGAGCGGACAGCACGGCGTTCGACCGGCTGTTCCTGGAGCTCATGATCACCCACCACGAGGGCGCGGTGAAGATGGTCAAGGAGCTGCTCGAGCAGCCGGGCTCGGCCTACGACCCGGTGCTTTTCGAGCTCACCACGGACATCAAGAACAGCCAGAAAACCGAGATCGAGCGCATGAACGCGCTCCTCGTCGGGCTCTCCGCCGACCCGCGCGCGACGCTGGCCGCCGGGTTCGACGACGCCGGCCAGGCGATGTTGAACCTGGAGCTCGTCGCCTCGCTGCCCAAACCGGCCGGGTTCGTCGACCCGCGCAACCCGGCGGGGCTGCCGCCGGAGCGCCTCAGGAAGGACGCCGAGGACGCTCCGGAGGACGAAGGGGCCGAGGACGGTCAGGCTCCCGACGAGGAGGATGACGACGACGGGGGTGACGGGGATGAGCGCACGCCGTTGCTGAGCTTCGCCAACACCGACATGGCCTTCGCCGGCGACGTGATGGTGGCCGGCAACTACCACGGCTTCAACGTCTACCGGCTCGTTGACGGCGGACGGCCGCAGCTCGTCAGCTCCGTGGTCTGCCCGGGCGGACAGGGCGACGTCTCCATCGTCGGCGACCTGCTGATCATGTCGGTCGAGCAGACCCGGGGGCGGCTCGACTGCGGGCTCCAGGGCGTCACCGAGGACGTCAGCGCCGAACGCTTCCGGGGGCTGCGCATCCTCGACATCAGCGACCTGGCCCGGCCGGTGCAGGTCGGCGCGGTCCAGACCTGCCGCGGCTCGCACACGCACTCGGTCGTCTCCGCCCCGGGGCTGGGCGGTCCGGCGGAGGACGGCAAGATCATCGTCTACAACTCCGGAACCAGCTCCGTGCGCGACGAGGAAGAGATGCCGGGCTGCGTCGACGAGTCCCCCGGCGACGAGCGCACCGCGCTGTTTCGCATCGACGTCATCGAGATCCCGGTGGACCGGCCGGCCGCGGCGCGCATCGTCGCCAGCCCGGCCGTGTTCGCCGATCCGGAGACCGGCGTCCTGGCCGGGCTGTGGCGAGGCGGCGACCACGGCGACGACACCCAGGAGACCAGCGCGACCGACCAGTGCCACGACATCACCTCGTTTCCCGAGCGCGGGATCGCCGCCGGCGCCTGCTCGGGCAACGGCATCCTCTTCGACGTCTCCGATCCGCTCGCCCCGAAGCGCCTCGACGCGGTCGTCGACAAGGGCTTCGCCTACTGGCACTCGGCGACGTTCAACAACGACGGCACCAAGGTCATCTTCACCGACGAGTGGGGCGGCGGCACCCGGCCGCGCTGCCGCGCCTACGACCCGCTCGACTGGGGGGCGGACGCGATCTACGACGTCGTCGACGGCAAGCTCGAGTTCCGGGCCTACTACAAGCTGCCGGCGCCGCAGCTCGAGCAGGAGAACTGCGTGGCGCACAACGGCTCCATCGTGCCCGTGCCGGGCCGCGACCTCTTCGTCCAGGCCTGGTACCAGGGCGGCGTCTCGGTGATCGACTTCACCGACTCCGCCAATCCCGTCGAGATCGCGTACTTCGACCGCGGGCCGATCGACGCCGAGGACCTGATCCTCGGCGGGTACTGGTCGACCTACTGGTACAACGGCCGGATCTACGGCACCGAGATCGCGCGCGGGCTGGACGTCTTCGCGCTGGTGCCCGGCGAGCACCTCTCCGAGAACGAGATCGCCGCGGCGGCCGTGGCCGACCAGGGCGGCGTGTTCAACCCGCAACAGCAGTTCCGCGTCCGCTGGCCGGCCGAGCCGGTGGTGGCCCGCGCGTACCTGGACCAGCTCGCACGCGGCGCGGAGCTGACCGAGTCGCTCGCCGTCGACCTGGCCGCGGCCCTGGAGCGCACGGCGGCACCGCTGCGGGACGGCGCGCACGACGATGATCTGGCCGCCGAGCTGGAATCGCTGGCGGCGGCGCTGGACGAGGATCGGGGGGACGCCGTCGCCAAGAAGCGGCGGGCCGTGCTGGGCGAGACCCTGGGAGGAATCGCGGCAAGGCTTCGCTCGACCGTGGCCGGAAGCGTCCCGGGCGGCTGACGCGGAAGCTCCAGGGAAGAGCCGGGCGTCGAAGAGCCAGCCGAAGAGCGGCTCCTCGATCAGCTTGGGGTCGGCGCCGATCAGGAGCACGAAGTGCCCGAGGTGGCGCAGCGAGGTCATGCAGTAGGAGAAGGCCGCCGCATCCGTCAAGGGCCGCGGCGGCGGCGCGGGCGGAAGGGGATGACCTTGCCGCGCAGGCGCTGGCCCACGTAGGCCGAGTCCCAGGAGACGATCAGGCGGGCCCCCGAGCCCGCCTCGCTGCGGATCAGGCCGCCGCGCACGAAGGCGGGGGAGTCCTCGGGGGGCTCGCGCGTCGCCCGCTCGACCGCCGCCGGGTCGGCGAGCACGGCGGTCTCGCCGGCCCTGGCGAGCTGGTCGAAGTAGCCCTCGCCGAGCTCGTGGTAGCGCAGGTCCAGGGTCTTGAGCGTCGCCGCGTCGTCCTCGGCGCCGCAGCGCTCGAGCAGGTAGCGTTTCGTGACCCAGTCGACCCGTCCCACCAGTCGTCCGGGATCGCCTTCGTCATAGGCGTCGAGCACCTCGCCCCAGAGCCGCACCACCTGGCGCGCCTCCATCGACGTCGCAGTGGACTCGCGGAGGAAATCCCTGGCCTGCTCCTGGTACCAGCGCTGGATCTCGAGGGCGCTGGCGGTGGCGCCGCCGGCGAGCTCGAGAGGGGTGCGCAGGGTGGGGTCGTCGGCGAGGGCGCGCAGCGCCGCCACCGGGTCGCGCAGCCGCGGCGCGCCGGCGAGCCGGTCGTCGCCGATCATGTCGAGCACCAGCGCCGCCGTGCCGACCTTCAGGTACTCGGCCACCTGCGCGCGGTTGGAGTCGGCGAGGTTGAGCTGCAGGCGTTGGCGTTGCCGGAAGAGCCGGACGACGGGATCGAGCTGCAGGTTGAAGGGCGCCGCCAGCATCTTGATCAGGTTGCCGGTGTCGAAGATCGGGCGGTCCTCGGGCAGGATGGTGGAGCGCATGAGCTTGCGGATCGACTGCGCCTTCTCGGCGAGACGGAACCGCCTCTCGCCGTCCACCGAGCCGGCGCCGACGATGACCGTGCGGGTCACCAGGAAGGCGAGGGCGCGCCGGCGCTCGCGGCGGAAGGCCACCAGGCGCAGCAGTAGGGCGAAGAGGGTGGTGATCGGCCAGGTGACGATGAGGGTGAACCAGAGCTGGAAGCGGCCGAGGGTGATCTCGAGCTCGCGCTGGTCCTCGGAGAGCTGCTCGAGCCGGCGCCGCCAGCGCGGCACGAAGAGCATGACCACGGTGCCCAGGATCACCCCGATCAGGATCAACAGCACGAGCAGGTAGGTCGCCAGCGTCTGGACCAGCAGCAGCGGCAGCAGCGCGGCGACGCCCAGGCGGTAGAGGGCGAGGCCGAGGCCGCGGGCGATCGGCACCTCGTAGTTCTCCTGCGAGCCATAGACGTGGCCTTCGGCGTCGCGGCTGTTCTTGAGCAGTCCGAGGCGGCCGGGGAAGCCCTGGGAGCGAAGCTCGTCCTCGGCCAGGGGCAGGGCGGCGAGCAGCAGCTCCTCCTGGGCCCGCTGGTAGACGAGGAGCTGTCCGGGGCCGCGGCACTCCGGCGTCGCGCCCTCGACGAGGCCGCCCCACAGGCAGTGGGGGAGGTACTCGTAGTAGAAGGCGCCGCCGTTCTGGGTGAAGAGCTGATCACGTCCGGGCGCGCTGTGGCCGGGCCGCGTAGCCACGAGATGGCTCAGGGCCCGCTTGACGGCCTGGAAGGCGACGTCGTTGCCGGGATGCTCGCCGTCCGGAGCGAAGCGGATCGCGTACTCGGTCTCGAGCCCGAGCAGACGGCGGAAGAGAGAGCCTCGGCGGGCCATAGGACTCGGCGGGCGATCACGCGACGCCGGCGCGGGCAGCCGGCCGAGGCCCAGGGACGGCGTGGTCCGCGCCCGGACGGCCTACTCGCCGCCCTCGGGCACGAGGGTCTGCTTGGCGTAGCTCTGCGAGCGGCCGCGGGCGTCGTCGCCGATCTCCCGCAGGAGGGCGTCGAGCTTCTCGACCTTGCGCAGGGCCGGGGTTTCTTCGATGCGAGCTGTGTTCTGGGTCTGCACGGTGCGTCTCCTTGTTCCCACACATCTTACCACGGGCGAGCGCGTACCGCTCCCGCGCCGATAGGGTAGCAGGTTCCCGTGCTCTCGCCAAGGGGTAGGACGATAAAGTACGGCGCTGCGATGTCGGCGATCAGCGAGCTCGAGTCGGAGCTGGCGCGGCTCCTGCCGGCGCGGCGGCGGCCGCAAGCCGACGTGCTGACCGCGGCGCGGCGCTGGTCGGAGGCGGTGTGGACGGCCGCGGCGGCGGCGGGGCCCGGCGAGCTGAGCGCGGCGGAGAGCGAGCGGGGGCTTGCCTTGGGCGCCCGTCCGGTCTTCGTCTGCGGCGTCCACCGCAGCGGCACGACGCTGGTGCGCGACCTGCTCGACGCTCATCCGTCGCTCGCGGTGCTGCCGTCGGAGGGATCGTTCCGGCACGACGCCGGGCTCGCCGAAGTCGGCCGCGAATGGGTACGTCGGCTGGCCAACCCGATCAACCAGCCGCCCTACTGGCTGCTCGGACGCAGCGGCCCCGAGGGCTCGCCCTACGTCGACTTCGCGCGCCTGCTGGCGGCGTGGTGGGGGGAGACCCGCGAGCGTCCGCTGGTCGCCGTCGCCCTGGCTTACGCGTCGTGCCGCGGGCTCGAGGGCGTCGAGCGCTGGGTGGAGAAGACGCCGGGCAACGAGCGCCGGCTCGACCGTCTGTGCGCGGACTTCCCGGCGGCGAAGGTGGTGCAGGTGGTGCGCCATCCCATGGCGGTCCTGGCGTCGCGCAAGCGCATCGAGGAGATCGCCACCGGGGCGTTCCGCTGCCGCCGGCGCGTCCTCGAGGATCTCGTCCGTTCCTATGAGGTCGCGGCGGCGCCGCGGGAAGGACACTGGGTGCTTCGTTACGAGGACCTCGTCGCGGACGTCGAGGGGACGGCGGATCGTCTCGCGGCGTTCCTCGGGATCGCGCCGCTGCCGGTGCTGCGGCGTCCGACGGTGGCGGGGCAGCCGGCGTTCTCGAACAGCTCGTTCGCCTCAGCCGGCGAGGCCGGCCTCGTGCGCCCTGCGGCGGCGGACTTCCACGCGGAGGTCCTGACGGCGGCC
Organism: Thermoanaerobaculia bacterium; assembly: GCA_036397835.1. Taxonomy (GTDB): domain Bacteria; phylum Acidobacteriota; class Thermoanaerobaculia; order Multivoradales; family J023; genus DASWIG01. The sequence goes on from DASWIG010000038.1 coordinate 5,503, forward strand.
GAGCGTCGCCGGCTGGCGGCGCGGGTGGGGGCGTCGGCGGCGGGGCTCGGGTATCGCCTGGGGCGATGACAAGAGGAGCGGTCCATCGGCCATCGAGCCGTGGACGGGCCGAGCTCGGCGGTCATTGGTCCCCGATAACTTCCGGCTCGACCCCATTCGTGCCCGAGATCGTTCGCCCGGTGCTAATCTAGCGTCGCGTGCCGTTACCCATGTGCGCGCTTTCGCGCAGCTCGGTGCGCCGAAGCGCGCACACCGAAACGCTTGGCCCTCGCACCTGATGCTCGTGCCTGCCCTCTGCGGCTGGCACGCTCATTGCTGCCGACGGGCTCGAGAACCTCGGATTTGACAAGGAGACATCCAGAATGAAGAGAACCGCCATTCCAGTCCTGATGATCTCGATGTTGCTGAGCACCGTAGCGCAAGCGCAGAACGTGGGCCTTCCGGGAGGGCAGGCCAAGCTCGAGCGCCAGTACATCGCCGACTTGGTGCGGTCCGGCGCCAGCGTCGTCCAGTCGCAGCAGGGTGAGTTCACGCTCGTCAGCACCTATGAGAACTTCAGCGTCACCATGCCGGACGGCACGTTCCAGGATCGTGGCGTCGTGGCCCGGGTGATCGACAAGGCGGGCAACCACGTGGCGGAGCTGCTGGTGATCGAGCCCGCCGGCATCGTGACCTGGAGAGTCTACGGCGAGGATCTCTCCGAGCCCATCGAGGTGTCGGGCTTCGAGCTTGAGCGAGCGTCGTTGGAGAACAGATTCTCCGCGGCCAATCCGGCCAAAGCCCTGACCTGGGCCCACGACATGCTGCTGGGAATCTGGCAAGGCGAGCATTCACCCGACCTGCTTACCAAGGACGCCCTTCTCTCCTCCAAGGACACCGTCGGCTGCGATGGTCTGCATTGGTTGGACAACAGCTCGCTGCGGCCGTGTTGCGACGACCACGACATGTGCTACGAAACGAACTCCTGCACGGCGGCGAGCTGGAATCCGTTCAATTCTTCCTGGGAATGCACCAATTGCAACATCAACGTCGTCGCTTGCTTCGGTCTCTTTTACTGGCTTCACAGCGGCATCTATTGGGAATGGTGCTGGGGACTGTCATGCTGCGACTCCTATAGTTGGCCCTGCATCAACATCGAGTGCACCTGAGCCCCTGGCCGGTAGACGATCTCGATTCCTGGCTCCTTCTGCCTGTCATCGATCAGGGCCGATCGCGTCCGAGCCGACGCCGCAAAACGTGACGCGGGACGCCGAGAAGCTCCGCCGCGCGGACCTGGTTGTCGTTCGTCCGCCGCAGGGCCTCGGCGATCGCCAATCTTTCCAACTCGGCGAGATCGAGGACAGGCAGAGAGGGCGCC
>DASWIG010000039.1:0-4900 GCA_036397835.1 Thermoanaerobaculia bacterium
GGCGCCTTCACCCTGGGCGAGCGCACGAGCACGACCCTGGCGCTCCAGGTCCGGCAGCCGCTCTTCGACCCGGTGCGCCGGCTCTACGCGGCGCCGGCGGCGCGCTCGGCCGCCGACGCGGCCCGCGCGTCGGCCGGCCGCACGCTGCAGGAGCTGGCGGCGCAAGCGGCGGCGGCGTACGTCGCCGTGCTCGAGATCGACGCCGCCCTGCGCTCGACCGAGTCCTTCCTCACCAGCCTCGAAGCGCGTCTCGATGAGATGGAGGCGAGGGTGCGCGCCGGCAGCGTGCTCGAGGCGGACGCCCTGAAGATCCGCCTCGACCTCGAGTCCGCCGAGCTCGACCGCCGGCGTCTGCGCGACCTGCGCGGCGTCGCCGTGGACGACCTCGGGCGCGCCGTGGGCCTGGACGGTCCGGCCCAGCCCGCGCCCATGGCGGACGTCGACCGCGGTCAGACGCCGGCGATCGCCGAGGCCGTCGCCGCGGCGCTCGCCGCGCGTCCCGACGTGGCGGCGCTCGAAGCCCAGGTCCGCGCCCTCGGGCTGCGGGCCAAGGCGGTCAAGGCGGAGAGCTGGCCGCGCTTCGACGCGCGGCTCACCTACCAGCGCTCGGACGGCGATCCGTTCTTCCCCGACGAGCTGGCGACGGGCGCGGTGGGCGTTTCATGGTCGCTCTTCGCCGGCGGCACCCGGGGTCCGCGGGCGGCGGCGGTCGAAGCAGAGGCCGAAGCGCTGCGCGCCGAGCTCACCGAGCTGCGCCGCGGCGTGCGCCTCGAGCTGGCGGACGCCCTGGCGCGTCTGGCCACGGCGCGTTCGGCCGTGGAGGTGCGTTCGCGCGGCGTCGAGCTGGCGACCGAGACGCTGCGCGTCGAGCGCGAGCGTCACGGCGCCGGCCGTTCGACGACCAACGACCTGCTCGCCGCCGAGGCGGCGCTGCGGCGTCAACGCACGGAGCACGACCTGGCGCGTCTCGAGGTGCTGCGGGCGTGGATCAGCTACGATCTGGCCGTCGGAGCGGCGGGCTCGTAGTGGGCTTGTGGTAGAGTCTCGGACCGAGGACGGATCCGAGATGAACAAGACGGTAATAGCGGCCGAGAAGGGCGACGCGACCGCCGCTGAAGAGATGGCGGTCTCCATCCGCACCTTCCTGGATCAACAGCAGCTTTCGAAGGCCCGGCAGACCGCGGCCAGCGCGGCCAAAGACCATCCGGACCATCCCTGGCTCGTTCAGGCTGATCGGGTCCTCAACCCCGATCGAATCGTAACGCGGCCCGCCAGGGGAAAAGGACGCACCCGGGAGTTCACCTGGCTCCGCCGGAACGCCGATGCGTATCGCGGCCGCTGGGTGGCTCTGCTCGGCGATGAGCTGATCACCAGCGCGGAGACGTTTCAGGATGTGCAGCGCGCCGTCCGGGAACGCACCCTCGACAGCCCTCCGCTCGTGCACTACGTTGCCTGAGCGTCCCACCCTCCTTCTGCCCGATGGCCAGCCGTTCACGGCGGGAGCCGCTGAATATTACGATCAGGCTCTTCAGGAAGCGGTTCCCACCGACCCCCGCATCTACATTCGTCTTGAGCTCTTCGGTTTCGAGACCCTCGCGATGGTCGACACCGCGGCGCCCTGGTGCATTCTTGAGCCGTCATTGGGAGACGCAATCCGCCCGCATGTCGAGGAGCTACCTGGGGACCGAAGGCTGAGCACGCGCATGGGATCTTTCATGGGACGACTGCACCGCGGTCCTGTGGCGTTGGTAGCGGATTCGGGCGAAGGGCTCGAGATCGAAGTGACGTTCTTCCTGTCGCCGGAATGGCCCGGTGGAAACTTCGTGGGTTACTTGGGTTTTCTGGATCGGCTGAGGTTCGCAATCGACGCGCAAGCAAATATGTTCTACTTCGGCAAGTCAGCCTGAGAGCGCGGACACGAGACATGTTCCACGTCACCAACGGCGACGCCACCGTCGACCTCCTCCGCGCCGCCGGCGTCAACGGTGAGATCCTTCCCTGGAGGGACGTCCTCCACGAGGGACCGGTCCCCGCGGGTCTGTCGCCGTCCGAGCTGCGGAGGGTCCGCGCCCGCTTCATCGCCGGCGAGGGCTGGGGGGACGAAGGAGACGTCCTCCGCGACTTCGAGCGGCGCGACGCGGCCCTGGCACGGTATCCGGAGCACGACGAGGTCGTCCTCTGGTTCGAGCACGACCTCTACGACCAGCTCCAGATCCTCCAGGTTTTCGACTTCTTCGCCGAGCGGGAGCCCGACGCCCTGACGATGATCTCGTTCGATCGCCACGTGCAGGACCCGCGCTTCCACGGCCTCGGCCAGCTCCGCCCCGAGGACGTCCCGGCCCTCTTCGACGGCCGGCGCCCGGTGACGCGGCAGCAGACGGAGCTGGCGCGTTCCGCCTGGCGGGCCTTCCGGGCTCCGGAGCCGACGGCGATCGTCCGGTTTCTGGAACGTGACTCGTCGGCCTTGCCGTACCTGGCCGCCGCCCTGCGGCGTCATCTCGAGCAGCTCCCTTCTGCCGGCAACGGCCTCGGCCGCACCGAACGGCAGGCGATCGAGGCCGTCGCCGCGGGACGCCGTCGGTTCGCCGAAGTCTTCATGGCGGACCAGGAACGGGAAGAGCGTCCGTTCATGGGCGACGCGACCTTCCGGCACTACCTCGAGCGCCTGGCCTCGGGCGAACGGCCTCTGCTCGACTTGGCCGACGACACCGTCACGCTCACCGGCGACGGCCGCCGGGTGCTCGCCGGCAACGAGGACCAGGTGCGTCTGAACGGCGTCGACCGCTGGCTCGGCGGCGTCCATCTGAGCGGGCGGACGGCTTGGCGGTGGGACGCCGAATCAGGTCTCGTTCCGCCCGAGATCTGCTAGAGTGATCGCCGTGCATACTACGCATGGAGTAGTCGACCTGGGGCTGCCTGCGTCGCGTTGCTCGCGCTCGTCCTCGCGCCGACTCTCGCGTCCGCGGACGCCAAGGGCGACGAGGTCGTCCACCGCCTGCCCCAGCTCCTGTCGCCGGAGCACCGCGACGACGTCCTCAAGCTGGTGCGCAAGCGCTGGCAGCCCGAGCTCGAGGCGGATGAGCGTCGTCCGCTCCTTCGAGAAGTAGCCGCGGAACTTGGGGTCGAGCAGCCCGTAGACCGCCGCCTTGAGCTCGGGATAGAGGGGGTGGAGCCGCGGCTCGCGCGCCCACAACCACGCGTACCACGACTCGACGTCGTAGCCGAGCTTTTCGCCGGTCTTCTCCTCGAGCAGGCCGATCAGCTCGCGGTTCCAGGCGCCGTCGCGCGAGAGCGGGATGACGTCGAGGATCATCGGCACGAGCTGGGGCGAGTGGCGCCGGCGCCACCCCGAGAGCCGCGTCGTGTCACTCGACACCGGATTCCGCCGCGACTACTCCGAGGGCACGGCCTACCGCGAGTACTTCGCCACCGACGAGCTGATGTTCGGCGTCGGGCCGACCGACCGCTGACGGAGGACGAGCTGCGCGCCGCCGACGGGCGGACGCTGCCGCGCCTGCCGTCGCACCGGGCGTTCTGGTTCGGATGGCACGCGGCGTACACGCACACGCGTCTGGTGGATTAGCATTTTGCAGGCGAGACGCCTGCGCCCCCAGCCGTACGGCGCTCAGCTCCGCTCAACCCCCGGCGGACGCCAGCCGAGCAGGGGATAAGGACGTTGAAACCGCCGCGGCACCGGTCCCGACGGCAGGTCGGACGTCTCGAGGCCGAGGCGCTCGGCGAGCCGGGTGAGGTGTCGGCGGCGGCCCCAGGCCAGCACCGCCGCCTGCCGCCGCGCCAGGAGCTGGAAAGCCGCCGGATCCCCGTCGCAACCGTCGGGCAAAGGTGCGAGCATCGAAAGAGCGAGGGGAACCAGCGGACGCACGAGCTCCAGGTCGCTCGGACTGAAGACGTCGTCCCGGACCGCCAGCGCCACGGCGAAGAAGAACACCGGGGCGAACGCGAGCTGTTGGGCCCAGTGCGCCTCGGCGCGCGGAGCACCGGAGCGCAGAGGTCGCTCTCGGTCAGCCGGAAACGCGTGATCAGGAAGGCGACGTCGGCGAGGTCGTCGGCTTGGAGCCGCTTGAGCTTGCCGACGACGAGGTCGGCGGCTGGAGGCGTCTTCACGCTGAGGCGCTCGCCGCGGAAGACCGTGTTGTAGTCCAGATCCGGGCTCGGACGCGGGAGAATCAGCGTCTCCTCCGGGACGAGCTCCAGGTAGTCATTTTCCGCCAACGCATGGGGTAGACTCTGGAACCGAGATCGGATCGTCGATGAGCGCCAATCCCTACAACTGGCAGAGCCACAGCCCCACGGTCCGGATCCCCCGCGAGGGCGTGGGGAAGGCGGCCGGGTTGATGCGCAACAACGGCAGCGCCGTGGTGATGGGCGGCCGCGGGATGGGCAAGAGCGTCTTCCTGCACCAGCTCAAAGCGGAGCTCGAGAGGGACGACGACACCCGCGTCCTGCTCATCGAGGCCCCTCCCGCCGCGCTCACGGTCGAGGCCTGCCTCGGCCTCCTGGCGGAGAGCCTCGGCGTCGCACCCAGCGAATTCACCTCCCGCCGCCTCTTCGACGAGTACTTCAGCCGCGACGACTCACCCGAACGGCTCGTGCTGCTCTTCGACGAATTCGACCGGTATGCCGAGAAAGGGGCGTCCGCCCAGCCTCCGGGGCGCGGTTTCTTCAACGACCTCGAAGCGTCGCGCCGGTCGCTGCCGCGGCTCGCCATCCTGGCCGCGGGCTCGATCGGTGTCTTCGTCGTACGCGACGTCCTCGGCTCCAGCTTCCTCGCCCGGGCGCTCTATCTGCCTCTGCGTCCGTTCCCGCGAGGGGACGTCGACATCCTCGCCAGACCGTTCGCCGAAGCCGCCGATCGAATCCCGCTTTGCGACGACGTTCT
>DASWIG010000040.1:0-12511 GCA_036397835.1 Thermoanaerobaculia bacterium
CTCCGCCTCCGTCGGCAAGCGGCCGCCGAGCCAGGCGGCATAGGCATACGCCTCGAACCAGTTGACGTTCACTACTGGCAGATCGTCGTCACCCTCGTGACCAGGGACCAGACGGCGGTATTCGGCGTTGGTGACCTCGTGGGCCGACATGCGGAACGCCGAAAGCGTCACTTCGTGGGCCGGGAGCTCGTCCGCGTCGGGTTCATAGGAGAGCTCCTCGCCGGGATGGCTCCCCATCCGGAAGCTTCCGGCCGGAGCCGTCACCCAGCCGGGATCGAGGGTGGGAGGTGGTGGCGGGATCCTGCGCAGCGACGCTAGGTCCTTCTCGCGAAGGTCGCGAGCGCGTGGAGCCAGCCCGGGTCTATGGGCCGCAAAGTAATCAAGCGCCCAGGACGCGGTGCCAATGGCCCGTAGATCGTCCGGGTTCTTCTTCAGGTGAGATAGCAGGTCCTCTGACGTATCCAGCAGGGCCTCGCCTCGGAGAGCACCCGACTCGATCTGCTGTAGCAGAACGGATACGCGCTCGGCTCGCCGGGTGGCCTCAATATTCCACCACAATACCGTAAACGCCGTGAGCAGCATCAACCCGGCCGTTCCTGCCACGATCCGGCGCCACCGGGTCCGCCGCTTTTTTCTTGATTGGAGGATGGGTTTCACCAGGGTGTCGTGGCTGAGCTCGTAGAAGGTGCCACCGAGCCGGGGCTCGGCGCGCAACAGGCGTGCGTCCACGAGTTGCCTGAGGCGCTTCTCAGAGACCTTGTAGAGTCTTCGGATCTCCTCCTCGTCCTCGGTCAGGCGCCGCCCGCTGCTGCTGATCAAGCGTCTCTCGCAGAGGCGGCGCACCTCGCGGCGCTCGAACGGCGACCCGATCGCGGCCAGGGTCCGATCGTAGAAACCTTCCAGCACGCGTTGCATGTGGCGCTCGCCGCCCACGTCAGCTTCCGAGATTTCGAACTCGCGTCCGCCGGTGATCGGCGTCTGGCGCTCCCGGACTTGCTCTTCGAGATACTGGCAGATGAGCTGGAGCTGCACAGGTTCCACCTCATCGCTCTCTACGGTCTCTGCACCATGCCGCTGTTTCGCCAGGAAGGCGAGGACCTCCTCCACCGCCTCTTCCCGATAGGCGAAGGGCCGTGTCTCGAAGGCGACGTCGTCGAGTCGCGCTGGTCCGACGATGGCGGCGCGGGCGTCTTCTCGCGTCAGCGGGCCGAGCCGGAAGCGGTGGTGCAAGATCCCCGGAACGTCCCGGGCCAGATCCTCGAGGTCGGCGAGGAAGTCCTCGCGGAGGGAGAGGACGATCTTCAGGTCAGGCGGCGCCTCGGTAAGGTGCCTGTCGCCCTGAGGCCGTCGAGGCCCGACGGTACCACCTCCCTGCGGACCGCGGACCAGCTCGGCGAACCCGCTGATGAATTCCCGTCGCCTCTCGGGGCCGTGCAGGGTGAAGAGCTCCTCGAACTGGTCGAGGATCAGCACCGGACGCAAGGGATCGTCGCTCTCGGACCAGAATTCGGCGGTCTTGAAGAAGTTCCAGAGACTCGCTGGATCGCCGCCCACACGGTCCACTCGGGCGTCGCGGACCGCCCGCTCGATCCCGTCGACCACCGACCGGATCGGGCCGTTGTCCTGATCGGCAAGCCGCACTGGCAAGGGAAGGTAGCCGCTGGCACGCAGGGGCTCCACCAAGCCGGCGTTGATCAGCGAGGTCTTCCCCAGACCCGACTTGGCGAAGAGCACCACCAGGCGCTCGGCCAGGACCAGGCTCAGCAAGGAGCGACGCTCGCGTTCCCGCCCGAAGAACGTCCTGCGGTCGATCTCGAGATCGAGAAAAGGGGCGGTTCCCTTGTAGCGCGGGTTGCGGACCGTCGGCACGGATCAAGCCGTCCTTTCCTGGCGCTTGATCGCGCGGTTCAGGTCGCGTATGCCTTCCTGCCGGGTGAGGTCCACGGCATGGTAGTCGCCGAGCTGCTCGAGTAGTGGTGCGTCGTCGATCTTCACCGGAATGATGAAGCTCCGGAAGCGCCAGTCCTCCGCTCGTAGTGCGACCTTGATCTCCTTGTTGACGTAAGAGGTCTTCAGGCTCTTGGCCGTGAGCGCCTGGCTGTTGAGCACTACGAAGCGGTCCACTCCCTTGATCGTGGACTCGATAAGCGCGTCCCAACGGTCCCCGCCACGCAGCGATTCCTTGTCCAGCCAGGGATCGAGCCCGGCCCCCTTCAAGGCGTCGTGGACGTCGCGGGCGCGCTGCTGATCCTCGTTGGCGTGGCAGATGAAGACCTTCGGAGCCGGCGGTGGCGCGGGTACGAGAAGCGTGTCCGGTGCCTCGGCGAGGCTCGGCTCGCTACCGGACCCGACGTAGCGCCGGCGGAGCTCGCGCACGAAATCGCACACGTTGTCGTGGTGAACGTCGACCCGGAAATTCTCGCGATAGAAGAGGATCGCGTCGTTCGGCGAGCCCGCAGCGCCTTCCGCGAGGAATTCGAAGACGACGGATCGGCTGTTCGGCCTGAGGACTTTGAGCACGTGCAGCAGGATTCTCAGGTACCAGCGGTGAAGACCGAAACCGAGGAAGAGGAAGAGGCGGCCGTTGGTGAGTGCCGCATTGAGGTCGTTGGGAAGCGGCGGGTTTCTCGAGATGAGCGCCTCGAGGAAGCTGAGGAGCTGGGTCTGCGTAAGGACCACCGAGCGCGGCTCCGCAGCACGGCCGTAAAGGTAGAAGAGCACCGGGGCCTCGACCGTCGGCGCGGGCAGGAGCTCCTTGTTGGTTCCCTGGTAGTGGTAGCGCTCGACGGCGGGAGTCTTGCCGGCGTCGCGGAGCGCCTTTCCATGAGCGGGTCCTGGCCGATCGTGACGATCAGGCGGAAGGGCAGGTGGGCCTGCGCGCAGCCGCGTCGCCGCTCTCGTCGAGAAGGCGCTCCTGGCGATCGCGGAAGCGGCTCAGCACTTCGACCGCGAGCTGAAGCTCGCGGCCCTCAATCGCGCACGAACCGATCTCGCGCATGCCGGCGCACTGCTCCTCCTCGATGCGGGCATGCCGCCGGTGGAGCCGGTGGACGCCTGGGTGGCGGCTCTCGAGAACGAAGTCATGCCGGCCGTGGCGGGCTTTGCCCGCTGGGCCGACAATCTGCGAGGCAAAGGGCCGTGAGCTGGCGCGACGCGCCTCTTTACGTGGAGGCCCACGACCTGGCGCGCTGGATCGTCCAGCGGACCCACGGGTGGAGCTCCGGCGAAGATCGGCAACTGGCGACTCTGGTAGTGGGCCACGCCTGCGAGATCCTGACCACGGTCTCTCTGGCTCTGACCTTTCCGGCGACCCGTGCCCGTCATCTCGAGACCGCGGACCACGGCATCGTGCGTCTGCGAGTCCTGCTGCGGCTCGCCAGGGACGTGGAGCTGCTCTCGGCCGGCGGCCTGCGCTTCGCCTCCGGCCGGCTGAGGGTCATGGGCAGGATGATCGGCGGATGGCGAAAGCGGTTGAAGGCAGCCCGGCCGGGTCCTGGCAAGGAGCGGCCGGCACGACGAGTCTTGGCACAACGAGCATCAGGGGATGGGCTCCCAGCGGCGAGAACCGCGTGATCCGCGGGGGCAGTTTCAGGGACGACGCGCAGAGGGCGCGTGCTGCGAACCGGAACAGGAGGAACCCGGAGATCGAGAACGAGAACCTGGGCTTCCGTGTGGTGCTCCCTGCCGCCCCGAGCCCGCGGCCGTGAACAGTGAGCTTCGGCCCCGAGCAGGCCCGTCCCCGGCGGCGGACGTTTCGTCCGCCCGCACGTGCCCGCCCGTTCCGGTAGACCTCTCGCGAGAGGGTTGAAAGTCCGGGCGGGCTTTCCTTGCCCCTCATCGCGATGCGAACCGTTCGTCACCTCTTCCCGCGCCTCTGCGATCCCGCTTACCTCGACGGCGCGGCCGACGCCACGGTCCGCGGCAAGCGCCGGCGGCGTGACGTGGCCTGGTTCCTGTTCCGCCGCGAGGACGAGCTCGCCCGCCTCCGGGCCGATCTGGCCTCGGGGCGTTACCGCCCGGAGGGCTTCGAGCTGGTGTACGTCCGCGACCCCAAGCCGCGGCTCATCGCCCGGGTGCCGATCGCGGACCGGGTGGTGCACACGGCACTCGTCCGGCTCATGGAGCCGGTGTTTTTCAGCAGCCTGCTCCCCGACGCCTTCGCTTGCCGGCCGGGCTACGGCACTCACCGCGCGGTGTTACGTCTCTTGGAGCTCATGCGGCGACACCGCTTCGCCATCCACCTCGACGTCAGGAGCTACTTCCCCAGCATCGATATCGAGATCCTGCGCCGGCTCCTCGAGCGCCACGTCCGCGACCAGCGCTTTCTCGCGGTCGTCGACCGGGTGCTGGAGGCGAGTGCCGGCATCTACGACGGCCCGGACGTGCGCTGTCGCGCCCGCCTCGCCGACGACTGGCCGCCGCCGGGCCGCGGACTGCCGATCGGTTCCTACACCAGCCAACTCTTCGCCGCTCACGTGTACTTGAACCGCTTCGATCACTTCGTGAAGCGCGAGCTCAAGGTGCCCGGCTACCTGCGCTACGTCGACGACATTTTCTGCTTCGGCGACCGGCGCGCCGACCTGAGGTCCTGGAGACGCGAGATCGCCGAGTGGCTTCACGTCGAGCGGAAGCTGCGGCTCAAGCACCCCGAGGCCCGCGTCCTGTCGTGCCGCGGGCACCTCGACGCGCTCGGCTACCGCATTGCCCGCGGCGAGCTGCAGGCGTTGCCACGGGCGTTGCTGCGCCTGCGGCGGCGAGCGGCGGCCGAGGTGGCACGGCCGCCCTGGCGGCCGGCGGCGGTCGATTTCGGCCGTTCGGTGGCGGCATCGGCCGGCATCGTGCTGTTTTGACCGGCTCGGCGGCAGATCTTGCCGGCGCCGACGATCGGTCGGCAATCTTTGCCGGCCGCAGGGGCCTCGAAGAGGGATCTCTTGCCGGCCCGATGCCGACCGGCCGGCGAATGCCCGGCAACTACGGCCGCCTTTGACCCTGGAGATGCCAAGACCTGGCAACGCGCCGGCAAGCATTGCCGGCGGCCGGCCAGATCTTGCCGGCTTGCCGCAGAACCACACACTCTCTATGACCTAAGATCAAACCTCAATCGCTCGGGGCGGCAGGGAGCACCACACGGAAGCCCAGGTGCACGCTCCCGATCTCCGGGTCCCCCCCGTTCCGGTTCGCAGCACGCGCCCACCGCGCGTCGCCCCCGAAACCGCCCCCGCGGATCACGCGGCTCACGCCGCTGGGCGGACCCCACGGATCGACTTGCGAGCCATCTGGATACTTGGCGTACCAGTCGGCGACCCACTCCCAGGCGTTGCCGTACAGGTCGTAGAGGCCCCAGGGATTGGGCTCGCGTTGCATCACCGGATGGAGCTTGCGGCCCGAGTTGTCCGAGTACCAGCCCACCTTGTCGAGCGTGGTCGCGTTGCCGTGGCGGTCGCAGTACGGGTGTGGACATCCGGCGCGGGCGGCGTACTCCCATTCGGCCTCGGTGGGCAGGCGGCCGCCGAGCCAGGCCGCGTAGGCGTAGGCTCGGTACCAGTCGACGTCGACCGCCGGTAGATCGTCGTCCCCGGTATGGTCCGGCACAAGCTGTCGGAACTGGCGGTTGGTGACGGCGTGGACGAGCATCCGGAACGGCGAGATCGTTACCCGGTGCCGGGGGCGTTCATCGTCAGCCCCGGACCCATCGTCAGCCGTTCCCATGTCGAACCTGCCGTCCGGAATCGCGGCCCAGGCATCCTCGTCGAGGTCAGGAGGCGGGCACTGTCGCCGTAGAGGTTCGAGCAGCGCTTCGCGCACGGCAGCGGCTCCCTCGGCGGATCGCCCGACGAAGTAATCGAGCGCCCACACTGCCGCGCCGAGGGAATCGAGGTCGTCCGGCACGCTCTCGAAATAAGCTCCGGCGTTCTTCAACGCGCCGAGCACGATCTCTTCCCGCTCGTGGTCAGCCAGATTGAGTGGCCCCTGCTCGAAGAGCCGGCACCGGTCGTCGCGCTGGGCCAGCCGTTGGCCCACGAGGTTCCGCTCGCCGCAGGACACGACCAGGGCAGCGAGGGCCTCCAGCGCCTTCGGCGTTGCGCCCGAGCTCAACTGTCCGAGCAGCATGGTGCGTTCGTCCTGCTGGCGCTCCTCGCAGGCCGTCCACCAGCGCTGACGGTCCTGGTCCCAGAGCAGGGCCTCGGCGTGGACCCGCACGGCTTCGAAGCGCTGTGCCGGCAGGCGGGTGGCATGGAGCGTCTCCCCGGCGTGGTAGAGGTCGGTCATGATGCCGACGTAACGGCGCAGACGGAGCAGCTCCGGGTCGACGTCGAGCGCGCCGTGACGCCCCTCCTCCTCGACGATGCGCACCACCACCTCGGCCATGCGGTCGTGCGACAGCGCGCAGCAAAGCACTCCGTGCTCGTGCCGGGCCACGATCAGCCGAGTGTCGGCGGCGGCAAGACGCTCGAGCGTGGCCTCGCCCTCAGGGGCGAACGCCCGCGCCAGCTCGGCGGCGGGCAGACCGGCGCCGCGGCGGCCCTCGGCGTCGGCGAGCTCGCGCAGCCCCAGCAGCGCACGGGTTCGGGCGGTGCGGTTGTCGTCACCGCGGGTCGGCGGAAAGGCGCGGTCGAGGGCGACGCGCAGGTGGTTCTCGAGCGCCCTGGCGATAAGCTCGCCGACGTCCTCGGGAACCTCGACCGGACCGTCGCCGGCGCGCCGCCGCAGCTCCGCGAGCACCACTTGCAGCTCCGGCACGAGGGGCGCCTCCGGGCGTCGCGCCCGGCTCTCGGCAAAGGCCGCCGCCAGACGCTCGGGACCGTCGTCCGCGAAACGCAAGGCATAGCGTGGCTGTCCGCCCTCATCGGTGATCCCGAGAGGCGCCTCGATCGCGCTCCGGAACGCCGCCACGGCGTCGGCCGGGTCGCCGCCCGGGCGCGTGCCCAAGGTCGGCAAGGGCCAGTCCCGGCAGCGCTCGATACCGGAGAGGTCGTGTGGAAGGTGATCCAGACCCCGGACGCCGGCGCGACGCGCGTCGCTGAGGACGTCGGTAAGCCAGGCCCTGACCTCGCCGTGAAACTCCTGGCGGTAGGCGAGCACCCAGCGCAGTGCCGGATCACCGATGGCCGGCTGGTGCCGGATCGACGCGGCGAGCAGCATGCCCACGCCGGCGCGGTGCCGGGGACGGCGGAAGACGTCCTCGAACTGGTCGACGAGCAGCACCGGCGCCTTGCCGGCGAGGAGCCGGGCCTCGCCAAACAGGGCGACGACGTCGGCGTCGGTTTCCTCGAGGGGCGGAAGGCCGTCCGGCCAGTCGTCGCAGACGAGGAGATCGCGGATCAGACGTCGGCCGAGGCCGGCTTCGGCCGGATAGCGGTCGAGAGCGACGGGGACGCCGTCCTCGTCGAGGGCCGGAGCGAGACCGGCACGCAGCAGCGAGCTCTTGCCTGCTCCCGAGGGCGCGTGGAGCAGGAGGATCGGGACCGGGCCGCGCAGCAGCTTGCGCAGCTCGTCGATCTCGCGCCGGCGGCCGGCGAAGAGGCGGGGGTGGTCGTAGGGAAGGAGCACGGGATACGGCTCTTCGGGCAGCTCGAGCCGGCGCCGGCCGCAGAGACGGACGTCCGAGCCCCGGGGCGGCGGGTCGGGTCGGCGGTGACGGAGGAGCTCTTCGCGCACCTTGGACGCGAAGACGGGCAAAGGCGCTTCCGGTCCTTCCCACTCGAAGAACACCGCCGGCCGATCGAGCTCCCGCCGAAAGGTCCGGACCCAGGTCAAGGCGTCCCGATCCTCCTCCCAGAGCTTCCCGGGCCACATGTCGTCGGCCATGAGCACGAGGACGGGCTTGTCCGCGGCGAAGGCCGCGTCGAGCTCGAGCTTGGTGAACGAGCTCTCGCCGTCGCCGCCGCGCTCGGCTGGCGGCACCCCGCCGCGGCGCCAGCCGAGGATCGCCAGCACGAGGTCGGCGTCCGCGACCTTCTTCGCGCACGCCTCCACGACTCCCGCTGAGCCGTCGGTCCCGAAGTCCTCCATCCTCACGGGCTGCCATCCCAGGTGGGACACCACGTCACGGGCCGCGGCCCGATAGGCTTCGAGGTCCTCCGAGGTCGACGAGATGAAGACGCGCATGGCAGTCGAGATAGTGACGGTGCCCGCCCGAACGGCCCGCGGGCGGCACGTCGCTTGTCCCCCAGTCTACCGGCAGACTCCGTCTGCCGGAAAATCCCCCCTAACCCCCCTTTCATTAAAGGGGGGAACCTGACTGAGGGACTCTGAGCCCCCCTTTAAGAAAGGGGGGTGGGGGGGATTTGGCCGACGAAGTCGGCCTTCTCACGCGCGGCCGGAGGGTTTCCGGCCGGACGCCTAAGCCCGCACGACGTTGTCGTACGGCTCGCGGTAGACGCCGCGGGTGTCGATCACCAGGGCGGCGCGCTCGCGCACGCGCTCGTAGTCGACGGCGCGGTGGTGGGTCACGAGAACCACCGCGTCCTGGGCGGCGAGCGTGGCGTCGTCGAGCGGCACCGACTCGAAGGCCGGCAGCTCCGGCCAGGTGCGCATGCGCGGGGCCTTGGGGACGTGGGGGTCGTGATAGCTCACCCGCGCTCCCCAGCGCAGCAGCAGGTCGATGATCTCGAAGGCGGGGCTCTCGCGCGGATCGGCGACGTCGGGCTTGTAGGCGATGCCCAGGACCAGGACGGCGCTCCCCTTCAGCGGCCGGCCGCGGTCGTTGAGGGCCGCCTGCAGCTTGCCCAGCACCCAGCGCGGCATCTCCACGTTGACCTCGCCGGCGAGCTCGATGAAGCGGGCGCGCAGGCCGTACTCCCGCGCCTTCCACGCCAGGTAGAAGGGATCGACGGGAATGCAGTGGCCGCCCCAGCCGGGCCCCGGGTCGAAGCGCATGAAGCCGAAGGGCTTGGTGGCGGCGGCGTCGAGCACTTCCCACACGTCGATCCCCATCGCCTCGTAGACGGTCTTGAGCTCGTTGACGAGGGCGATGTTGACCGCCCGGAAGACGTTCTCGGTGAGCTTGGCGGCCTCGGCGGCGCGGGCCGAGGAGAGACGCACGACCCTCGTGAAGACCTCGCCGTAGAGCGCCACGGCGAGCTCGGCCGACGCCGGGTCGGCGCCCCCGACCAGCTTGGGGACGGCGGTGGTGGCGAACTCGCGGTTGCCCGGGTCCTCGCGCTCGGGCGAGAAGGCGAGGAAGAAGTCGCGGCCGCAGTCGAGCCCGCCGGCCGCCAGCCGCGGCAGCACCAGCTCCTCCGTGGTGCCCGGATAGGTGGTCGACTCGAGCACCACGAGCTGGCCGCGGCGCAGGCGGCGCGCGATCTGCTCCACCGTCGCCTCGACGAAGGAGAGGTCTGGCTCGCGGTGGAGGTCGAGGGGCGTCGGCACGCAGATCAGGAGGGCGTCGGGCTCGCCCAGGCGTCCGAAGTCGGCGGTCGCCGTGAAGCGGCCGTCGGCGATGGCCCGCGCCAGGCTCTCGCCGTCGAGGTGGTCGACGTACGAGCGGCCGGCGTCGAGCGCCGCCACCTTCTGCGGGTCGACGTCGAAGCCGAGCACCCGGAAGCCCGCTTCCGCGAACGCCAGGGAGAGGGGCAGCCCGACGTAGCCCAACCCCAGCACGCCGACCCGCGTGCGCCGGCCGCGGGCGTTCTCGAGCAGCTCCGAGAGCATGGGGGAGATCTCGCTCATCACGGTGCCGCCTGCGGAAACAGCTTGCGGATCTCGTCGTGCTTGCGAGGATCGAGCTCGACGGCGCGCGCGAAGGCGTCGCGGGCGGCGTCGCGGTCGCCCGCCGCGAGGTGGGCCTGTCCGAGATTGGCGTAGACCTCGGCGCGCGGCTCGAGCGCCAGGGCCTCCTCGAAGGCGCGCACGGCGCCGTGCGGCCGACCCGTCAGCAGGTACTGCCAGCCGCGCGCCACCGAGACGTCGACCCGCGCCGGATCGAGCCGCCCGGCCGTCGCCAACAGCCGCAGGTGGTGCTCGCCCAACCGCGGCGGCAGGCGCCCCGCCCGGCTCGCCTGCTGGGTCGTCTTCTCCACCCCGGCGAGCAGACGGCTCGAGCGCAACGAGCCGCCCGCCGCCAGGAGCTGCCAGACCACCGCCCCCAGCAGCACGACGAACGCGAGCAGGGCGACCCGGCGAGGGCCGCGGGCCGGCGGATGCGGCTCTCCGGGCGCCAGCGCGCCGCTGAGCAACAGCAGATAGGGGTAGGCGACGATCGCCAGGTGCAGGGGAAAGGTGGCCAGCGCCAGCACCACGAGCGCCGCCGTGCCCGCGAGCATCAGGGTGACCTCGTCGGGCTCCGGGGCGTCACGGCGGCTCTTGCGCGCCAGCTCCCGGCCCAGGACGAAGAGGCCCCAGGCGGCGGCGAGCAGGCCGAGAGCGCCCTGCTCGGCCGCCACCTCCAGGACCTCGTTGTGGGCCGAGGCGAAGTGGGGGTCGACGTGTCCCTGGAAAAACGCCGCGCCGCGTCGCGAGAGGTCGAGCTTGGCCGCCGCGAACTCGGTGGTGAAGGCACCCGGACCGACGCCCAGCCAGGGATGGCCCGCGAACATCCAGCGCGCCGCCCGCCAGCCGTCGAGCCGGCCCGTGAGGACGGTATTGAGCTTGCCCGCCGCCAACAGCTCGGCCTTGCTCGCCACGCGCTGGCGCAAGGGCTTGACCGCGAGCCCGATGGCGCCGCCCAGGAGCGCCAGGACCGCGACCGCGGCGAGCAGACGCCGGCGCTCCGGACGCCGTGAGCTCAATCGCCGTGACCACAGCACCAGGCTCGCCGCGATCAGAGCGGCCAGCGCGGTCAACGTCTGGGTCAGGGCCATGGCGTAAAGACCGACGACCAGCGCCAGGCCCCACGCCCAGCGCGTCCGCCGTGACCGGGCGCCCGAGACGCCGAGCTGGGCGACGAGCAGCGGCAGGACCAGGTAGGCGGCGAGATCGAAAGCGCCGCCGGCGAAGGACGTCAGGCCCTGGCGCTGGCGCGCGCCGCCGACGAAGGCGAAGGGCTCCCAGAGGCGGTGGAATTGCAGGATCACGATCACCGACAGCACCGTCGCCGGAATGGCCGTCGCGGCGAGCAGGCGTCGCCGCTCGTCGGGCCGCAGCGCCAGGCTCCAGAGCGCCAGCGCGGCCGCGCCGATCGCCAGCGACGCCAGGCCCTCGCGGGCGTGGAGCGGGTGAGCGCTCGCCGCCGCGGCGAGGGCGGCGGCGGCGAGCAGGGGCACCGTCGCCTGCACCGCCGGGTGTCGGCTCAGGCGCCGCCACCCGAGCTCCCCGGTGCGCCGCAGGCGAAGACAAAGGAGAGTCAGCGAGACGAGGGCCAGCGTCTCGCTCAGGACCTCCTTGGGCAGGCGGAAGCTGTCCTTGGCCATGGGATCGAAGACCAGCGGCGGCACCAGGACCAGGAGCCAGAGAGCCAGCAAGGCGAGGCGGTCGGTGAGCGGTCGGGCCGCGGCCGGTCGGGCCGCGGGCGGCGTCGGCCGTGCCTGGCGGCGGCGTTTCATCCGCGGCTCATTCCTCCACGGCTTCGGCGCCGCCGGCGACCGGCGTCTGACGGAAGTAGCGCTCGATCAGGTCGAGGGCGCGGCGGGTGTCGTCGCCGGGCTCGACGACGCGGCTGAAGAGCGTGCGGTAGGTGTGCTGCAGGGTGGCGAAGTCGCGGCCCCGGACCAGCTTGACCAGCTCGTCGAGGACCCGGACCGAGGTCGTGCCGTAGGCCTCGTTGCGCGCCTCGCGCTCGAGCAGCACGAGGGCGAAGAAGAGGTGGTCGGGCAGCTCCTTGCCCGACTCGAGGACCCGCGAGGTCAGCGGCTCGACGTCGACGCGCCCGGCGGCCGGGCGGCCATCCGCGGGGCGGCCATCCGACTCCGTGCCTTCGGCGGCCGGCGTGACCTCGCGCGGCTTCTCCTCGGCGCCCGGCTCGAGCTGGGGCATCGCCGGGACTTCCTGGCGGTCGAAGTAGAAGGGCATCGACCGGAGCTGGCGAGTGAAGCGCGAAAAGAGCAGGAAGAGCTCCTTCTCGGAGGAGAAGTTGCCCACGAGCTGAGCGTTCTTGCCGATCTCCAGGCTCTTGGTCTCCTGGAGCACGATCCGCGCCTGCGCCTTTTCCTCGAGCTGGATCGACTGCGCCTTGACCTTCCAGGAGGTGAGGCTACCCTGCACGTAACAGGCCCCGGCGCAGCGCACGGAAACGGCCTCCACCTCGGCGTTGGCCTCGATGCGGATGGAGCCCCCGGTCGACTCGATGACGCCGTAATGGCCGGAGTTCTGGATCACCAGGTTGCCCGGCGTGCGCACCGAGAGCTGGCCGTGGGCGTCGACGGAGATCTCCGTGCCGCTGGGGATGATCATCGTCGGGGCGTCGGTCTTGCTCATCGGGGGTCTCCGCAGCGGAATCCTATCCGCTTCTTTCTATAATCGCGATGATGAAACGGTCGCCGACCTCCAGCGTCCCACGCCGGCGCGACTGGTACAGCGTCCCCGCGGGGTCGCTGAAGGTGATCGGCGTGCTGGTGCTGGCGGCGGCGGC
>DASWIG010000041.1:0-30573 GCA_036397835.1 Thermoanaerobaculia bacterium
TCGAGCCCCAACGCGCGCAGGTGCTCGGCCACCAGCTTCGCGGTCTCGAGCTCGCGGTTGCCGAGCTCCGGGTGCTGGTGGATGCGGTGGCGCAGCTCGACGATCTCCGGGGCGTGCGCGGCGACCGCGGCGGCGAGGGCGTCGGGCTCGGCGGCGGCGGGGAGGGGGAGGAGGAGGGCGAGAATCGACAAGGTTCGGGCGTTCATCTTCTTGACTTCCTTGCGGTTGACGGAACGGGCGCGGGGGATGGTACCACGGTAGACTGGCCGCAGGGCCCCGCTCCAAGGAGGAACACGCCGGCATGCCCAAGGAGCGGTCAACCGTGACGCTTGACCGTCTCGACGAAGAGCTCCGGCGGCGTCGACGGCAGGATGCCGTGGCCGAGGTTGACGACGTGGCCGCCGCCGCGGCCGATGCTCTCGCCGCCGCCGGCGGCGCCACCGTCGCCCGCGGCGCGGTAGATCCGCACCCGCGCCGCCTCCATGTAGCCGCCGCCGTGATTCGAGCGGAAGAGCACCTTGAGGTACTTCGCCGGCGTCGGCGCGGGAAGCGTCAACGTGTGGAGGTCGCCGATCGGCGGCAGGGTGAGCCTGCCCACGGGCTCGAAGCCCTTGTACGCGGCGGTCGTCGAGACCTGGAATTCGACCTCCCTGGCCCAGTTCTTCGGGTCCTCGCGCGCATAGTTGTCGACGCTGACGTCAGTGACGACGGCCGCATCGGGGAGCGCGATCACCACTTCCTGGGGCTCGGCGTTGCGCCCTGCCCACTGCCCGGGATCGCCGGACGCGGCCAGGAGGTTGGCGGCCGCCCAGTCCGTGTCGTTGAACTGGCTGGAATAGCTCTCCAGGCGGGAGCGCGATCCCAGGTCCTCGTAGGCGGGCGGCGGCGGCGCGTCGTCGAGGAGCCTGCCCATCGCCTGGATCTCGCCCGCCTCCATGTAGCCGCCGCCGCCGTTGGCCACGAAGCTCAGCTTCAGGTAGCGCGCCTGGGTGGGCGCCGCAAAGGAGAAGGCCTGGTTGGAGCCCTCGGGCCGGAGCTCGAGGTCGCCGACGTGGCGGAAGCCGCGGAAGGGATAGGTGGTCGAGACGTGGATCTCGACGCTGCGGACCCAGTTGGAGTTGTCCTCGCGGGTGTAGGGGTTGACGACGACGTCCTCGAGCTCGGCGAGGCCGTCGCCCGCGAAGGCCAGGGTGAAGGACTGGGGCCCGCCCGACCGCCCGGCCCAGCCGCTGTCGGGCGAGCCGTCGATCAGGTGGACGGCGGCCCAGTCGGTGTCGTTGAACTGGCTGGAGAAGGACACCAGGCGGCCGCCGGCGGCCGCCGCAGCGAGGTTGGTGACTCCTTGGGCCGCCACGCTGCCGGCGATCAGGAGGCCGCCCGCGCCGACGAGACCGAGGACGGCGAGGACCTCGGCCAGGGACGAAGAAAACCGTGTTCTCATGGCTCTCCTTGAAGACAGAGCACGACCGCGCCCCGCTTTCCTCGTGGCTTTGTCAGGCACGAGTCACCGGGCCATTCTATCCTCTTTCGACGGTCCGGTCTTCCGCCGCAAGACCCGGATCGGGTTCGAGGTGCCGTCGCTACTTGACCTTGACGACCGGCTGGTAGGGATGCTGCGGATTGGGCAGGAGACGGCGCGAGCGGCAGTCGACGTGCAGGTCCGTCTTCTCCAGGGCCGTCTGGCCGATCAGCATTTCGTCGCCGAGGACGAGGCACTCCTCGTAGACCTTCCGCCCTTCGATCTCGATCAGGATCGGCTCGGTCACGTCGACCTCTTCGCGGCGTCCGTCGGCGTATTCGGCCATCTGCCGGAAGGGACGTCCCAGGCCCAGCTTGTCGGCCAGGAAAGGCGGCAGGACGCAGTTGACCGCTCCGGCGTCGACGAGCGCATCGACGCGGTCCCTCCTCACGTCCTGCGTCTTCATCTGCCCCCGCCGCGCCAGGCCGTCGTCCACCGCGTTGGTCAACGAAACCTGTACTCGAACTTCGCCCATTCTCCTCCGTCCTTTCGCCTCATGCTAGAGCCGCTGAAGCTCTTCCGCCGCTTCGGCTTCCAGGTCGGGATCGAGGTCGAGCTCGGTCCCGGCACAGGCCTGCGCGAAATCGCGAATCTCTTCCCGTCGACGCGCCCGGCCGCGCTCATGGAGCCAGTCTTCGAGGACCCTACGGACCAGACGGGTCGTGGGGACTCCCATCTCTCTGGATTCGGCAAAGAGAGCCTCGTGCAATTCCGAAGGGAGAGGGAGGTTCATGTTCTTGAGGGTAGTCGTGGTCATCGTCATGCACACGGTCTTGCCAGTCGAGGATACCACGAACTCCACCGTACGGGCCGTGGGTGGGTGGGTAAGACCAGCGAACGGTCAACCGTGGCTCTTCACCGTCTCGACGAAGAGCCGCGCGCTGCCCGGCGGCGTCGACGGCAGGATGCCGTGGCCGAGGTTGACGACGTGGCCGCCGCCGCGGCCGGCGTCCAGGACCTCGCGGGTGGCCGCGACGATCGACGCCTCCTCGCCCAGGAGCGCCGTCGGGTCGAGGTTGCCCTGGAGCACCAGGCGCGGACCCACGACGCGGCGCACCTCGTCGAGCGGCAGCCGCCAGTCGACCGAGAGCACGTCCACCGGCAGCTCGGCGAGGTCGGGCAGGAGGTGGGAGCCGCCCCGAACGTAGTAGATGAGCGGCACCTGACGGCCAAGGCCCTCGACGATCTTCAGCACCGGCGGCACCGCCAGCTCGCGGAAGCGCCGGCGGTCGAGCAGGCCGCCCCAGGTGTCGAAGAGCTGGATCGCCTGGACGCCGGCCTCGACCTGGCCCCGCAGGTAGTCGAGGGAGACGTCGGCCAGCAGGTCGAGGAGACGAGCCAGGCCGTCCGGGTCGCGCCAGCTCCAGGAGAGCAGGTGAGCGTGCGACTTCGACGTCCCGCCTTCTATCAGATAGGCGGCGAGCGTCCACGGGGTGCCGCCGAAGCCGATCAGGGGCACCCGCCCGGCGAGCTCGCGGCGCAGCAGGGCGATCGCCGCGTAGACGTAGCCCAGGGTCTTGTCGACGTCCGGACGCACGAGAGCGCCGACGTCCGCGGCGCCACGTACGGGACGGGCGAAGACCGGTCCCTCGCCCTCCACGAAGGCGAGCTCGGCGCCCATCGCCTCGAGCGGCAGCAGGATGTCGGCGAAGAGGATGGCGGCGTCGACGCCGACCAGGTCGACCGGCTGCACGGTGACCGCGGCGGCGAGCTCCGGCGTCTTGCACATGGTCAGGAAGTCCGCGCGCTCGCGGACCCTCCGGTACTCGGGCAGGTAGCGGCCGGCCTGGCGCATCATCCACACCGGCCGGCGCTCCACCGCCTCGCCGCGGCACGCCCGCAGGAAAAGGTCGCTCATGCGCGGCACGATAACAGCAATGGCGGCGGCCGAGGGTTTTCATTCGGCCCGGCAAGGTTTAGGATGGTGCCGTATGCACCGCCTCGTAGCCTACGCGCAAAACGGCGTCCGGCGCTTCGCCATCGACCGCGCCGTGATGCTGATCGGCAGCGGCGAGAACTGCCACGTGCACCTGCCGTACGCCGGCGTCGGCCGCGAGCACGCCCGACTCGAAGCGCGCGGCGACGAGGTCCGCATCGAGGACCTCGGCACCCGCAAGGGCGTGCTGGTCAACGGCGAGCGCGTGAAGGCGGCCCGCCTCGAGGTGCTCGACGAGGTCCGCCTGGGCTCGATCGCGCTGCTGCTCGAGGACGTCAAGCCGCGCCCCGAGGAGCCGCCGCCCGCCCAGGCGCCGGCCGCCGCCGCGCCCACCATCACCCCCGCCAGGATGCTCGCCCACCTCGCCCGGGTGTCGCAGTGGGTGCTCGCCGACGCCTCTTCGAGCCTCACTCTGGAGTCGCTGGTGGTGGCCATGCTCGAGGACTTCGGCGGCGGCGTGCTCTTCCTCTTCCAGGGCGAGCGCGAGAAGCGCGGCATCAAGTTCGTGGCGGCCTCGCAGGCGCGCTGGCTCGGCCGCGGCGAGGAGCTGCTCGACCAGGTCTACGAGCGCTTCGCCGCGCCCGAGACCCCGGCGAGCGCCGCCGCCTTCGTCGGCCGCCTCGAAGGCGGCGAGGCGTGGATCGCGTGGCGGCCGATCCAGGCCCTCGAGCGTCCATACCTCTTCGTCGCCGCCTTGCCCCGCTTCCGTCCCGAGGGCGACGCGGCCCTCGCCACCTTCGCCACCCTCGGCGACCAGCTCATCCTCGGCCTCGTCCACCACGTGGGGCAATACGAGCCCATCCTCTTCGGCGCCGGCACCGCCAAGGACCTGGTGCTCGCCCCGGGGCTGATCGTCGGCGAGTCGGAGGCGATGCGCAGGGTCGTCGAGCAACTGCGGGGCGCGGTGGACCCGCCGGTCAACGTGCTGCTGCGCGGCGAGCCGGGGGTGTCGAAGGAGGGGCTGGCGCGCTCGCTCCACCTCTCGAGCCGGCGCGCCGCCGGCCCCTTCGTGACCGCCACCTGCCGCGGCGCCGGGCCGCGACAGATCGAGGCCGACCTCTTCGGAGCGGAGATCCCGGGCAGGAGCGGCCCGGTGGCGCGCGAAGGCAAGCTGCTCGAGGCCGACGGCGGCACCCTCTATCTCGACGACCTGGAGCACCTCCCGCTGGCGCTCCAGGACCGCCTGGTGCGTTTCCTGCGCTCCGGCGAGGTGGAGCCCGCCGACAGCCTGGCCTCGCGCAAGGTGGACGTGCGGCTGATCTGCGCCGCCGGCGGTCCGCTCGAGCTCCACGTGAGCCGCGACCAGGTCCGCATCGACCTGGCGCACCGCCTCTGCGAGTTCGCCGTCGACGTGCCGCCGCTACGCGAGCGGCGCGAGGACCTGCCGCTGCTGATCCAGGCGGCGGTCAACCGCTGCTGCCACAAGACCGGCAAGCGCGTCCAGGGCATCACGGTCAAGGCCCTCGAGGCGCTCGCCCTCTACGACTATCCCGGCAACCTTCCGGAGCTCGAGAACATCGTCCGCCGGCTCGTCCATCTCTGTCCCTCAGGCAGCCCGATCCAGTCGTCGATGCTGCCCGAGGAGGTGCGGCTGGCGCGCATCCCCCACCGCCGGCCGGCGCCCGAGGGCGAGCTCCACCTCGAGCGCCTGGTGGCCGAGTGCGAGCGCGCCGCCATCCGCGAGGCCCTGCGCCGCACCGCCGGCAACAAGTCGGCGGCGGCCCGCGAGCTCCAGCTCTCGCGCAACGGCCTGGCCATGAAGATGAGCCGGCTGGGACTGAGCTGAAAGAGGATTCGAGCCGATGACGACGCCAGCTCCTCCCCGATCCACGGCCCGCCGCGTGACCGCGCCGCGCGGCACCACCCTCAACTGCAAAGGCTGGCAGCAGGAAGCGGCGCTGCGCATGTTGATGAACAACCTCGACCCGGCGGTGGCCGAGCGTCCCGAGGAGCTCGTGGTCTACGGCGGCTCGGGCAAGGCGGCGCGGAGCTGGGAAGCGTTCGACGCGATCGTCGCCACCTTGAAGCGGCTCGAGAACGACGAGACGTTGCTGGTGCAGTCGGGCAAGCCCGTGGGGGTCTTCCGCAGCCACCCCGAGGCGCCGCGGGTGCTCATCGCCAACTCGCTGCTGGTGCCCAAGTGGGCCACCGCCGACGAGTTCCGCCGTCTCGAGGGCCTGGGGCTGACCATGTACGGCCAGATGACCGCCGGCTCGTGGATCTACATCGGCACCCAGGGCATCCTCCAGGGCACCTACGAGACGCTCGCCGAGTGCGCCCGCCAGCACTTCGGCGCCAGCCTCGCCGGCACCCTGACGGTGACCGCCGGCCTCGGCGGCATGGGCGGCGCCCAGCCGCTGGCGGTGACCATGAACGAGGGGGTCTGCCTGGTGGCCGAGGTCGACCGCTCGCGCATCGAGCGGCGCCTCGCGACCCGCTACCTCGACGAGACGGCCGCGGACCTCGGCGAGGCCGTCACCCGCGCCCTCGACGCCCGCCAGGCGCGCCGCGCCGTGTCGATCGGCGTCGAGGCCAACGCCGTCGACCTGCTCCAGGCGCTGCTCGCCCGCGGCGTGGT
The DNA here is from genome assembly GCA_036397835.1 of Thermoanaerobaculia bacterium. GTDB lineage: Bacteria > Acidobacteriota > Thermoanaerobaculia > Multivoradales > J023 > DASWIG01. The sequence continues at coordinate 6,034 of DASWIG010000041.1, forward strand.
GCCGGAGGTGCTGACCGACCAGACCTCGGCCCACGACGCGCTCCACGGCTACGTGCCCCACGGCCTCTCCTACGCCGAGGCCCTGGTTCTGCGCCGCAGCGCTCCCGAGGCCTACGTGCGGCGGGCGATGAGCTCGATGGCGGCCCACGTGCGCGCCATGCTCGAGCTCCAGCGCCGCGGCGCCGTGACCTTCGACTACGGCAACAACCTGCGCGGCCAGGCGCTCGAGGCCGGGGTCGCCGACGCTTTCGACGTCGGCGGCTTCGTGCCCCTCTTCATCCGTCCGCTCTTCTGCCTCGGCAAAGGTCCCTTCCGGTGGGCCGTGCTCTCCGGCGACGAGGACGACCTGCGGGCCACCGACGAAGCCCTGCTCGAGACCTTTCCGGAGGACGAGGCCCTGGCGCGCTGGATCCGCATGGCGCAGCAGCGGGTGGCCTTCCAGGGGCTGCCGGCCCGCATCTGTTGGCTCGGCTACGGCGAGCGGGCGCGCGCCGGCGCGGCGTTCAACGACCTGGTGGCGTCGGGCCGCGTCAGGGCGCCGATCGTGATCGGCCGCGACCACCTCGACTGCGGCTCGGTGGCCTCCCCCAACCGCGAGACCGAAGGCATGCGCGACGGCTCCGACGCGATCGCCGACTGGCCGATCCTCAACGCGCTCCTCAACGCGGTCAACGGCGCCACCTGGGTCTCCGTCCACCACGGCGGCGGCGTCGGCATCGGCTACTCGCTCCACGCCGGCATGGTGATCGTCTGCGACGGCACCGCGGCGGCCGGGGCGCGGCTCGAGCGGGTGCTGACCGGCGACCCGGGCACCGGCGTGATGCGCCACGCCGACGCCGGCTACGAGCTCGCCGTCGACTGCGCGCGCCGCCACGGCATGGACCTGCCGATGGTGGGAGCCCTCACCCCCGGCCCCTCTCCCAAGGGGCGAGGGGGGTAGGATCCGGAGTCAGAGCCCCTCTCCCCCTGGGAGAGGGGTTGGGGTGAGGGTTCCGGGCGTCCGACATCCGGAGACGACACCTTTGGGGACGACCTCCTCGGACCACGCGAACGACCACCTGCCACCCGTCGACGGCCGCCATCGGCGTGGACGCCTCTGGGTCGGCGGCGCCGGTCTCGCCCTCGCCGCCGTGCTCGGCGCCGGCGCGTGGATATGGGAGCGGCTGCCGGGGCCGCCGGCCGAGGCCTGGATCGACGACGCCGCCGCCGCCTACGGGCGCGCCTGCCGCGACCTCGCGGGCGCCGCCCGCTCGACGGCCGACGCGCTCGCGCGGCTCGAGAGCACGGGAGCGCCGCGGCTCGCGGTCTTCGACCACCTCCACGCCCTGGCGGCGACGAGCGCCTTCCAGGGCCGGGCGCTCATCTACTTCGACCCCGACGGCGAAGCCGTGGCCTGGGCGGGCGAGGGCCTGCTCCACGAGCCCGCGGCCGTGGAGCTGCCGCCGAGCGGCCTCGGCTTCCGCCGCGGCTATACCTCGGTCACCCTTTTCGCGGTGGCGCCGCTCGGCGCCGGCCGCCGGCCGTCGCGGGTGCTGGTGGGCCGCAGCTTCCCGACCCGCGGCCTGCCCTTCCTGTCCGCCGGGAGGTGGCGGGCGCGGGACGTCCTCTGGTCGCTCGACGACCCGGCCGCCGGCGCCGGCGGCGGCGGAGACCTGGTGAGGATCGCCCCCGACGGCCTGGCGCCGGAGGGCGCCCCGGCGCTGTGGATCGACCGCGGCGGCGGCGTCGCGGCGGCGTCCGCCTGGCCGGCCCGGCTGCGGCTGGCGGCGGCCGCGGCGCTCGGGTTGACGCTGTTGGCGCTGGCCTTCCTGGCCGGCGCGGCCCTCGCCGTCAAGGTGCCGCTGGTCATGGCCGGGCTCGCCGTATGGGCGCTCGCCGCCGGCCTCGAGCCGGCGCTCGCCGCCGCCCTCGCGGCGAGCGCCGGGCTCGCCTTGTGGGGGCTGCTGCGCCGCCGCGCCGCGAGCGCCCGCGCCGGCGGCGGCGAGCTCGCCGGGGCGCTCGGCCTCATCGCCCTCGCCCTCGCCGCCTGGCTCCTCCAGCAGCGCTTCGCCATCCCCAACCTGGCCGCCGAGCTGCTGCCTGAGCCTGAAGGCGCCGCCGCCTTCTGGGCCATGCGCCTGACGACGTGCCTGGCCGCTCTGGGCCTGCTCACCGCCTGCGCCCGCTCCCACGACGCCGAGGAGAGCGACGGCGCGGCGTGGCTGGCGGCGCTCCTGCTGCTCGCCGCGGCGGCGTTCCACGACCTGCCGCTGGCGGCGCTGCCGCTGCTCGCCGCGGGCGGCGGCGCGGCGGTGCGCTGGCTGCACCGCGTGGACCTGCCGGCCCGGCCCCCTCGGGGGGGATCGGGGGGGAGAACGCGCCCGGCGGCCTTCGGCGCCGTGCTGCTGCTCGCCGCGCTGGCCGGCGCCACGGCCTGGGAGACCGCCTGGCGCGAGACCTGGCGGCGGCAGGCCGCGACGCATTACCTGCCGCGCCTCGAGCCGCCGTCGGCGGAAGAGATCAACGACCTGAACCTCTCGATCCACGACCACTTCGAGGCCTTCGAGCTGCGGCGCGTGATGCCGCCGCCGGCGGCGGCCGGCCGCAGCACCGATCCGCAGGACCTCGCTTTCGCCCTGTGGCGCGACTCGCCGCTGCCGCAGCGCGACGGCGCGTCGGCGCTGATCGTCGAGCTCGGCGACGGCAACTTCTCGAGCTTCTCCTTCGGTCTGCCGCTGGGCCGCGACCTCGAGGTCAGCCGCAATCCCGAGGACTGGCCGGTGCCGGCGATCGACGCCTGGCGCGACGCCGCCATCGTGGGCCGGGCCGAGCTCTTGCGCGACGGCCGGCCGTGGGGCGTGGCCGAGTACTGGTTCCTGCCGCGGCCGGGCTTCCGGCTCGAGGCCGACGAGATCGCCGAGCTCGAGGGGGCGCTGGTGCGGGGAGAGACCCGGCAACGGGGCGTCGACGGTCTGCCGCGGCCGGCGCTCTTCGGCCTCTACGCCGCCGACGGCCGGGCCATCGCGAGCCCGTGGGACGAGTCGCCGCCACTGCCCTGGGAGGTGCTCGAGGCGGCCCGCGGCGTGGTGACCACGCCGGCCGGCCGCGCCTGGTACTGGTCCTCGCCCGGCGGCGCCGCGGTGGAGGTCGTCTACCTGCCGCGCCTGTCGCCGCGCGAGGGCCTCGAGCGCGTGGGCACCCACGCCCTGGGGGCCCTCGGCGCCCTGGCGCTCCTGCTCGTCTGGGTCTTCGCCCTCGCCGTGCCGCCGGGCCGCCTGCGGGCGGTCGCCGGCCACGCCTTCTACTCGTACTCCAAGCGGCTGCTGGTGGTCTACGCCAGTCTCCTGCTGGTGCCCCTGGCGGCCCTGAACCTGGTGCTGCTCGACAGCTTCGAGGAGCGCCTGCGGCGCGAGCAGGAGGCCGAGGGACGCGCGGCCCTGGCCTCGGCGCGCCTGCTGCTCGTCGACTACATCCAGGGCCTCGACCCCGGATTCGACATCCGCACCCAGATCACCCGCGAGCTGCTCGAGTGGATCTCGAGGCTGGTGCGCCACCAGGTCAACCTCTACTGGGGCAGCCGCCTCTACGTCTCGAGCCAGCAGGAGCTGTTCACCGCCGGCTTCCTGCCGGAGCGCATCCCCGGCGACGTCTTCGCGCGGCTGGCGCTGCTCGACCAGAAGGTCGGCGGACGCACCCAGACCACCGGCAAGGCCGACTACCTCGAGCTCTACGCGCCGCTCGAGGCCCTCGGCGGCTCCCTCGGCCTCTTCCTCTCGGTGCCGCTGCTCGAGCAGGAAGAGGAGGTGGCCCGCGAGCTCGCCACGCTCCGGCGCCGCGCCATCCTCCTGACCACGGCGCTCGTGGCGCTGCTGCTGGCGGTGGGCGGCCGCCTGGCGGCGAGCTTCACCGCGCCGATCGTGCAGCTCATCGAGGGCACGCGCAAGATCGCCGCGGGCGCCCCCTTTCTCGGCGTGGCGCCGCGCGAGCGCGAGCTCTCGGCGCTCGCCGACGCCATCGACGAGATGGCCCGCCGTATCGCCGAGGGACGCCAGAAGCTGGTGCTCGAAAAGGAGGTCGCCCGCCGCATGGTCGAGAACATCACTTCCGGCGTCGTCTCGCTCGACCGCCGGCGCCGCGTGCTGATGCACAACCGGGTGGCGGCCGAGCTGCTCGGCGTCGAAGTCGGCGAGGAGATCGACCGCACCATCGCCGGCGACGAGCGGCTGCGCCCGGTGGCCGCCTTCGTGAGCGCCACCGCGGCCGACGAGCGCCGCGGCACCGAGATCCGCACCGCCATGGTCGAGCTGCCCGACGACGCGGGCGAGCGCCGCGAGTGGACCCTCACCTGGGTGCCGGTGCCGGGATCCGACGACCCTGCCTCCCTGCTCGTGGTCGACGACGACACCGAGGTGCTGCGCGGCCAGCGTCTCGAGGCCTGGGCCGAGATGGCGCGCATCATCGCCCACGAGATCAAGAACCCGCTGACGCCGATCCGGCTCTCGACCGAGCACCTGCGGCGGGTCTACGAGAGCGACCGCGGTCGTCTCGACGAGGTCTTCGAGCGCTGCACCTCGAACATCCTGCGCCAGGTCGAGGAGCTGCGCGACATCGCCTCCGACTTCTCGATCTACAGCCGCATCCCCCGCGCCGAGCTGGTGGACGGAGACCTGGTGGCGGCGATGCGCGAGATCCAGCAGGCCTACCGCGACGGCGACCGCGGCGGCGTCGACCTCGAATTCGAGAGCGCCCTGGGGGAGCTGCAGACCCGCTTCGACGAGAAGCTCCTGGGCCGCGCCGTGCGCAACCTGCTCGAGAACGCCCTGCGCGCCAGCGCAGCCGCCGCCGGCAATGCCCCGGGGGAAGGCGCGCGTGTGGTGCTCGCCGTCGAGCGCCGCGACGGCCAGGCGCGGATCTCGGTGCTCGACTCCGGCCCCGGCGTCGACGCCGACAACCTGACGCGCATCTTCGAGCCCTACTTCTCGACCCACGAGGCCGGCACCGGGCTGGGCCTGGCGATCTCGCAGCGCATCGTCGAGGAGCACGGCGGACGCGTGGAAGCGAAGAACCGCCCATGCGGCGGCCTGGCGGTGACGATCACGATCCCGCTGGCCGAGACCGCTTGAGCCGCGCTCCCAGTCGAGGCGTGTGATACTTTCACCGCATGAAGCGGAGGCGCACGAAGAAGAAGGACGCCTGGCCTGACGCCGTCGGCAACGCGCCCTGGGCCAGGCTCGTGGCGCCGGCGCCCGGCGACCTGCGCCTCGTCCACGCCCTGGTCAACACCGTGGACGAAGTCCACGGCAGGGACGAGCTCACGAGCCCGCGGGCGTTGGGCGACTGGCTGGTGCGCTGGGGGCTGGCGCCCGCGGACACGGTGATCACCCAGGTGAACTTCGAACGGGCGCTCGGCGTCCGCGACGCCCTGCGCGTCCTGGTCGCCGCCAACGGCGGCGGCGCCTTGGACGAGGCCACCGTCGCCACGCTCGACCAGGCGGCGGGCGACGCGCTGCTGCGGCTGCGCTTCGGCCGCGGCGGCAACATCCGCTACGAGCTGGCGACCGCCGGCTTCGAAGGCGTGCTGGCGCGTCTCCTCCACGTCGTCGCGACGGCCCAGCGCGACCGCGAGTGGAGGCGTCTCAAGCTGTGCGCCAATCCCGACTGCCGGCGCGCGTTCTACGACGCGTCCCAGAACCGCTTCGGCAAGTGGTGCTCGCTGAAACGGTGCGGCAACCTGCTCAACTCCCGCAAGTTCCGGAGCCGTCACCCCGGATACTGGAAGTCGCGCTGACGCGGCCGCCCGAACGCGGTCGCCGGAGCGTCGCTCGGCGAGCGGATCGGGGCGATTCAAAAGACGTTCAGCCGGAACACGTGTTTTGAATCGGCCGGGTCGCACGAGGTTCGGCGGAAACGGATCTTGTGAGCGGGCGCGTTCGTATGACGTTCGATGGAAACGGATCTTGTCAATGAACCCGGTCGCATGAGGTTCACCGGGAAAGGATCTTTTGAATCGTCCGGATCAACTGAGGTTCACCGTGAACGGGTATGACGAGTCGTCTCGGTAGTACAAGGTTCACGCGAAACGCGTCTTTTGAATCGTCCGGATCAACTGAGGTTCACCAGGAACACGTCTTTTGAATCGTCCGGATCCTGCCGCGGAACGAAGAAGCGGGCGGGACGCCCGCGCTCCCGCCGTCATCTATAATCCCCACGACCCCGCCGCGGCCTGGAGATGCGACGACTGTCCCCGGGCTTTGCCCAGAGTGAGGAGACGACATGACGACGTGCCGACATCCCGCCGTTTGGCCGACGAGCCTCCTCCTGCTCGCGGGTCTCCTGGTCGCCGGCTGCTCGGGGCTCGGAGGACGGCAGACGAAGGAGGCGACGTCCGGGCTCTGGATCGAGCCCTCGGAGCTGCCGCTGCTCGACCCCGTGATGCTCGACACGCTCGCCGCGGCCGGCATCCGCGAGGTCTTCGTCCCCGTGGCCGAGCTCGACCTCGGCGCCGACGGCGGGCCCCTGAAGCGGCGGCCGCTGCCGGAGCTGGCGCCGTCGCTGCGGCTCAACGTGGTGGTCGAAGGCGAGCTCGAACTGGCGGGACGCGAGGCCGCGGCCGCGGCCGCAAGCGTGGGCGGCGCCCTCCGGCAGTTGCTCTTCGACGTCGAGGCGCGCGGCATCGTGCCCGTCGGCGTCCACTTCGACCTGCGCGAGATCGACGCGATCGCCGCGGCCGGCAAGTTCTTCCGCGAGCTGCGCGGCGCCCTCGGCGAGACGTTCCTCTCCCTGTCGCTGCGGCGCTCGTGGATGGACAGCCCGGAAATCGGCGAGCTCACCCGCGGCGTCGACTACGCGGTGCCCTTCCTCTACGGCCAGCGGGCCTGGGAACAGGATTCCGACGCGGCGTGGGACTTCGAGGTCCTGAAAGGGCGCCTGGCCCAGCTCGAGGACGACGGCGTGCCCTACATGCTGGGGATCATCGGCGTCGGCACCGCCACCCACAAGGGGCGCGACGGCGCGGTCAAGGCCTACACCTCCAGGCAGGCGCTCGCCCCTTTCCTGTGGAATCGCGACCTGAAGCTGCAGAGCGGCTTCACCCTCGAGGCGACCTACCGCCGCGCCTACACCCTGGTGGCCGAGCGTCCCACCCGGGTCGGCGATTGGAAGATCGCCCCGCGGGACGAGATCCGCCTGGTGCGGCCGATGACGACGGACCTCGAGCAGCTTCTCGCGCTGCTCGCGCGGGGCGATTACCGGCACCTCATCGGCCAGCTCTACTACCGCCTGCCGGCGCCCGAGGAGCGCATGTCGCTCACGGTGGAGAACGTCCTCAACGCCCTCGACGCCGGCCCGCAGGCGCCCGATCTCCACTTCGAGGTGCAGGTGACGCGGCGCACGCGTCGCGGCCACGTTTTTCGCTTCGTCGTCGCCAACCAGAACGGCGAGACCACGGAGCTCTCGCTCCTGGACAACAACTACCTCCAGATCACCGCCGACGAGGACGCTTTCGGTGCGGTCGACGTCGGCGATTTCTATCAATACGACCTGTTGCGACTGAAGCCCGGCGGCGAGGTGGAGCGCAGGTACCGCAACGCCAACGTGGTGCGCCTGCGGATGCCGATCCTCGAAGGCCGGCAACGGATCGTCAGCGGCGACGTCGAGATCCATCGCCGCAACCCCACGCTGACCCTGAACGCGCGCTTCATGCTCCCCGACGGCCGCACGGTGGAGCTCGGCCCGTACACGTGGAAGGACGGCGAGCTCCACGGGCTGGAGAAGGACGAGGGGGAAGCGCCGGCGGCGGACGCGCCTCCCTCTACGTGATCTCTACCCGCCCGCCGTCGCGACGCCAGCCGGCGTGGATCACCGCCGGCGCCAGGGGCGTTTGTGTAGACTCCCCGTGAACCTGGAAGACCGATGGCCATGACCGAATCCATCGCCGCCGAAGCTCCTCCGGCGCCGTTCGACCTGGCCGGCTTCAAGACCTTCGGTCTGCTGTGGGTCGGCCAGATGGTGTCGATGATCGGATCGGGGCTGACCCGCTTCGCCCTCGGCGTCTGGGTCTATCAGCGCACCGGCTCAGTGACCCAATTCGCCGTCGTCACCATGTGCGCCAGCCTGCCGGCGCTGGCGCTCTCGCCGCTGGCCGGCGCCCTGATCGACCGCTGGGACCGGCGGCGGGTGATGATCGCCAACAACATGGGGGCGAGCCTCGGCACGCTGGCGTTCGTCGCCCTCCTGTGGCACGGCGCGGAGCGGATCTGGCACGTCTACGTGATCGTCGTCTGGGGCTCGCTGATCAGCGCCTTCGAGCTGCCGACCCTGATCGCCGTCACCAGCCTGCTGGTGCCTCGCCGGCACCTCGGCCGCGCCAACGGCATGCTGCAGTTCGGACAGGCGGTCACCGGCGTGGTGGCGCCGCTGGCCGGCGGCCTGATGCTGGTCTCGATCGGCCTGGCCGGGGTCGTCCTCGTCGACTTCGCGACCTTCGCCTTCGCTCTCGCGGTGCTCGGCCTGGTGCGTTTCCCGCGCCCCAAGGTGAGCGCCGAAGGCCTCGAAAGCCGGGGCTCGCTGTGGCGGGAGGCGGCCATGGGCTGGTCGTTCATCCACCGGCGCGCCGGCCTCTGGGGTCTGCTGCTCTATTTCGCGATGCTCAACCTCGTGCTGGCCATCGTCACCGTGCTGGTGACGCCCATGGTGCTCTCGTTCGCCACCGCCGAGGTCCTGGGCCGCGTGCTCGCCAGCGCCGGCACCGGCCTGGTATTGGGCAGCGTGCTGATGACCGTGACCGGCGGGCCCCGGCGGCGCATCCGCGGCGTGCTCGCCAGCGGCCTGGTGTTCGGCGCCGCCATGGCGGCGGTCGGCCTGCGGCCGTCGGCGCTGCTGATCGCCGGCGGGCTCTTCGTGATGATGCTCGCGGCGCCGTTCGTCAACGGCTGCAGCCAGGCGGTCTGGCAGAGCAAGGTGCCGCCCGACATCCAGGGCCGGGTCTTCGCGGTGCGGCGGATGATCGGCCAGTTCACGGCGCCGATCGGCTACCTGGCCGCGGGGCCCCTGGCCGACTTCGTCTTCGAGCCGCTGATGGCCGAGGGCGGGGCGCTCGCCCCCACCGTGGGCGCGCTCATCGGGGTCGGCCCGGGGCGCGGCATCGGCCTGATCGCCCTGTGCCTCGCCGTGCTGCCGCTGCTCTTCACGTTGTGGGCCTGGGCCCAGGCGCCCATCCGGCGCATCGAGGACGAGCTGCCGGACGCGGTGTCGTAAAGGGTGACGGCGTTCAGTTGAACGGCTGCGCCCGCTTCACCCACTTCTCGAGGTCCGGCTCGTCCGGATCGAGCGGCGTGCCGGGATGGATGATCCGCGCCGTACACTTCTCCGCCGCCTGCACGAGCTGCGCGAAGGTGCCCGCCCGCGGGTCTTTGACGTACGCCTTCTTGTCGGCGTTGTAGGCGAACATCCGCGGATTCAGGTTCGTACACTCGTTGCACGTCGTGCAAAGCTCGGTGTCGACGTAGGGCTCGATGCCTTCGCCCTCCTCGGCTTCGACGACCGGCTCCACCTGGACGGCTCGAGCCGGCTCCGGAGACGCGGCACTCTCGCGGACGGGCTCGGCGGCGGGTGGCGGAGCAGCCATGGGCGGCGCGGCCGCCGGGACGGCTTCGCCGAATCCCGTGAGGCCGCCGCCCACCAACGCCTCAGCGATGCGGCGCGTGATCTTCGCCGGATAGCTATCCTTGAGCTCGGCGATCTTCTGCTCGTACTCCTGGCGCAACGCCGCCAGCTTCTTCTCGTACTCGCGCTCGAGCGGCTTCGTGAGGCCGCGGCGCACCCGCTCCGACACCTTGACGCCGGCCAGCTCGCGGACCTCGTCCCACAGGTCGAGACGGTCCGCGGCCAGCTCCACCATCTCCTGCGACACCGTCATGCGGCCGAGGTGGTCCTCGCGGTCGCGCACGTAGATGCAGGGCACCTTGCCCTCGCGCTCGGCCGGCGCCAGCTCCAGGTACTCGTGGAACGGCACCATGCCCTGGTGCCAGGCCGACGCCTTCACGCGCTTGAAATGACGGGCGAAGCGCGGCTCGGTGGCGGCCCAGTCGGCGATCGTCAGCGGCAGCGCCAGCGTCTGCTCGGCGCCGTCGTCGCTCGTGTACTTGAGCTCGTAGGCCGGCCAGGTGTCCTCCACGTTCGGGTTGCCGTCGAGGTCGAGACGCTCGGCGAAGGTGGCGCCGCGGTCCGGGTCGTAGACCATGTAGGGGAAGGCGCGGCTCTCCACCGCCAGCTTGGCCGCCCTGGCCGAGCCCGAGTCGGGCAGGCCGTGCTCGGCCTGGCACGGCGAGTAGAGGTTGAAGATCGCCGGTCGCCGCGAGCTGAGCCCGCGCAGGACGCCGCCGATCAGGTGCGACGGCAACGCCTGCGAGCTCTGCAGCACGTAGGCGCCGCGGTGCGCCATGGCGATCAGCGCCATCTCCTTGCGGTTCTCCTCTTTGCCGTGACGGGCGGCGCCGTAGGCCGCCATGTCGGAGACCTGGCCGTGGAAGCCGCTGGTGCAGGCCTGGCCGCCGGTGTTCGAGTAGACCTGGGTGTCGAGCACCACCACCCGGATCGGCTTGCCCGACGCCATCAGCCGCGACACGTTCTGGAAGCCGATGTCGAGCATGGCGCCGTCGCCGCCGACGGCCAGGATCGGCGGACAGAGGTGGAACTCCTCGTCGCTGAACTGGCGCCAGTCGAAGGCCTGGAAGAAGGCGTCGTGGGCCGCCGGCTCGTAGGCGTCGGCGAGCTCGAGCTCGGCCTTCCTCACCGCGGCGAAGCCGTCCGCCATCTTGCGCATCAGGCCCTCGAAGATGCCGATGGCGATCGACGGCGCGTCCTGGAAGAGGTGGTTGGTCCACGGATAGGGATACGGGTTGTAGGGGTAGGTCGAGCCCCACACCGACGAGCAGCCGGTCGAGTTGGCAATGCCGAGGGCGGCGCGGCCGCGGCCGCTGGGCCCCTCGACGTAGCGCCAGTGCAGATCCTTCAGGGACTTGACCAGGCGCGAGATCCGCGCCAGGCGCACCTTGTCCTCGCCGGCCACTTCGACGTGCAGGTCGAGGGAGCCCGCCGACGCCACCGCGTCGAGGTCGGCCCCGACCATCAGCAGCTCGGCCGCCTTGTGCTCGAGCCCCTTGGCGAGACCGGCCAGACGCTCCACGAACGGCGCCACCCGCGGACGCACCCAGGCCTCGATGGCCGACACGATCAGGTGGATGCCGGTCTTCTCGCCGCAGCCCATGCACGAGCCGTCGCCGCCCACCATCGAATGGAAGTTGTCTTTCTTCAGCATCAGCGTGTGGAGCACGCCGATGCCCTGGTCGAGGTCGCTCACCTGGAGGAAGCGGTCGGGCGTGTCGGGCAGCTTCTGCCACACCTCCCAGTTGCGGCGCAGCTTCTCGACCGCGGCCTCGTCCTGCTTCACCGCGACCAGGGCCTCGTCCGGGCAGACTTCGACGCAGAGGTTGCAGCCCTTGCAGGCGTAGGGGTTGACGGTGACGGAGAGCAGGCCGCCGGAGCCTTCCTCGCGGCGCTCGGGCACGGTGAAGAACGGGGCGGTGCGCGCCACCGGGAAGTCGGCCATGGTGCGCGCGACGACGTCGAGCTCGGCGTCGAGGGCGGCGCGCGCGTCGGCGTCGAGCTCGAGCTCCAGCGACTCGTAGGCCCGCGTCACCACGCCCGCGAAGCTGCGGTAGTCGTCCTTCTCGCGCAGCAGCCGCCGCGAGGCCTCCGCCAGCGGCTCGATCAGGTCCTTCAGGGCGGCGCTGGGCCGGCCGTCGGTGGCGGTGAAGACGCCGGCGCGCACCACGTCGCGGACCTCGGAAACCAGGCCGGGGATGGCGGCGTCGGGGCATTGGGTCCAGCACTGGCCGCAGCCGGTACACTTCTCGGCGATGAATTCCGGCACCTCGAAGCGGATGCCCGTCATGTCGCGCATCACCCCGGTGGCGGCGGGGATCGCCGACAGCGCGGCGAAGGGATCGGCGATCGGGTCCTGGCCCTCGCCGTAGACGGCGCAGACCTGGCCGGCGAAGCGCAGCGGATCGCCCACGCCCTCGGCGTGGGGAGCGTCGTTCGTCCAGTACCAGGGCGGCTCCCAGGACGCCGTCTCCACCTTCTCGGCGTCCTCGACCGCGGGCAGGGCGGCCCAGTCGAGCTCGCGCACCTCGTCGAAGCCGCGGCGAATCACCCGCAGGTTGTCCTCCACCACCTTGGGTCCGCGGTGGCCGAACTTCTTCTGGAGCTGCTTGTGCATGGCGTCGAAGAGACGCTCCTCTTCGAGCCCTTCGCGCGCCATCACCGGCGAGGCCTTGAAGAAGGCGCCCTGGAAGGCCGCGCCCTGCATGCGGAACTGCAGGTCGGGCTCGTCGGTCTCGGCGCGGGCGATGGCGAAGGCGTCGAGGTGGAAGACGCGGATCTTCTTCGTCCGCACGGTCTTGCGCACCCACTCCGGCAGGCCCTGCCACAGCTCCTCGGGCGAGCGGTCGTGCTGGACCACGAAGGTGCCGCCCTCGGCGAGGCCGGCCAGGGGATTGGAATGGCGGAAGACGTTGGGATCGGGCGAGAGCACCACGTCGACGTGCTTGAGCTCGCAGTTGGTGCGGATCGGCTGGTGGGCGAAGACGCCGTAGAAGGTCGTCGGCTGGCCCTTCTTCTCCGAGCCGTACTTGGGGTTGGACTTGACGTGCATCCCCAGCAGGTCGAAGAGGGTGAGGGTGAGGTTCTTGCCCATGGTCATGGCGCCCCAGCCGCCGACCGAGTGGATGCGCACGGCGAGCGAGCCCGCGGGCAGCAGGCTCACGTTGGCCGCCGGCGCCAGGGCCGAGTCGGCCACGTGCGGATAGACCTCGACGATCTTCTTCTGCCACTCCGCGAGGGAGGGCGGCGCCTGGTCCTCCGCGCGCACGAACTCCACGCCGAGGTAGAACTGGCGGCGCCGGCGTCCGTCGGCCAGCATGTTGTCGACGGCGGCGATCAGGTCGCCCGCCTGCAGGTCGCGGCTGCCGAGGCCGAAGCAGCCGCTGTAGAAGTCGGGCACGTCCGCGGGACGACAGACGGCGACGCCGGGATACGGCACGCCGGGGTGCGTCACGGAGGCGCCGGCGACGCGGCCGTTCTCCACCGCCAGGGCCATGGCGACGCGGATCTCGCGCAGCAGCGGCGCCTCGGCGGCGAGCGGCTGGTCGGTGCGCTCGAGCACCACGGCGGCGCGCTTGCCGGCGAGCAGCAGGCTCATCGCGTCGCTGGGGAAGGGACGGAACATCGTGACGTTGAGAACGCCGACCGCCAGGCCGCGCTCGCGGCGCAGGTAGTCGGCCACCGCTTCGGCGTTGGCCACCACCGAGCCCTGGCCCACGATCACGTACTCGGCGTCGTCCATGAGGTAGCCCGAGGCGCGGCGGTAGCGCCGGCCGGTCAGGGCCGCGTACTCGGCCATGGCACGGTCGGCGAGCGCGGCCACGTGGTCGAAGAAGAACGGCCGCTGCGCCGCCACGCCCTGCGCGTAGCTGTCCTGGTTCTGCACCACGCCGATCATCGCCGGATTGTCGAGGTCGAAGACCTCGGGGATGCGCCGGCGCCGCTCGCCGTAGATCAGCTTCTGGGCGGGCGTGGGCGACTCGATCATGTCGGCGGGGTCGCCGAGGTACTCGCGCACCAGCTCGTCCTCGGGGAGCAGGACGGACTCGATCACGTGGCTGGTGAGGAAGCCGTCCTGGGCGCAGACGCCCGGATTGAGCGAGAGCTCGGCGATCCGGTGGGCGATCAGGTTCAAATCCGCGGCCTCCTGGGCGTTCTTGGCGAAGACCTGGAAGAAGCCGGTGTCGTCGATGGCATGGTAGTCGTCGTGGCCGGCGTGGACGTTCAAGGCGTGCTTGGTCATGGCCCGGCAGGCCATGTTGAGCACGTAGGTCAGGCGCTTGCCCACGGCGGGGTAGAGCGACTCGTGCATGTAGGCGATGCCCTGGCCGGAGGAGAAGTTGGCCGAGCGCAGCCCCATCATCGCCATGCCGGCGGTGACCGCGGCGGCGGCGTGCTCGCCCTCGGGCTCGAAGAAGATGAGACGCCGGCCGTTGACGTTGAGGCGTCCTTCGGCGGCGGCGGCGGCCCAGCCCTCGCCCATCTGGGTCGACGGGGTGATCGGATAGGCGCCGGCGGCCTCGCTGGCCGCGGTCTCCATGGCGACCACGGCGGCGGTGCCGTCCATGGCCTCGGGGACGCCCGGGTAGCGGACCGCGGACGTCGTCGGCGTGCTTTCTTCGGTGGCGATCATGGCGCTTCCTCGCAGCAGGATGAGAGACGTCCGGCGGGTGGTGCCGGGGTCTCTCAAAAGCTACCGGGGAGCGTTCTCGCGGGCTATACCCGGCGGGGTAGCCTTCGACGGACGGGGGACCTACCCTGGAGAGTGGCGACCGCGAGCCGCCGCTGCCGCCTACTAACGCTGACGCCGACGTGCCTCCCGGCGAAGCTCTTCGAGCCGCTGCCGAAGCGGCCGCCAGAAAGCCGCGTCGGCGCTCCGCTGCGCCTCCTCTTCGTCGCGAAGCGCCCGCCCCAGGTCCCCGCTCTCGAGGCGCCCGGCCGTCGCCAGCTCCAGAAGTGGACGTTTCTCGATGAGCGTGCGCGCCGCTCCGGCGTGCTCCCGAGCCGTCTCGACAAGGAGCTCCGGGGTCCGCAGCTCGCGGAGCCAGAAGTCGATCCGCTCCGGCGTCGGATCGCCGCGGTGCGTCAGATAGTTGACGTCCACCAGACGGCGGATCATCGGCCAGTCCTTGTCGCGCTGGGTCTTCTTGGCGGCGACCAGGTCGGGCAGAGCGAGCACGTCCAGCGTCTCCTCGCCGAAGGTGAAGGTCGTCCGCCGCGCCCACAGCCGCGGAAAAGGATCGACGCCGCGCAGGCGCGTCATCACGTCGATCCGCAGGCCCCGCACGTCCGTACGGCGGCAGCGGAAGTGGACCGCCAAACCCGCTTCCAGGTGCTCCGGAGCGAACGGCGGGACCGCGATCCTCTCGGCTTCGAGGTCGTCCAGGGCGCTCTCAAGGCGAGCTAGGTTGGCGGGGTCGGGCAGGAGGGCGAGGTCGAGGTCGCGGCTAAACTCCGCTGCGCCGTACAACACGCAGGCCTGGCCGCCCATCAACAGGTGGTCGACCCGACGTTTCCGGATCGTAGAAAGGGCTCTGCGGATCGGGCTCGGGATCAAGGGAGCCTCCCATCGCGACGTAGTGGTGCCAGAGCCGGGCGCTCTCGTTCCAGCGCTCCTCCGGCGTCATCCGGTACCAGGCTGCCCACTCGGGCTCGCAGATCTCGTCGACGTCGATCATCGGAGGCACGTTAACACACGCGGGTCGCTTCGTCCGGGGTGCTCCTCGGTCCGCGGAGATTCCTCCCGGAGCGCTCGTCGCGCCTCGATGAGCCGATTCGCGTAGGGGGTGCCGGCCCACATCGGCCGCGTGCCGACGTCCAGGCCGGCGCCCTCCAGGAGACGCGTCCAGTCGCCGGCGGCGCGATAGTGGAACCGCTGGCGCCAGTGGCCGCGGGCGAGGGCGCAGAGCCGCTCGGCGGCCCGGGTCAGGCCGAAACGCCAGCCGAGGCCGGCGTCGGCCTCGCGCAGGACGACGACGCCCCCCGGCTCCAAGGCGCGCGCCACCCGCCGGAGGAGCGCCTCCTGCCGCGGCGCCGGCAGGTAGTGGAGCACGTCGAGCAACAGGAACGCCCGTGCCCGCGGCAGCTCGACCTCGGCCGCGTCCCCCACGACGACGCGTGCCGCGTCGCCCAGGGCCTGGGCGGCGACCGCGGCCTTCTTCGCTTCGAGCTCGATGCCCACCAGCTCCAGCCGCGCCGACGGCGGCCGCCATCCCGGCGGCGCCGGGTGCGACGCACCCAGCTCGCGGGCGGTGTCGAGGAGGGCCAGGACGATGCCCCGGCCGCAACCGACGTCCACCAGCCGGCCCGCCGTGGGCAGCGCCTGGGAGCGCAGGAGCGCCCGGAACATCGGGTCGTATCTCAGCTTGCCGCGCACGAACTCCCAATGGGAGATCCCGCACCGGAGGTAGCGGCGAGAGGTCTCCTCGCACACCTGCTCCTCGAAGGAGGCCGCACGCCAGCGCCGGGCGACGTAAAACGCCAGCGCTCCCAGACCCACGCCGAGGACCACGCCGACGACCACGCTGCCTGCGAAGACGTCGCGCCCCAGCAGCCATGGCCGCTCCAGGTTCAGCGCGTCCACGTTGAGCGCGGGCCAGTGGCGCTCGAAGAGCCAGCGCCCGACGCCGAGCTCCAGGTAGAGCAGGAAGGGGGCGAGCACCGGATTGCTGACGTTGGCCGCGAGGTAGGCCTTGATGCGGCTGACGCGAAAGAGCCGGGCGACGACGACGCAGAGCAGCAGGTGGAGCCCGTAGAGGGGAAGACAGCCGATGAAGGTCCCCAGGCCGACGGCGACGCCGTTGCCCGTGGGCGTGGCGCCCTCGGTGCGGAGCTGGTAGTGCATCTCCGCCACCAGCGACATGGGGTTGCGCCAGACCGAGCGGCCGTTCTTCCCGGACATAGTTCTACACTCTAGTGCTCAGCGATTCGCTCATCGAGGCCCTGGCGAACCTGCTCAGCAACCCCGACCTGCACCGCGCCTGGAGCGGAAAGTGAAGGCTCGATGCGCGCGTCATTCCTCGGTCGGCGCCGGCGGGTCGGTCGAGTAGTCGTAGAACCCGCGTCCGCTCTTGCGCCCCAGGTCCCCGCGCTCGACGCGGCGCGCCAGCGCCCGCGGCGGACGGTCCTTCTCGTCCCCCGTCCGCTTGTAGACCTCGAGGCGGGCGTTGTAGCCGACGTCGAGGCCGCTGAAGTCGCCGAGGCGGAAAGGTCCCATCGGGTGGTTGAGCCCGAGCTCGCAGGCGCGGTCGACGTCGGCGAACGAGGCGACGCCGTTCTCGATCAGGTCGTAGGCCTCGTTCGAGATCGCCCGCAGGATGCGGTTGACGAGGAAGCCGGGGACCTCCTTGTGCAGGACGACCGGCTCCTTGCCCAGCCGGCGCGCCAGCTCGGCGGTCAGCTCCACGGTCTCGGCGGAGGTCCGCTCGCCCTTGACGACCTCGACGAGCCTCATCACCAGCGGCGGAAAGAAAAAGTGCATGTTGACGACCTTCTCCGGCCGCCGCGTCTGCCCCGCGACCTGCGAGTTGCCGAGGTAGGAGCTGTTGGTGGCAAGCACGGCGTGCGCGGGCGCAAGAGAGTCGAGCTCGGCGAAGAGCTTCTTCTTGACCTCGAGGATCTCGACCACCGCCTCGATCACGAAGTCGGCTTCCTCGACGGCGTCCGCGAGCGACGTGGCGGTCCTCACCCGCGCCAGGGCGGCGTCGGCGTCGTCCTGCCGGAGCTTGCCTTTTTCCACCCGCCGGCCGAGTTGGTGGCGGTTGCCGTCCATGGCCTTGGCGAGCTGTTCCTCGGAAACGTCCTGGAGGCGGACGTCGAAGCCGGCGAGCGCCGCCTGCACGGCGATCTGCGAGCCCATCTGTCCGGCCCCCACGACGCCGATCGTGCGGATGTCGTCTATCGTCATGTCGTCCTCTTCTCGTCGAAATCTGGAAATGAAAGGTCTTTTTCTGAGATGACCGAGATCTCGAGCGGCCAGGTGACGTCAAACGCCGGATCGTTCCAGCGCACCCCGCACGCCAGCTCCGCGTAATAGAACTCCGACATCTGATAGAAGACCTCGGCGCCGTCGGTCAAGGTCTGGAAGCCGTGGGCGCAGCCCGCCGGGACGTAGAGCGAGAGCCGGTTCTCGTCGTCGAGCTCCACGGCGTAATGCTTCTTGAAGGCCGGCGAGCCGGGCCGCAGGTCGAGGATCACGTCGTGGACGGCGCCGCGCGTGCAGCGCACCAGCCTGACCTCGGGATAGGGCTCGGCCTGCCAGTGCATGCCGCGCACGGTGCCGCGCGCTTTGTTGACGGAGATGCTGCACTGCACCACCGTGGGGTCGAGACTGCGGTCCTCGAGCTCGCGACGGCAGTAGGTGCGGGCGAAGAAGCCCCGGTGGTCTTCCTTGCGCTCGGGCTCGAGCAGATAGGCCCCGGGGATGGCCACCTCGTGGAAGATCATCAGAAGACCTCGACCTCGGGGATGGCGACCACGAACTTGCCGCCCCAGTCGTGGACGTCGCGCATCTGCTCGGCGATCTCGTCGCGCAGGTTCCACGGCAGCACCAGCACGTAGTCGGGGCGGTCGGCGCGCAGCCGGTCGGGAGCGAAGATGGGGATGCGGGTGCCGGGCAGGTAGCGGCCCTGCTTGTGCGGGCTGCGGTCCACCGTGTAGCCCACGTAGTCGGTGCGCACGCCGCAGTAGTTGAGCAGGGTGTTGCCCTTGGCCGGCGCGCCGTAGCCGGCCACGCGGCGGCCGGCGCCCACGGCCTCGCCGAGGAACGCCAGCAGCCGCCGCTTGGTGGCCTTCACGCGCTCGCCGAAGGCGTCGTAGGGCGCGTCGGTGCCGTAGCCGAGGCGCTCCTCGCGCGCCAGCAGCTCGCCGACCCGCCCGCCGGCGGCGTGGGGGCCGCCGGCGCGGCCGGCGAAGACGCGCAGCGAGCCGCCGTGGGTGGGCCATTCCTCGACGTCGAAGACCGAGAGGGCGTGCGCCTCGAGCACGCGCTTGACGGTGGTGAACGAGAAGTACGAGAAGTGCTCGTGGTAGATGGTGTCGAACTGGTTGCCGTCGATCAGCCGCTGGAGGTGGGGAAACTCGAGCGTGACGACGCCGGCGGGCCGCAGCACCTTGCCGAGACCGGCCACGAAGTCGTTGAGGTAGGGCGTGTGGGCGAGCACGTTGTTGCCCACCAGCAGGTCGGCCGTCAGGCCCTCGCCGGCGAGCTCTTCGGCGAGCGTGCTCGAGAAGAAGTCGATCCGGGTCGGCACGCCGATCGCCTCGGCGGCGGCGGCGACGTTGGCCGCCGGCTCGATGCCGTGCACCGGAATGCCGCGCGCGCGGAACCAGCGCAGCAGGTAGCCGTCGTTGGAGGCGATCTCGATCACCCGGCTCTCGCCGCCGAGGCCGAAGCGCGCGGCCGCCGCCTCGGCGTAGCGCTCGGCGTGGCGCAGCCAGGAGTCGGAGTACGAGGAGAAGTAGGCGTAGTCGCTGAAGATCTCCTGCGGGCTGGCCGCCATCGGCAATTGCACGAGCCGGCACTCGCCGCACACGTAGGTGTGGAGCGGGTAGAAGGCCTCGGAGCTCGCCAGGTCCTCGGCCGCCACGTAGGAGTTGGCGAACGGCGACATGCCGAGGTCGACGAAGGTGCGCGCGAGGGGCGCCTGGCAGAAACGGCAGGCGAGTCGGCTCATCGGCGGCGAATGCTAGCACGCCGTCCTCCGTGATCCTCTCAAAGGACGGTCGCGTCGCTGTCAGGGGACGCTCGGCGCGGGCCCGTGCCTGAAACGGGTGGGCCGCCGGCTGGAACCGTCTTTGCAACGTGCGGGCGCGTAAGCGGTAGTATCGTAGGAACCCGAGGATCAAGATGGACCGACGCCGAATCGCGACACGGCTGCTGGCGACAGGGCTCCTGGCGACCTGGACGCTCAGCGCTCTGGGCTGTGCCAGCGGGGGCGCGGGCGTCCCGTCGCCCGCGGGCTTGCCCTCGCCGTCCGGCGGTGGCGGCGTGGGCGCGCCGTCCGCGCCACAGGCACCGTCCGCGCCATCGCCGCCGTCCGCGTCGCCCCCCTCCGTGCCTTCGCCGCCGGCGGGCGAGGGTTCCGGCGGGCCGTCCGAGGACGCCGGCGAAGACGCCATGCCTCCGGCGGGAGGCGCCCGGACGACCGAAGAGCGCCGGGAGGAGCTCGACCGCGAGCTCGACGAATCCCTCTCGGAGCTCGACCGCGCTCTGCTGCGCGAGAAGGAGACGCTGGCCGAGCAGCGCCCGGAAGGCGCCAGCGGCTCCCGCGAGGGCGTCGCGGGCGGAACGGACGGAGGCGGCGAAGGCGCTGAGGAATCCGCCGCCGGGACGGACGCCGCCGCCGGCTCGTCGTCCGCGGCGGACGGCAACGTGGGCGGGGCGTCGGCGCCCGGCGGCAAACCGTCCGGGGACGCCGAGCACGACCCGCGGGTGCCCGCCGACGTGCGCGACGGCAGCGGCGACGACGTCGTGGCCCGACAGTTGCGCGAAGCGGCGATGAGCGAGGACGACCCCGAGCTGCGCGAGAAGCTGTGGGACGAGTACCGCCGCTACGAGAGCGGCCGGCAGCGCGAGAAGAAGCAGGAGGACGGCGATGAGGACGCGGACGATTGACGGACGGCGGTACGCGCCGGTCCTGGTGGCGGCGGCGCTGCTCGCAGCGCTGGCCGTTGCGGCGCACGCCAGGGAGCACCGGCACGTCGAGGCGATCCAGGCCCAGGGCGAGATCGTCGAGGACCTGCTGCTCGACGTCGGCATCCGGATCTTCGACCCCGGCCTGCCGCGCGACGAGGAGGCCCTGGACGAGCTCGAAGAAAAGGGCGTCTTCACCGACGTCCGCGAGGCCGAGGCGCGCTACCTCCCCGTGCGCCTCATGGACACCCTGCAGACCACCGGTAATTGGGGTGCGGTGCGCGTGGTGCCCGCCGGCACCGACGCGGTGGACCTGACCGTGACCGGCACCATCGTCGAGTCCAACGGCCGCCGCCTGATCCTCGCCGTGCGCGCCGCCGACGCCGCGGGCGGGACGTGGCTCGAGAAGACCTACCGGCACCGCGCCGATCCGCGCGCCTACCGCGAGTCGAAGGACGGCATCGTCTATATGCCGTTCCAGAGCCTCTACAACGAAATCGCCAACGACCTGCTGGCGGCCCGCGACCAGCGGGACGCCGGCGAGCTGCGCGAGCTTCGCGCCATCGCCGAGCTGGCCTTCGCCGCCGACCTGGCGCCCGACGCCTTCGCCGGCTACCTCGACGTCGACCGCCGCGGACGCACCGTGCTCGCCCGGCTGCCGGCCGCGGACGACCCGATGGTCGAACGCGTGGAGAGCATCCGCGAGCGCGACTACCTCTTCGTGGACACCCTGACCGAGCACTACGCCAACTTCTACGCCCAGATGGACGAGTCCTACCGGAACTGGCGCCAGTTCAGCTACGAGGAGGAGAAGGCGCGGGCCAAGGCGCGGCGCCAGGCGCGCACGCGGAAGGTCCTCGGCGCCCTCGCCATCCTCGGCGGCGTGGTCGCCGCCGCTGAGAGCGGCCCCGAGGGCGGCGCGATCGCCGACGTCGCCGTCATCGGCGGCAGCTACGTGATCCGGAGCGGCATCGCCAAGGGCCGGGAAGCGAAGATGCACAAGGAGGCGCTCTCCGAGCTCGGTGAGTCGTTCGACGCCGCGGTCGAGCCGATGCTGGTCGAGGTCGAGGGCCGGACCCTGCGCCTGACCGGCTCGATCGAGGCGCAGTACGCCGAGTGGCGACGCCTGCTGCGCGAGATCTTCCACGCCGAGACCGGCCTGCCCCTGGATCCCGATTCCGGCGCCCCGATCACCGCAACGCCGCTGGCCGGCTCCCAGGAGAGCTGAGCCCATGGACTTCGGATCGCCGGTCCTCAAGGGGCTGACGGTGGTCTTGTTCGCGGCGCTCGCCGCGGCGGCTTTCGGCATCTTCGTGGTGCTGCCGCAGCGGGTGGAGGAGCGGCGGCAGCCGCGGGTGGAAGGGCAAGTGGAGGCAGCGCCGGTCTCGCCGGCGCTTCGGGGGGAGCCGGGGGAGGAGCCTCGGCAGGACGGACGGCCTCAGCCGTCGAATCATCCCACCCCCAAAGCCCCCCCTTCCCTGAAGGGGGGGAATCCTCAGGACGACCCCTTCATCCAGGCCATGTCCGACGGCCTCGCGGCCCTCGACCGCCAGGACTTCGCCGCCGCCGAGGACGCTTTCAAGCGCGCCGAGCGCCTGCGGCCGAGATCGCCCGAGGCCGCCGACGGCCTGCTGCGCGCCGCCGCCGGCCGTCGCCGGACCGCCGTCGCCGGGCACCGGCTCGAGGCCGCGAGCCTGGAGGACGCGGAGGAGTGGGTGGAAGCCATCGAGCACTACGACGCGGTGCTGGCGATCGACGCCACCGTGGTCTTCGCCCAGGAAGGCCGCCGCCGCGCCGCGGCCCGCTCCGAGATCGCCGAGCGTCTGGAGGTGCACGCCGCGCAACCGTCGCGGCTGAGCGACGACGCCGTGCTCCGCGAGGCCGCGGACCTGCTCGACCGCGCCGCCGAGGTCTCCCCGGCCGGACCCCGGCACCGGCGTCAGACCGAGGTCCTGCGGGGTCTCGTGGACGCCTGGTCGACGCCGGTGCGGGCCGTACTCCGGTCCGACCAGGCGACCGAGGTCGTCGTCTACAAAGTGGGGCGCCTGGGGTCCTTCGCCGAGCGCGTCCTCGAGCTGCGGCCGGGCACTTACACCGTGGTCGGCAGCCGCCGCGGCTACCGCGACGTGCGCCTTCAGCTCGTCGTCGAGCCCGGCCGCGAGCCCGCGCCGCTCACGGTGCGCTGCGAGGAGGAGATTTGAGCGCGGCGCAACCTCCGCCACCGCCACAGTCGACACGGCGCGGTCCGACGATCCGTCCGATCGACTTCAAGCCCGGCCGCTCCCCGGCGTCGCCGGCGGGCCGACGGCTGCCGCGGCTCGGCACCGTCCTCGTCCTGCTCCTGCTGGCGGCGCTGGCGGCGGCGGCCGGCTTCGTCTTCACCGCCCGCTCCGTCCTCCTCGAGGTGGCGCCGCCGCCCGATCGCCTGGCGCTGGCCGGCGGCTTCGCCTTCGAGCTCGGCGGGCGCTATCTCCTGCGGCCGGGCATCTACGCCCTGAGCGCCGACAGGGAAGGCTTCCGTCCTCTCCGCGCCAGCTTCGAGGTGGGCCGCGGCGCGCACCAGGCTTTCCGCTTCGAGCTCGAGCGCCTGCCGGGCCTGCTCACCGTGGCGGCGCCGGAAGGCGCCGAGGTATCGGTGGACGGCGAGAGCGTGGGACGCACGCCGCTCGCGGCGCTGGAGCTGGCACCCGGCGTGTACGAGGTGCGAGTGCGGGCGCCGCGCCACCGCGAGGTCGTGCGCCGGGTCCAGGTCGAGGGCGCCGGCAAGGCGCAGACCCTGGTGGTGGAGCTCGAGCCCCTGTGGGCTCCCGTCACCTTCCGCTCCGAGCCCGCCGGCGCGACCCTGCGGATCGGCGGCGACGGCGCCGGCAGGACGCCCGCGACCGTCGAGCTGCTCGAGGGCGTCCACGACTTCGAGCTGGTGCTCGCGGGCCGCAAGCCCTACCGCGGACGCGTGGAGGTGCGGGCCGGCCAGCCGCTCGCGGTGCCGCCGGTCGTCCTCGCTCCCGCCGCCGGCAACCTGGTCGTGGTCAGCGAGCCCGCCGACGCCACGGTCACCGTCGGCGGCACCTATCGCGGCGTGACGCCGCTCGACATGCGCCTCGAGCCGGGCCGCGCCCACGAGGTCCGGGTGTCGAAGGCGGGTTACGGCACGGCCTCGCGCCAGGTCGAGCTGCGCCCCGACGAGGCGCGCGAGCTCAGCGTCGAGCTCGACGCCCTCGAGGGCGAGGTGGAGGTCGTCGGCTGGCCGCCCGACGCCGACCTCTTCGTCGACGGCGAGGCGCGGGGCAAGGCGCGCCAGACCTTGCGCCTCGCGGCCGTGCCCCACGACATCGAGATCCGCAAGAGCGGCCACGCGCCATTCCGCACCACCTTGACGCCGATGCCCGGCGTGCCGCAGTCGCTCGAGGCGCGCCTGGAGACTCTCGAGCAGGCCGCGGTCGCGGCGACGCCGAGGGCGTTGCGCACCTCCGAGGGCCAGGAGCTGCTCCGCGTCGAGCCTGGGCGGTTCGTGATGGGGGCGTCGCGGCGCGAGCCGGGGCGGCGGGCCAACGAGGTGCTGCGCGAGGTCGAGCTCACCCGCGCCTACTACCTCGGCGCCCGCGAGGTCACCAACGCCGAGCTCCGGCGCTTCGAGGCCGGGCACCTTTCGGGCCAGATCGGCGGACGCACCCTCGACCTCGACGACCAGCCGGTGGTGACCGTAACCTGGGAGGACGCGGCGGCGTACTGCAATTGGCTCAGCGCCAAGGAGGGGCTGCCGCCCGCGTACGCGGTACGCGACGGCAAGCTGACAGGCGTCGATCCGCTGTCCACCGGCTACCGCCTGCCGACCGAGGCCGAATGGGCGTGGGCCGCCCGTTTCCCCGGAGGTCAGGCGGCTCTCAAGTATCCCTGGGGCGAGACGCTCCCTGCCGCCGGCGGCAACTACGCCGACGCCGCGGCCAGGGACGTCCTGCCGTCGGTCCTCGCCGACTACGACGACCGCTTCGCGGTGACCGCTCCGGTGGCCGGCTTCGCGCCCGACGGCCAGGGCTTCTACGACCTCGGCGGCAACGTGGCCGAGTGGGTCCACGACGTCTACGACATCCGTCCGCCGGGGGGCGAAGGGCCGGCGCGCGATCCCACGGGACCGCCGGAGGGAGAGTTCCACGTCATCCGCGGCGCGAGCTGGATGCACTCAACCGTCACCGAGCTGCGGCTCACCTTCCGCGACTACGGCGACAAGGCGCGTCCCGACGTCGGCTTTCGGATCGCGCGTTATC
>DASWIG010000042.1:0-14076 GCA_036397835.1 Thermoanaerobaculia bacterium
GTCGACGATCCGGCTGTTGAACCGCGCCGCGACGATCGCGAACCGGAGTCCGCGGCCGTCCAGGGTTGCTTCGATGCGCTCGATCTCGCTCATGGTGCCCCGTCCGCCGTCTCGGGGACGAGAGCTTATCGCAGCTTCAGCCGTCTTGCCCAGCCGCCGCCTCGGAAGCGGCCTCGCGGACGACGTGGAGCCGTCCGAGCTCGGGATCCGGCAGCGTCTGGCGGATCCCCGACGGCCAGAGGATCTCGACCGCGTCGAGGCGCTCGAGATCGCCCAATCCGATCGTCACCACCGGCTCGCTCGCCGACAGGTAGGAACGGCCCGAGACCAGCCGGCGGCGGATCCGGCGCTCGCCGGCGACGGCGGTCACCACGGCGCCGTAGCCGGTGCGGTTGCTGGCCGTGCCCTCCGGACGCAGCCGGATGAAGGCGCGGCGCGGACCGTCGTTGCGCCACAGTCGGGCGCGGCGGCCGTTCTGGGTCAGCACCAGGTCGAGGTCGCCGTCGCCGTCGTAGTCGGCGGCGGCGAGGCCGCGGCCCACCCACGAGCCGGCGAGCGGTCCGGCCTCCGCGGTCACCGGCTCGAAGCCGCCGCCGCCGCGGTTGTGGAACACGAGGGCCGCCTGGGCGTACGTCTGGAGCGCCTGGAAGCGCTCGATCTCGGGCTCGATGTGGCCGTTGGCGAAGACCGCGTCGAGCCAGCCGTCGCCGTCGAGGTCGGCGACCAGGGTGCCGAAAGCGAGGGGCATGAGCGTGGGCAGGCCGATGCCGAGCCGCGCCGCCTCGTCCACGAAGAGCCCGTGGGTCGAGGCGCGGTAGACCGCCGACATCTCCTGCGAGAAGTTGCCGATCACCAGGTCCTCGCGGCCATCGCCGTCGAGGTCGCCGGCGTCGACGCCCATGGCGCCGCGAGTGGCGCCAGAGACGCTGAAGGCCATGCCGAGCTCCACGCCCTCTTCGCGGAAGGCGACGCGGCCGTCCTCGCCCGGGCCGCGGTTCACGAACAGGAAGTTGCGCACCGTGTCGTTGGCCACCGCGAGGTCGGGCCAGCCGTCGCCGTCCTGGTCAAGGGGCACCACGCCGAGGGTCTTGCCCTCGGGCCGCTCGAGGCCGGCGGCGCGGGTCACGTCCTCGAAGCGCCCGCCGCCGAGGTTGCGGTAGAGGCGGTTGGACTGGCCGGGGTAGATCTCCGGGGTGCAATAGGAGCGGTGCTCGCCGTCCGGGCTGCAGGCGACATCGGCCTCGCGGCTCCAGGTCACGTAGCGGCCCACGAAGAGGTCGAGCCGGCCGTCGCGGTCGTAGTCGAGGAAGGCGGCGCTCGAGCCGAAGCCGGAGCCGCCGAGGCCGGCCTCGGCGGTGGCGTCGGCGAAGGTGCCGTCCCCTCCGTTGCGGAAGAAGCGGTCGCCGCCGACGCCGGAGACGAAGAGGTCGAGGTCGCCGTCGTTGTCGACGTCGCCGACCGCGGCGCCCATGCCGAAGAAGGGCTCGTCGAGGCCGGCGGCCGCGGTCACGTCCTCGAACGTTCCGTCGCCGCGGTTGCGGTAGAGCGCGCCCGAGGCGAGCGGCTCGCCGGAGGGCTCGACGGGGACGCTGTTGACGAAGTAGAGGTCGGGCCGCTCGTCGCCGTCGAAGTCGAAGAAGGCGACGCCGGAGCCCATGGTCTCGGGCAGGTAGCGGCGCGCCGAGGCGCCGTTCTGGTGGACGAAGGTGATCCCGGCCTCGTCGGTGACGTCGACGAAGACGGGGAGGCCGCCGCCGGCGGGCGGCGGTGGAGGAGGCCCATCACCGTCGGGCGGCGGCCGGCAAGCGGCGAGGAGAAGCAGGAGGACGAGGGGAGCAATGCGGAGGGCCATGGGTGCTCATCGTGGTGGAGGGACGCGGATGAGTCAAGGGGGGCGATTCAACGGAACTGATCCGTTGTTCAGAGATTTGGATTCGTGGTCCGGAAGAGAAGAGAGATGAAGATGAAGATGAAGATGAAGATGAAGATGGAACCCGGAAACAGGACGTCTTGTGCCCTTCCGCCGGTTTGGCATCTCGTTTGCTCCTGCTGTGATGGGAACGCGAGAACGACCCCTCGTCCCGGCGAGGAGAAGGAGGTGCCTGATGCGCACGCCCAGGAATCCGTCCGTCTTCATCTTCATCTTCATCTTCATCTTCATCTTCATCTCTCTTTTCTCTCCTCCCCCGGCCGTGGCCGAGGACGCCGAGCACGGCCTGCTCCTGCGCGTCGCGGACCGCCTCGAACCGGCGCCGGTCCTCGGCACCTTCATCGACGTCAGCGTCACCGGAATGGTCGCTCGCGCCACCGTGACGCAGATGTTCGCCAATCCGACCGCCGAGCACGTCGAGGCGGTCTACGTCTTCCCGCTGCCGGAGACGGCGGCGGTCGACACGCTGCGCATGGCGATCGGGGAGCGGATCGTCGAGGGAGAGGTCCTGCGCAAGCGGGAGGCCGCCGAAGTCTATCGCGAGGCGTCCCAGGAAGGACGCAAGGCGGCGCTCGTCGTGGCGCAGCGGCCGAACGTCTTCACCGCCAGCGTGACCCAGATCGGACCCGGCGAGACGGTGGAGATCGAGATCGGGCTGCAGCTCGAGGTGGATTACGACCTCGGCACCTTCCGCCTGCGCTTCCCGTTGGTGGTGGCGCCGCGCTACGCCCCAGCCCGCCTGCTGCAGCCGCCGGTCGCCGCCGGCGCGGTCAACCCGACGGCATTCGTCGTCGAGGTGACGGCGGGATTCCCAGTCGCGAGGATCGCGAGCCGCAACCACGAGATCCGCGTCGAGCGTCATCCGGGCGACCGCTTCTCGGTCACGCTCGCGAGCGAGGCCGTCGCCGCCGACCGCGACTTCGTCCTCGAGTGGACGCCCGAGCCCGGGCGCACGCCGCGCGCCGTGACCTACGTCCAGGAAGTGGACGGCGAGCGCTACGCGCTGCTGATGGTGATCCCGCCGGCCCCGGAGGCCCTCGCCGAAGCGCGTCTGCCGCGCGAGGCCGTCTACGTCGTCGACACCTCGGGCTCGATGCAGGGCGACAAGCTCGAGCAGGCCCGTCAAGCGCTGAACATGGCCCTCGCCCAGTTGCAGCCGGGCGATCGGGTCAACGTCATCCAGTTCGACAGCACGACGGACGCGCTCTTCCCGGAGAGCCGCGACGTCGACGCCGAGACCCTGGCCGCGGCGAAGCGCTTCGTGGAAGCCCTCGCGATCCGGGGCGGCACCGAGATGAAGCCGGCCCTCGAGAAGGCGCTCGAGGACCCGACGCCGGACGGCGGCCTGCGCCAGGTGGTCTTCGTCACCGACGGCCAGGTGGGCAACGAGGACGAGCTCTTCGACGTCATCCGGGAGCGCCTCGGCCGCAGCCGGCTGTTCACCGTCGGCATCGGCGCGGCGCCGAACGGCCACTTCATGCGCCGCGCCGCCGAGCTCGGCCGCGGCACGTTCACCTTCATCGACCGGGTCGACGACGTTGCCGCGGGCATGGGCGCCTTGCTGCGCAAGCTCGAGGCCCCGGTGCTCCGCGACGTCGAGGTCGACTGGGGCGACCCTACGGCCGAGGCCTCGCCGCCCCGCGTGCCCGACCTCTACCTTGGGGAGCCGCTGGTGGTCACGGCGCGCCTCGGCGACGCCGGGAGCGTCAGCCTCGCGGGCTGGCTGCTCGAGAAGCGCCTCGCGCTGACGCTGCCGCTCACGGCCGCGCCGGCGGCGGCCGGCATCGACAAGCTGTGGGCGCAGCGCCGGATCGACGCCGTCCTCGCCGAGCAGGAGGCGGCGCCCGAGGACGTCGAGGCGCGCGTCGTCGAGCTGGCCCTGCGCCACCAGCTCGTGACCGCCTACACCAGCCTGGTCACCGTCGACACCATGGCCACGGCGCCCGCGGCGGCGCCGCAGAGCTACCTCATGCCGGTGAGTCCCGTGGGCGGCGGTGATCTAGTGGAGGAGACCATCACAGTCACCTCCGAAAGCCCGCTCCTCGACGCGCGCCGCATCGTGGCCGGCTCCTCCGTCACCCAGGTGGAGCTGGAGAAGATCCCGTCGGCCCGCGATCCGTGGGCGGTCGTGCAGAGCACGCCCGGCGTCCAGGCCGACCGCATCCACGTCGGCGGCAACGAGTCGGGGCTGCCCACCCGAGCGGTGGCCTCCGGCGGCACCGCGGGCGACGGCGAGTGGACGGTTGACGGCGTGGTGATCGAGCTTGCCGATACCTACACCTACACCTCGGACTGCTTCGAGGAGGTCCGGGTGGTCACCGGCGGCGGCGACGTCACCAGGGCCCACGGCGGCGTCACCGTCGACGCGGTGACCCGGCGCGGCACTGACCAGCCGCGCTTCGACGCCCACGTCCTGCGCGCCGGCGGCGGCTCGGAGGACGGCCGCGACCGCGTCGACGAGAAAGTCGACTTCGGCGGCGCCGCCGGCGGACGGGTGGTCCAAGACCGGCTGTGGGCGTTCGGCTCCCACGCCCGGCGCGACGCCGAGCGCACGGCCCTCGACGGCGATCCCGGTGACCTGCGGATCGACGACGGCGCCGTGAAGCTCAACGCCCAGGTGACCGCGGCCAATTCCGCCGTGGTGACCTGGACCGCCGCGAACCTCGACGAGGACGGCGCCGCCGGCGGCCCCCGGCGCGCTCCCGAGGCCGCCCTCGACCTGACCGCCGACGCCGACGCCTGGTCGGTCGAGGACACCCACGTCCTCTCGTCGGCCCTTTACCTGACCGGCCACTATTCCGAGACCGCGAGCTCCGCCGGCACGCTCTCGCCGGGCCGCGGCGAAGCCCGGTGGGACGCCGGCGGCGTGCTGCGCGGCGGCGGCCGCGGCGGCGACGAGCGTCGCGAGGCGTGGACGGCCAGGACGTTCGGAAACTACTTCGTCAACACCGGAAGCGCGGGTCACGAGCTGAGCTTCGGCGGGCAGCGGCGCGACGCGTCCGGCGCCGATGACCTTGCCTGGCCGGGGGACGCGAACGACGTCCTCGTCGATCCGCGCAACCTGGGATTCGGAGGCGACGCCACGTTCTTCCGCCGCGAGGCCCCGGGGACGGCCACCGCGGACCGGCGCTCGGACGCCGGCTGGCTCCAGGACACGCTGGCCTGGCACCGAATGACGGCGAACGCCGGCTTGCGCTGGGACCGCCAGCGGGGCAGCGGCGAGCGGACGGCGGTCGATTGGAGCACCCTGTCGCCCCGTCTCGCCTTGACGGTGGCCTTCGGCTACGACCGCCGGACGGCGCTGCGCGCGAGCTGGGGCCGCTACGTCCAGCGGCTGGCGGCCGACCTCGTCCTCGGCGCCGACCCGTCCGCCGGCGAGACCCTCTTCCGGGACGACGCGCTCGTCGCCGCCGAAGGACCGTGGGTGATCGATCCGCGGCTGGCGCCGGAGCGCACCGACGAGCTGCTGCTCGGCGTCGAGCACTCGATCATGCCGGAGATGGTGGTGTCCCTGTTCTATACCCGCCGCGAGCGCGGCGGCGTCCACGAGCTGCGCGACCTGGTGATCGAGGCGACGGGCGAGGTCCGCGCCGCGCGCGCCGGCGACTACGTCTTCGACCACTTCCTACGGGGCGTCCTTCCCGACGGCGCCTTTTTCGAGGTGCCGGTTTACTCCTTTCGTCCGGGCCTTGTCGACGCCGGCGCCGCACTCCTCGTCGCCGGCGATCGCCGGATCGACCACGACGGCGTCACGCTCAGCCTCGAGAAACGCCTGAGCGACCGCTGGATGGCGCGCGGCCACGTGTACTACGGCACCGACCGCTGGCGTCTCGGCCCGGAGTGGATCGCCCACCACGACCCTACCGACCTCGTCGGCAGCAGCGACGACGCCGGCGCTCCCTACGTCGAGTCGCCGGCCGACGTCGACTTCGGCGACCGTCCGTGGGTGAACGGACGATGGTCCGCGGGCGTCAGCGGTGGCGTCGAGCTGTTCCCGTGGACTGCCTGGAGCTTCGACCTGGCGGCCGGCGTCCACGCCCGCGAGGGCTATCCGCTGCCGTACTTCGCCTGGGACCTGGCGAGCGCCGACGGCCTGCCGCGGCGCGTCCAGGCGACGGAGGCGGTCGACGCTTTCCGCTTGGAGGACGTCGTGCTCGTCGACCTGCGTCTCGCCAAGGAGACCGTCCTCTTCAGCGACCTCTCGGCCACGTGGACGCTCGACGTCCTCAACCTCTTCGACGAGGACGCCGGATTGCGGCGTGAGCTCAACCTGAGCGGAGCGCGCGGAGGGGCGCTCGAGGAGACGGTCGTGGCGCGGCGTCTGCAGGTGGGCGTCCGGTTGAGGTGGCGTTAAAGCCCGTGGCCGGAGGTTGAAGCTCCGGGGTGGCAAGGTCAAGCGCAAGAAGGGGTCAAGAAGAGGACGACGATGGGCGCCGTCCCTGCGTCCTGCCGACGCAGCGCACTTGGCCTTGCGTTCGAGGCTGGGCCGTCGAAGGAGCGCGACTATGGCCGCGCAGCAGGGATGCCCCTCGACGCTTGCAATATCGCTGGCGATAGCCTAGGGTCTGCGTGTTCGAGGTGACGATCGCTTTACCTGGAGAGGCCTTGAGATGCACGGAGACGACGCATGAGAAGAAGTGACTTCGCTTTGAGACTTCAGCCGTCCCTTCTCGACGAGGTCCGGAAGCTGGCTGAGCAAGAGGGGGTCGCGGTGAATCAGCTCATCAACGTCGCCGTGGCGGAAAAGCTCTCCGCGCTCAGGACCGAGGCGTACTTTCGGGAGCGGGCCTCGCGCGCGGACGTCGGCGAGGCGAGCAGGATCCTGGCTCGCGCCGGGAAGGGCAACCCGCCGCTCGCTGGCGACGAGCTGCCGTAGCATCGGGGTTGGGGGAGTTTGCCGCCCGCGGCTCTCCGCTCCGGCGTAGGGGCAGCCCCCCGTGGCTGCCCAGGGATGCTTCGGCGATGTGGCAAGGATCTTGAAGTCAGGTATCATCGGCCCCGAGGAGACGTCTTGCTGCGATTCGTCGAGATCATCTGGCTGAATAGGAGAGACCCTTGAGCAAGGACACGATCCCGGAAGCCACGAGCTATGAGGAAATGGCCGAGTTCTGGGACACGCACAGCTTGGCGGAGTATTGGGATCAGACGGAAGCCGCGGAATTCGAAATCTCCGACGACGCAAGACGGCACTATCTGGTTTCAGTGGACCGGGACCTGTTGGCGCGCGTCAGAAAGCTCGCTCGTCTACGCGGGGTGAGCACCGAGAGCCTGGTGAATCTCCTCCTGGCAGAGACTCTGGGAGAGCTGGAACGGGCCTCTGCAAGCCCGGCCTGACCGAACGCTGAGGTAAGCGATGACCAGCAGGTCGAGCGTCAGGGTCTCCTCGTCGACGATCTTCGACAGGCGGCGGATCTCCATGCCGTCGGGGAAGCGCATGGGCAGGGCCTCTAAGACGAACCCGAGCCTCCTGGCGACCTCGGCAGCGGCCTCGAGCGACTTCCTCCAGATCAGCGGATCGATGTCCGTGGTCGCCCTGGGAGCCCGGTGGACGGCCAGCGCCACCGCGCCGAGGAGCTCCAATCGGGGAAGCGCCCGCAGTGACGTGCAGGAAGTGACGTGCCGGGGACCTCAATCCCCGGCAGAACCAGGGCTCGTCCCTTCAGGCGTAGGGGCAGCCCCCCGTGGCTGCCCAGGGACGCTTCAGCGTCCCTTCCATGCTTGACTGCGTGCGACCGGCTCATGTACATTCCGAGCTGCGAGTCAAGGCATGCGGCAATGGAAGTAACCGTCACCCTGTTCCGCCCCACGGGCCCCGAGGAGCTTAAACTGGTCGAGCAAAGCGGCGGTAGCGTCGACGTTTGCTCCTTGAAGCTCGGCTCTTCGTGGCTCTTCGTGCTGCTCCTGTTCTGGGGAAGCTCCACGATGGCCCAGGAGCCAACCGGCTGCTCCTCGATCAATGCGCAGTACTGTAGTTCTACCGGTGAAGGCGAGGGCGACTGCCCGGGCCAGTGCAAATGCGATCAAACCTACGCGCTGTGTATCGCTGCGAGCTGTAACCCCGCGACCGGAGAGTGCGGCGTGATGGCGCCGCCGGCTGGGTCGCCGTCCGGCACCGAGTGGTCCGCATGCGATCAGCAAGGGCTGGAGGCCGGGACCTGTGGGCCTTGCTACGTTTTCACCGGCTGCTCGGATTCCGACCGCTCGCCACAAAACGACGGCTGCCCGCTGACCTGCCCCGAGGCCGCCGACGGATTGCACTCGACGTTCTCGGAGACGTTGGTCGATGAGTTCCCCTTCGCGCCCAAGAACTGTGGCAGCGGAACAGGCGCTGATTGTATGGGAGGCGCTTGCAGTCAAACCGGCTCCACGGTAACGCTGACGACGAGCAATGGCGGGAAGGTAGCAGTTCCAACGGCAATCTGCACTTGTGTCATCAGTACACAGAAGGAGACTCTCAATTTCCAGGGATTGTCGTCGGCAAGTATTGATTGCGAAGCTGTTTGGTCGGTTTTTTGAGACCGGCGACCCTGAAGCCGAGTGGTGCTTCCGAGCGCGGCCTCGGCAGCGCCGCCACCACCGGGTAGATCAGACAGCACGATTCGCCGTCCACCCTCACCGCCCGCGCGGTCGGCGCCCCAGGTCAGCTTCAACGGGTTCCCACAGGATCGAGGGCGAGGATCTCCTGCTCGACGTAACGCTGGAACTCGTCCGCGGCTCATCACCCACTCGTTGCAGGCGGGCGGCCGCATCCGGCCTCTGAAGTCGCTGAAGGCCCGTGGTGACGGCGAACTCGAGCTTCGGCCGCTTGACCGCGGTGGAATAGACTGCCGCCGTCGTCCGTACCGATCCTGCGACCGCCGCGAGCCCCGAGATGACCCCGACCGAGAACGCCCCACCGCCCCGGCTGACCCTGCGCTACCTCCTGCGCCAGATCCCGGAGCGCTTCTTCAACGTCGAGCGGGGGTGGCTGCGCACGGCCCGGGAGCTGCTCACCGAGCCCGGCGCCATGATCCGCCGCTACGTTGAGCGCGACCGCCCCGGCTACGCCAACCCCTTCAGCTACCTGGTGATGGCCACCGCCGTGACGCTCGCGGTCCACGCGGTCACCGGGTTCCGCGGGCGCATGCTCGAGTCCTTTCGCCAGCGGACCGTCGAGAGCCAGGCGCAGTACGACTTCGTCAACCAGGTGAACGAGCTGGTCTTCCAGAACCTCCTCTTCGTCTCGTTCCTCATCCTGGTGCCGTTCGCGATCCTGCTGCGGTGGTTCTTCCGGCGATCCGGCCTCAACCTCGCCGAGTCGTTCGTCTTCGCCTTCTACACCGGAGGTCAGGTGGCCTTCCTCGGGCTGTCACTGGTGGTCCTCTTCCTCTTCCTGCCGATGCGAGCCGAGCTCATCGCGTCCCTGGGGATGCTCATCGCCCTTTCCTACGACTCCTACGCCGCCGTCGGCCTCTACGGCGGCAGGATCGGGACGGTGGTCAAGGTCGTCTCGGCCTATCTGCTGGCTTACGCGTTCCTGATGCTCGTGGTCGTCGTCGCCACCGTCGCCTACGTGCTGGGCCGGGGAGCGACCCCTTCCGAGCCGTGGAACCTGGTCCGAGCGGCCGAGGACAACGTCTCCGTGGTCGCGCGGCGTCTGCTCGACGAGGGCGTCGACGTCGACCAGACGCTGCGGCGCACGCCCTTGCACGCGGCGGCCGACAAGGGCCACGCCGAGCTCGTGGACCTCTTCCTGGAGCGCGGCGCCAACGTCAACGCACGGGACCACCTGGGACGCGTGCCGATGTTCCTCGCTCTCGCCCACGGCCACCTGGAGATCGCCCGCCGCCTCGCCGGCGCGGGAACCGACCCCGCCGTGGCCACCGACGCCGGGACCACCCTGCTGATGCTCGCCGTGCGGCGCGGCGACGCGGACCTCGCCCGCTGGGCGCTCGCCGGCGGCGCCGACGTGGACGCGGCGCGCGCCGACAGCCGGCAGGCGAGCGCCCTGATGATCGCGGCGGCGCGGGGCGACCTGGCGATGGTCGAGCTCCTGCTCGCGAGCGGGGCCGATCCCGGCGTCGCCAACGGCGATGGGGAGACCGCCCTCGACATGGCCCGCGGCCGGGCGGTCGCCGATCGTCTCCGGAAAGCCTCCGCCGAGGGCAAGCCGGAGGAGGGCTAGACGCGGCGCCCACGGTCTTTTACACCACTCTTACGCGGCCCTCCTGCCGCCCGCGCTACGCTCATTCGGAAATCGCGCCCGGACGCGGGCGATCCGAGCTTCTCCTCAACCTCAGCGAGAAAGAGAATCGATGCCGACGAAAGACGTGAGATCTTCGCACTCCGCGAGGGCGCTCGCCTTCGCGCTCCTCGTCCTCGGCGCCACGGTCCTCGGCGTCTCAGCCGCCGGCGGCGAGTGGACGAATTGGCGCGGTCCCTATCAGAACGGCGTCAGCCCCGAGACCGGCCTCGTCTCGTCGTGGTCGACCACCGGCGAGAACCTGATCTGGCGCGTCGACTTCTCGGGCCGCTCGACGGCCGCCGTCTTCGACGGCCGCGCCTGCGCCATCGGCCGCGACGGCGAGGGCATCCTGCGCCAGGAGATCGTCCGCTGCTGGAATGCCGAGAACGGCCGGCAGCTCTGGGAACGGCGCTTCACCCCTCACAACACGTTCGTGCCCTGGCAGCGCCTCGGCTGGGCCGCGGTGGCCGCCGACCCAGAGACCGGCACCCT
Organism: Thermoanaerobaculia bacterium; assembly: GCA_036397835.1. Classification (GTDB taxonomy): domain Bacteria; phylum Acidobacteriota; class Thermoanaerobaculia; order Multivoradales; family J023; genus DASWIG01. The sequence continues at coordinate 10,647 of DASWIG010000042.1, forward strand.
CTACGCCCACACTTCCGACGGCATCCTGATCGCCCTCGACCACGACGGCAAGACCGTGTGGGAGTGGCGCCTCGGCGAGGACGTCGGGCGCCTGTCGGGCTACGGCGGACGCACCCATACGCCCATCGTCGACGAGGACCGCGTGGTCCTGGCGGCGATCAACTCGAGCTGGGGCGACATGGGGGGACCGCCGAGCATGCGCTACTGGGCCTTCGACAAGCGCAGCGGCGAGGCCCTCTTCGCGTCCAAGCCCTCGCCCCGCACCGAGGACGCCAACACCCAGTCGACGCCGGTGGTCGCGGTGGTGGGCGGCCAGCGGCTGCTCATCGGCGCCAGCTCCGACGGCTCCGTCTACGCGGTCAAGGCGCGCACCGGCGAGAAGGTGTGGGGCTTTCAGCTCAGCCAGGTGGCCTTGAACGCCGGCGTCGCCGTCGACGGCGGCCGCGTCTTCGCCTCCCACAGCGAGGAGAACGTCGACGTCGGCACCATGGGTCGCGCGGTGGCCATCGACGCCGCCGGCGGCCAGGAGCTGTGGCGCATCCCCGACCTCAAGGCGGGCTTCGGCACGCCCCTGGTCCACGACGGCCGGGTCTACGTCATCGACAACGCCGCCAACCTCTGGGCCATCGACGTCGAGAGCGGCGAGGTCCGCTGGCAGCACAGCCTCGGCACCGTGGGCAAGAGCGGCCCGGTGTGGGCCGACGGCAAGATCTACGTCACCGAGGTCAACGGCAAGTTCCACATCTTGAAGGACGCCGGCGACCGCGCCGAGGTGCTCGACGTCGACGAGATCCTGATGCCCGGCGGCGAGCGTCCGGCCGAGATCTACGCCTCGCCGGCGATCGCCTACGGCCGCATCTACTTCGCCACCGAGGAGGGCTTCTACTGCCTGGGCGACAAGGCGAAGCCCTTCAAGGTCACCAGGGGCGAGCCGGTCGACCTCGGCGAGAAGCCGGCGGCGCCCGACGCCAGGCCGGCGCTGATCCAGGTGGCGCCGGCCGAGGTCGTGGCGAGGACCGGCGACGAGCTCGCCTTCCGCGTCCGCGTCTTCGACGACGCCGGGCAGCTTCTCGGCGAGAAGAACGCGGAGAGCTGGAGCCTCGACGGCCTCAAAGGCAAGGTCGCCGCCGACGGTTCGGTGACCCTCGAGGACGTCCCCGGCGTCCAGGTCGGCTACGTGGTCGCCAAGCTCGGCGGCCTCGAGGGCAAAGCGCGCGTCCGCGCCGCCGGACCGCTGCCGTGGAAGGAGGACTTCGAGGGCTTCGACGCCGCCCCCTTCCCCAAAGGCGGCTTTCCTGCCGGCTGGCTCGGCCGCGGCAAGAAGGCCCACGTCGAGGAGAGGGACGGCAGCAAGGTGCTGGTGCAGCCCAACCCGGAGAGCTTCGCGCCGCGCGCCACCATCTACATGGGCCCGTCCTCCATGCACGACTACACGATCCAGGCCGACGTCTACGCCACCTCCCAGGGCCGGCGCAAGCCCGAGCTCGGGCTGATGAACAGCGGCTACACCTTCTTCCTCCAGGGAGTGCAGCAGCGCATCCAGGTCTACTCCTGGGGCGCCGAGCTGCGCATGAAGCAGGAACGCGACTTCGCCTGGGACACCGAGACCTGGTACACGATGAAGGTGCGCGTCGACTACGAGAAGGGAAGCGACGGCAAGGAGCAGGCGCTGGTGCGCGGCAAGGTGTGGAAGCGCGCCGAGGCCGAGCCCGCCGAGTGGACCTTCACCGTCCCCGACCCGCTGCCCATCCGCCACGGCGCGCCCGGCCTCTACGCCTTCACGCCGGTCGACGGCTACTTCGACAACGTCCTCGTCACCCGGAACGAGTAAAAGGAATCCATGATGATGAAATCGCGACTCTTCACGTTCGCCGTCACGTCCGCCGTCCTGCTCTTCGCCGGCGGTCTCGCCGCCGCCGAGGAGGGGGCGGTGATGTTCGGCGACGGTCCGCACCGCAACATGGTCTCCGACGCCAAGGGCCTGCCCGCCGAGTGGGACCCGAAGGCGGGGGAGAACGTCAAGTGGGTGCAGCCGGTGGGCTCGCAGAGCTACGCCGGGCCGATCGTCCACGGCGGCAAGGTCTTCGTCGGCACCAACAACGAGGGCCTGCGCAATCCCAAGCTGACGAAGGACCGCGGCGTGATCATGGCCTTCGACGAGAAGACCGGCGAGCTCCTGTGGCAGGTCACCCACGAGAAGCTGCCCGAGTCGAAGCTCCACGACTGGCCGCTCCAGGGCGTCTGCTCGACGCCGGCGATCGAGGGCGACCGGCTCTACTACGTGTCCAACCGCGCCCAGGTCGTGGCCGTCGACACCGAAGGCTTCCGCGACGGCGAGAACGACGGCCCCTACAAAGACGAGGCGGAGACCAGCGAGATCGACGGCGACGTCGTGTGGATCTACGACCTGATGGCCGAGCTCGACGTCTTCCCCCACAACCTGGCGGCGGGCTCGCCGCTGCTGGTGGGCGACGTCGTCTACGCCTCGACCGGCACCGGCGTCGACGAGGCGCACGTGAACGTGCCCGTGCCCTACGCCGCGTCGATCGTGGCGATCAACAAGAAGACCGGCGAGCTGGTGTGGGACGACGCCACTCCGGGCGAGAAAGTGCTCCACGGCACCTGGTCGAACCCCAGCTACGCGGTGGTCAAGGGCCGCGAGCAGGTGATCTTCCCGGCGGGCGACGGCTGGGTGTACTCCTTCGCGCCCAAGACCGGCGAGATCCAGTGGAAGTTCGACGCCAACCCCAAGGACTCGGTGTGGAAGCTGGGGGGCGCCGGCACCAAGAACAACATCATCGGCATGGCGGTGGTCTACGACGGAAAGGCCTACGTCGGCGTCGGCCAGGACCCCGAGCACGGCGAGGCCCCCGGCCACTTCTACGCCATCGACATCTCGCTCGCCGGCGACGTGACGGAGAAGGGGAAGGTGTGGAGCCGCGACGGCGAGGACTTCAACCGTACCATCTCGTCGGCGGCGATCAAGGACGATGTCGTCTACATCAGCGACCTGTCGGGCTTCCTCTACGCTCTGAACGCCCAGACCGGCGAGCACTACTGGACCTACGACGCCTTCGCGGCGATCTGGGGCTCGCCCTTCGTGGCCGACGGCAAGGTCTACCTCGGCGACGAGGACGGCGACGTGGCGGTGCTCAAGGAGGGCAAGGGCAAGGACGGCGAGCCCGAGCTGCTGGGCGAGATCAACATGGGCGCCGCCGTCTACACCACGCCCCACGCCCACGACGGCACCCTCTTCGTGCTCTCGCGCAACAAGCTGTGGGCGCTCGCCAGCGGCGCGATGCTCAAGCCCGAGAAGCCGGCGGCCAAAGAGTAGGGGCGGTGGAATCCGCCTGGACAAAGCTTCTCCGCTGACGCTTTTCCTTTGCCACCCGAGGGTGGGCGCCGTTCGTAATACGCTTCGTAACCTCCT
>DASWIG010000043.1:0-2689 GCA_036397835.1 Thermoanaerobaculia bacterium
CGCGCGGGCTGGCGCTGAACCTCGAAGAGGAGACGGTCGGCGCGATCATCCTCGGCGATTACACGAAGATCAAAGAAGGCGACGAGGTCCGCACCACCGGGCTCGTCGCCTCGGTGCCCGTGGGCCCGGCGCTGATCGGCCGCGTGGTCAACCCGCTGGGGGACCCCATCGACGACCGTGGGCCGGTGGTGACCACGGAGCGCTTCCCGGTGGAGCGCATCGCCCCGGACGTGGTGTCGCGCGTGTCGGTGAACCAGCCCGTGCAGACGGGCATCAAGGCCATCGACGCGATGATCCCGATCGGCCGCGGTCAGCGCGAGCTGATCATCGGGGACCGCTCGATCGGCAAGAGCGCGATCGCCATCGACACGATCATCAACCAGCGCGGCGGCGACCTGTTGTGCATCTACGTCGCCATCGGCCAGAAGGAGGCGAAGGTCGCGCAGACCGTCGCCATCCTCGAGCAGTACGGCGCGATGGAGCACACCATCGTCGTGGCGTCGTCGGCCGCCGAATCCTCGGCGCTCCAGTACCTCGCCCCCTACGCGGGCTGCGCGATGGGCGAGTACTTCATGTCGCAGGGCCGCGACGTGCTCATCGTCTACGACGACCTGACGAAGCACGCCTGGGCGTACCGCCAGATCTCGCTGCTGCTGCGCCGTCCGCCGGGCCGCGAGGCGTACCCGGGCGACGTCTTCTACCTCCACTCGCGCCTGCTCGAGCGCGCCGTCAAGATGCGCGACGAGTACGCCGTGGTGCCCAGGGACACGCCCGAGGACAGCCGCGACCGCGCGCTCGCCTTGAAGCACCCGGAGGGCTTCGCGGCCCCCGCCGAGCACCGGCCCGACGACGTCGGCGGCCTCTACCACCGTCCCCACGGCAAGGAGCGGGCGCAGGCCTGGCTCGCCTCGCTGCCCGACGAGGACCGCTACCGCGTCCACCGTTTCCCCGACTCCGGAGGCTCGATGACGGCGTTGCCGATCATCGAGACCCTCGAAGGCGAGGTCTCGGCCTACATCCCGACCAACGTGATCTCGATCACCGACGGCCAGATCTACCTCGAGCCCGACCTCTTCTTCGCCGGCGTGCGCCCCGCCGTCAACGTCGGCATCAGCGTCTCCCGCGTCGGCGGCAACGCGCAGCGCAAGGGCATGAAGAAGATCGCCGGCTCGCTGCGCCTCGACCTGGCGGCCTTCCGCGACCTCGAGGCCTTCGCCCAGCTCGGCACCGAGCTCGACGCCACCACCCAGCGCCAGCTCGACCGCGGGCGCCGCCTGGTGGAGCTCTTGAAGCAGCCGCAGTACACGCCCTTCGAGTACCGCTACCAGATCGTCAGCATCTTCGCCGGCACCCGCGGCCTGCTCGACAAGCTCCCGGTCGCCGACGTGCTGCCGTTCGAGGCGGCGCTCCACCGCCACTTCGAGGACGAGGTCCCCGAGGTGCTCGAGGAGATCGCGACGACGGGCGCGCTGGCCGACGACCTCGCCGACCGGCTCACCGGGATTATCCGCAACTTCCTCTCCCACTGGGGCGAGGAAAGGGAACGTGAGCGGGCGGAGAAAGTCCGGGCGGCGGCCTGACGGGGGAAGCGATGGCGAACCGAAGAGTCCTCGTCAAGCGCCGCAAGTCGGTGCAGAACATCCGCAAGATCACGCGGACGATGCAGCTCATCGCCACCGCCCGCTTCCAGGCGGCGCACCAGCGCGCGGTCGCCACCAAGCCCTACAGCGAGAAGCTCGCCGAGCTGGTGGCCGACCTCTCGCGCGCCGCGGGCGCTACGGACCATCCGCTGCTGCGCGGCGCCCGCGAAGGCGCCGGCGAGCGCTCGGCCCTGGTAGTGATCACCTCCAACCGCGGCCTCTGCGGCGGCTACAACGCCAACGTGCTGCGCGCCGCCGTGGAGCACCTCGAGAGCTCGAGCGCTCCGGTGGACGTCCACATGGTGGGCAAGAAAGGCGCCAGCTACTTCCGCTTCCTCGGCCGCGAGGTCGCCGCCAGGACCACCGACGTCGACGACAAGCCGCGTTTCGACCAGGTCGAGCCCATCGCCAACGCGCTCATCGAGCGCTTCGAGGCGGGCGCCATCGACGCCGTGAACGTGGCCTACATGAAGTTCTACTCCACCAGCCGCCAGCGCCCCGAGGTCGTGCGCCTGCTGCCGCTCTCGGCGACCGTCGCCGAGGCGGTCGCCGCGCCGGCGCGGACGGTCGACTACGAGTTCTCCCCCGACCCCAAGACGCTCCTCGACGCCCTGCTGCCCGCCAGCGTGCGCATGCGGCTCTTCCAGTGCTTCACCGACGCCACGGTGAGCGAGCAGGTGTCCCGCATGGTCGCCATGAAGGCGGCCACCGACGCCGCGGGCGACATGATCAAGAACCTGACGCGGCAATACAACCGCGCCCGCCAGACCCACATCACCATGGAGCTGCTCGACATCGTGGGCGGGGCCAACGCCATCGCCTCCTAGGAGATATCCCCCATGGCAGAAGAAAACTACGGAAACGTCACCCAGGTCATCGGCTCCACCCTCGACGCGCAATTCCCCGAGGACAAGCTGCCGACGATCTACAACGCGCTGCGGGTCGAGGTCTCGCAGACCGTGCTCGGCGAGACCACCACCGAGACCCTGTGGTGCGAGGTGGCCCAGCACCTGGGCGGCGGACGCGTGCGCGCCGTGGCCCTCGGCTCC
>DASWIG010000044.1:0-11781 GCA_036397835.1 Thermoanaerobaculia bacterium
TCGACTCTCTCGTCCGCGTGCCCTCGAAGGCGGAGCACATCCTTCAGTATCGCGAGATCTTCTCGAGCCCGAACGACCAGGACGTGAACCCGAGAGCCCGGTGCGGCGATGTCGCGGTCCGCGTTGCTCGGCGCGTTCGCATCCTCGGCGAGCTCGAGCCCTGCAAACCGGAGCGCGCTCGTGGCATCCCGGCGAACCCGCGCGTTGTTCTCGCCGATGCCTCCGGTGAACACGACCGCGTCCACACCCCCGAGAACGCCCGCCATCGCTCCCAGGGCCCGGCGAATGGAGAGCACGAACCGCTCGTAGGCGAGCCCCGCGCGCGACGAGCCGTTGTCCGCGGCCTCGAGGACCTCTCTCAGATCTCCGGAGATCCCGGACACGCCGCGAAGTCCGGAACGCTTCGTCAGAGTCTCGCGGAGCTCGTCGACACCCACTTCGCAGTGCTGCTGGAGGTACAGCAGAACCCCCGGATCGACCGAGCCCGAGCGCGTGGCCATCATCAGGCCCTCGAGCGGTGAGAACCCCATGGTGGTGTCGAGCGACCGGCCGCCCTGGACCGCCGTGATCGAGCAGCCGCCGCCAAGATGGCAGACGATCAATCGCGAGGGACGGGCGCCGAGAAGCTCGCTTGTTCGCTCGACCGCGTACGCCACGCTGAGCCCGTGGAAGCCGAAGCGACGAAGGCCCCACCGTCCATTCGAACGGCAGACCGTAGCCGGCCGCTGCCTCCGGCAGGGTCGCGTGAAACGCGGTGTCGAACGCCGCGACCTGCGGAACCGTAGGGAAAGCGGCGCTGACGGCGTCGATGCCCGCGAGCGAGGCATGCATGTGCTCGGGGTCGAGACCGGAAAGCCCCCCGAGCTCTTCACGAACGCTCTCGTCGATGCGCTGTCCTCCGCCGCCCAGGGCTCGCTCCCGCCGTCGAGGAGCGTCTTGTCGGCCGCCAGCACCGTCCACTTCACGCTGCTCGATCCGGTGTTGAGGACCAAGACGCGCGTCATGGGCGCCCTCGCTTCGATGCAACACGATCCCAGTGCCAGTCGCGGATTTCCGGCATGTCCTGTCCGTATTGGTCGATGTATCGCTTGTGCTCGATCCGCTTGTCCTTGAGTTGCTGCTTCAGGGCGATGGCCCTGTCGCCGGTTTGCGGCACGCGGTCGATGACGTCCATGACGAGATGGAAGCGGTCCATGTCGTTCAGCACGGTCATGTTCGATGCCCACTGCCAGACACCGATGCCCGCGGTGCAGTGCTTGACGGCGGCGTCCATCGTCAGCCACTGCGGGGCCGGGTGCTTGCCCGCGATCACGAGGTTCACGTAATGACGGCTGCGCAGGCAGTGGTCCATGACCGAGAGCAGACAGTTGGCGTCGGGCGGAAAGTACGCTCGCACTACCTCCGCCTTCTTGTTCACGACGAGGTCGACGAAGCCGGGATCTTGGTGCGTGAAGCCGTTGTGGTCCTGGCGCCAGACGTGCGAGGCCAGGAGGTAGTTCAACGAAGCGATCTTGCGCCGCCACGGCAGACCCGCCGTGACCGTCAGCCACTTGGCGTGCTGCCCTTGGGCGCGAGCGCGGCCAGCTCCGACTTCAAGCGGCCTCGCTCATCGAAGAGCTCCTCTGGCCGGTAGCTCCTCAGCCAGGCATCGAGCAGCTCGAGGTGCTCGGGATGGGCTCGTGGGTGGAGCGGAACCTGATGCGCGCGAAAGGTGCCTTCCACCTGCAAACCATCAACCACCTTGGGGCCCGTCCAGCCCTTGGGTGAGTTGAGGATGATCATCGGCCAGCGCGGGCGGCTGAGGTTGCCGCGACCGCGGGCGTCCTCCTGGATTGCCTTGATGTGCGCGACGGCGGTGTCGAGCGCCCTGGCCATCGCCTCGTGCATCAGCTCGGGCTCGCCTCCCTCGACGAAGAGGGGTGTCCAGCCGTAGCCGCGGAACAGCTGCTCGAGCTCCTCCCGCGTGATGCGGGCGAGGATCGTCGGGTTGGCGATCTTGTAGCCGTTGAGGTGCAGGATCGGCAGCACAGCGCCGTCGCAGGCGGGGTTGAGAAACTTGTTGGAGTGCCACGCGGTGGCGAGCGGGCCCGTCTCCGCCTCGCCGTCGCCGACAACGCAGGCGACGACGAGCTCGGGATTGTCGAACACGGCCCCGAAGGAATGGCTGAGCGAATAGCCGAGCTCACCGCCCTCGTGGATCGAGCCCGGGCACTCCGGCGATGCGTGGCTGGGAATGCCTCCGGGAAACGAGAACTGAAGAAAGAGCTTCTGCAGCCCGGCCTCATCCTGGCTGATGTCGGGATAGATCTCGCTGTACGTGCCCTCGAGGTACGTGTTGGCCACGACGGCCGGACCGCCGTGCCCGGGCCCCGAGACGTAGATCATGTCGAGGTCGTGCTTCTTGATGACCCGGTTCAAGTGCACGTAGATGAAGTTCTGCCCGGGGGTCGTGCCCCAGTGTCCGAGCAGCATGTGCTTCACGTCGGCGAGCTTCAGCGGCCTCTTGAGCAGCGGATTGTCGAAGAGGTAGATCTGGCCCACCGATAGGTAGTTGGCGGCGCGCCAGTAGGCGTCCATCGCGTCGAGCAGCTCCGGCGTCAGCGTGTTGGTCTTCATGGGTTCAGTCCGTGGCCCAGAGCAGGTTCTTCCCTCGACCTCTACCGGCCCCCCGGCGTCGAGGGCCTCTAGGTTCCCCACCGCAGGACGACGCCGGACCAGGTGATGCCGCTGCCGCCGGAATACATTGACACCAGGTTGCCGTCGTGCAGGAGATCCTCGCGCAGGGCGTTGGCGAGCACCAGGGGGATGTTGACCGGTCCCAGGTTGCCGGCACAGGAGAAGGTGTCGAAGGAGCGCGCCGCGGTCAGCCCGATGTGCTCCTGCGAGACGCGGCGCAGCCAGGCCGTGCCCTGGTGCGAGGCGTAGAAGTCGACGTCGCCGGGGGCGCTGCCGGCCTGGGCGAGGGCCTCGTGTACCACCTGGCGCGCCGAGTCGGGGATGCGCAGCAGCATGTCGAAGCCCGCGGCGCCGTCCTCGGCGTACATCACCGTGGAGCCGGCCTGCCACCAGGGCCGGCCCGGGGCGCCGATCTTGAGCACGTCGTGGTAGCGGCCGTCGGTGCGGTGGGCACGGCCCAGGAGACCGCGGCCGGCGCTCACCGGCCCGACGACGACGGCGGCGGCGCCGTCGCCGAAGATGCACGAGAGGGGCATGCGGGGGTCGAGGATGGGCGAGGTCAGCGCCGAGTAGACGAGCAGGGCGTAGCGCGCCTGGCCGGCGCGGATCATCTGCTCGGCGATCGACAGGTGCATGAGAAAGGCGTTGCAGGCCGCCGCCGTCGACATCGTGAAGCAGCGCTCGGCGAGGCCGAGCCGGTGGTGCAGCAGGCAGCCGTTGGGGGCGTTGAGGTCCTCGGGCAGGGAGGAGTTGACCAGCAGCAGGTCGATCTCGGCGCGATCGACGCCGCAACGCGCCAGGGCGTCCTCGACGGCCGCCATCTCGAGGTCGATCGAGGTCTCGCCGGGCGCCGCCACGTGGCGCCGGCGCATGCCGAGGAAGGGGTCCTCCTGGATCTCGGCGAGCGCCGTCAGGGCGCGGCGCATGCCGTCGGTGAAGTCCGGCGCGCCCGCCGGCGCGCCGGAGCGGTCGCGGCGGCGGTGGCGCCACTCCTCGACGATCTCCGAGGACCACCAATCGTTGTCGCGGACGTTATCGGGGAGATACGCGCCGACGGCATGAATGCCGATGGCGGGGAGGCTCTTCAGGGAATCCATCCGGGTGGTTCCTCCATGGCGATGCGGGTTGGACAGGGGGTTTGAATCGTCGGGCAAGCACGCCGCCGCAACGGCGGCGCGGTGGCCCTGAGCGGCCGAGCGTGCGGGGATGCTACACGCAGACGTACGCGAAGTCCAGTCGAGGAATGCTGGCTATACTCGGCGCTTTGTGGTAAACCTCCGCAATCGTCAACGCGGGTCCCGCCGGGCAGCCGAAGGCAGGGCAGAATCGGACGGATCGATGGAGGCGGGACGCCCGAACTCGGCAAGGAGGTCGCAATGCGAGCAAGGCACACTCTATGGATTGCAGCGTGTCTGCTGCTCCTCGCGGTGCCCGCTCTATCCCAAGGAGCGGGCCGGATCGAGGGCAAGGTCGTCAGGGACAACGGCAAGGGCGTCGGCGGCGTCACCGTCGCCGTCCGGGATCTCGGCCTGATCGAGATCACCGCCGGCGACGGCAGCTTCAGGTTTTCCGGAGTCCCGGCAGGGTCCCGGACCCTGGACTACTCTCTCGGCGACAACGCGGCCTCCGCCAGCGTCGAGGTCGCAGCCGGAGCGACGGCGAACGTCACCGAGACGGTCGACTGGGACGTGAGCTTCGTCGAGACCATCACCGTGGTCTCGGCCTCGCGCCGGCGCGAGCGCATCGTCGACGCGCCGGCGGCGGTGACGGTGATCGACCAGGAGGAGATCGTCCGCGAGTCGAGCGCCGGCCAGTTGCCCAAGGTGCTCGAGTTCACGCCCGGCGTCGAGGTGACGCAGAGCGGCGTCAACGACTTCAACCTCAACACCCGCGGCTTCAACTCGTCGCTGACCCGGCGCGTCCAGGTGCTGCTCGACGGCCGCGACCCGGCGGTGCCGTTCCTGGGCTCCACCGAGTGGGGCTATCTCGCCGACCAGGAAGGCCTGGCCTCGATCGAGCTGATCCGCGGCCCGAGCTCGGCCCTCTACGGCAAGAACGCCTTCAACGGCGTGCTCAACCTGGTGACCGAGGCCCCGAAGGGCCACGAGGGCGGCAGGCTCACGCTCGCCGCGGGCGAGCTCAGCACCCTGCGGGGAGAGCTGGGCTGGGCCAAGGGCCTGGGCAGCGAGTGGTACCTGAAGCTGGGAGCCAGCTACGGCGAGAACGACGGCTTCACCGAGGTGCGCACGCCGGCCACCGGGACGGAGTATCCCGGGCTGCCCACCGAGAACGCGATCGCCACCAACGACTCCGAGGCGTGGGATTCGTCCGTGCGGCTGGACAAGCACTTCGCCAATAACAGCGTGCTGACCCTCGAGGGGGGCTATTACGACGCCCAGGGCTACGTCGTGGTGACCGGCATCGGCCGGGTCGACGTCAACGACGTCGAGCGCACCTACACCCGCCTCAACTACACCACCAACCACTTCAACTTCCTGGCCTACACCAACGATCGGGAGAGCCCCGACCAGTTGGCGCTGGCCTCCGGCGGACGCATCTTCCTCGACTCCGACAACCAGGTCGTCGAGGCGCAGGCCAACGGCACCTTCGGCCGCGTGCGGCTGGTGGGCGGCGCCTCCTACAAGGAGGAGAGCATCGACTCCTCGAACTTCGACGGCCGCCAGACCCTGGTCTTCGCGCCCGTCGATTCGGACTTCTCGGCCGTCTTCGGCCAAGCCGACTTCGAGATCAGCGACAAGCTCAAGCTGGTCGTCGCGGCGCGCTATGACGACAGCTCCCTGCACGACGGCCAGTTCTCGCCCAAGGCGGCCCTGGTCTACGGCGTGGCGCCGAACCACACGCTGCGCTTCAGCTACAACGAGGCCTTCCAGGTGGCCAACTACTCCGAGTTCTTCCTCGACGCGCCGACCGCCTTTCCGGGCAATCCGCCGACTCCCGCCATCAACCTCGGTGCGATCGAGGCCGGGCTGTGCGCGCCGTTCGGCGTCACCTGCGGCTTCGGCACGCCGACCGGTGTCCGCGCCCTCGGCAACAAGGACCTGGTGCCCGAGGAGATCTCCTCCTGGGAGATCGGCTACAGCGGCATCATCGGCCGCAAGGCCTTCGTGACCGTCGACTACTACAACAGCGAGATCGAGAACTTCATCACCGACCTCGCGGCCAATCCTTTCGGCAGCGTGAACCCGAATTTCGGGCCCTACCGGGCGCCGGCGAACCATCCGATGCCGGAGCTGCTGATCAATACCCTGCGGGGCGCCCTGCCCCCGACCGTCTTCCCGTTCCTGTCGAACAACGTCGACGGCACGCCGATCTTCGCCCTCGCCTCCTACACCAACGCCGGAGCCGTGGACACCCAGGGCGCCGATTTCGCGCTCTCTTATTACGCCACGCCGCAGTGGCTCGTCGAGCTCAGCTATTCCTGGTTCGATTTCGAGATCACTCAAGCTGGCGTGTCGCCGGGCGACCTCGAGGCCAACGCTCCGGAGAACAAGGTGACCGCCGGCGTCTCCTACCGCGGAGACCGCTTCAGCGGCGCGGTGAGGTACCGCTGGGTGGACGATTTCCGCTGGGCGGCCGGCGCCTTCCAGGGGCCGATCGAGTCCTACGACGTCGTCAACCTGAGCGGCGACTACGAGGTCAACGAACGCGTCACCGTCGGCGTCAACGTCTCCAACGTCCTCGACGACGATCACTACGAGTCCTTCGGCGGCGACCTGGTGGGACGCCGCGCCGTGGGCTTCGTGAGGCTCAACTGGTAGGTCCGGGGAGCCGCCCTTGATCTCCTTCGCGCCGACCGAGGAGCAGGAGCTCGCCCGCCAGGCCATGGGCGAGTTCGCGACGGCGAGGATGCGGCCGCTGGCGCGGGAGTGCGACGAGGCCGAGGCCGTGCCCGACGACTTCCTCGACGAGGCGTGGCAGCTCGGCCTCACCGCCACCGTGATCCCCGAGGAGCTGGGCGGCGGCGGCGAGGCCGCCTCGCCGCTGATGAACGCCCTGATCCTCGAGGAGCTCGCCTACGGCGACGCCGCCCTGGCGCTGGCGGCGCTCGCCCCGTCGCTCTTCGTGCTGCCCCTGGTCGAGCAGGGCAGCGAAGAGCAGCGGGCGAAGTACCTGCCGGCCTTCTGCGGCGACCGCTTCCTCGCCGCCTCGCTGGCGGTGATCGAGCCGGGTGCGCTCTTCGATCCCTGGAAGACGAGGACCACCGCGCGCCGCCGCGGCGAGGTCTGGGTGCTCGACGGCGAGAAGAGCCTGGTGCCCCTGGCGGCGAGCGCGCGGTGGTTCCTGGTGCTGGCGGCGGCCGAGGACCACCGCCTCGAGGCCTTCATCGTGCCGCGCGACGCGCCCGGGCTCGCGGTCTCGGGGCCGGAGAAGAACCTCGGCCTGCGCGCCCTCGCCACCGGCGGCCTGACGCTCGCGGGCGTCGAGGTGCCGGCCGCCGACCGGCTCGGGGGCGAGGGCGGCGCCGACGCCGTACGCCTCCTCGACCGCTCGCGCGCCGCGCTGGCGAGCGTCATGACCGGCCTGGCGCGGGCGGTCATGGACTACTGCGTTCCCTACGCCAAGGAGCGCGTCGCCTTCGGCGAGCCGATTGCCCGCAAGCAGGCGATCGCCTTCATGATCGCCGACATGAGGATCGAGTCCGACGCCATGCGCTGGCTCGCCTGGAAGGCGGCGAGCGAGCTCGAGAACGGACGCGACGCCACCCGCAGCGCCCATCTCGCCCACGCTTACGCCGCCCGCGAGACCCTCAGGATCGCCGACAACGGCGTCCAGGTGCTGGGAGGCCACGGCTACATCCGCGACCACCCGGTGGAGATGTGGCTGCGCAACGCCCGCACCCTGGGCGTGCTCGAAGGGACAGCGGCGATCTGAGGAGGCGAAAAGGTGATCGATTTCGAGCCCACCGAGGAGGAGCGGGAGGTCCTCGAATACCTGCGCCGCGAGGGCGAGGTGGCGCGGCGCTACGCCCGCCACTACGACGAGAACGAGCACGAGACCGCCCCCGACGAGCTCCCGGAGGCGGCGGACTTCCCCGGCGTCGGCAAGGTGCTGGCGGCGAAGGGGCTGGCGCCGCCGGCGCCGACGCTGCTGATGCTGATCACCGCCGGCGTCACCTGGGGCGACTACGCGGTGCGTATCCGGCGTCGCGACGAGGCCCTCGGCAACACCGCCCTCCAGGCCGCGGGCACGCCCGAGCAGAAAGAGAAGTGGGGGCACCTGCTCCTCGCCATGGCGGTCACCGAGCCCGGCTGCGGCTCCGACCCCTCGATGATCACCAGCCGCGCCGTCGCCGACGGCGACGAGTGGGTCTTGAACGGGGAGAAGATCTTCGTCACCACCGGCCTGCGCGCCGCCGGCGTCGTGGTCTGGGCCACGGTCGACCCGGCGGCCGGCCGCGCCGGCATCAAGTCCTTTCTGATCGAGAAGGGCACGCCCGGCCTGCTCGTCACCCACAAGGAGAAGAAGCTCGGCATCCGCGCCGACGACACCACCTCCATCGTTCTCCAGGACTGCCGCATCCCCCGGGGCAACCTGCTGGGGCTCGAGGCGAGCCCGACCGGGGGCTTTCGCGGCGTGCTCAAGACCTTCAACCTGAGCCGTCCGGGGGTGGCGGCGGCGGGTCTCGGAATGGCCGCGGCGGCCCTCGACTTCACGCGCGAGAAGCTGCGCGAGGCGGGCGTCGAGGTCGTTTACGGCCCGGCCCTCGGCGGCCAGCCGGCGGTGGTCGAGAAGCTCCTCCACCTCGAGGCGACCTGGGAGGCCGCGATGCTCACCGTGCTGCGCGCCGCCTGGCTCGCCGGGCAGCGGCAGCCCAACAACCTCGAAGCGTCGATCTCCAAGGCCAAGGCCGGCACCGCGGTGCGCCAGATCACCCAGGGTTGCATCGAGATCCTGGGCCCGCTCGGCGTCTCCCGCGAGCACCTGCTCGAGAAGTGGTTCCGCGACGTCCGCATCACCGACATCTACGAAGGCACCGGCCAGATCCAGCAGCTCATCATCGCCCGAACCCTCTTCGGCTACACCCGCAAAGAGCTGAGCTGACGCCGGCCGCGGCCCTGTCGCGATATGCCGATTCTCAATACTGAGATTCTCCGCGTCTCAATAATGAGAATCCGCTTCGGCCCCGGTTCGACATTGCGATACTAAGGCTCCTGATTTCAGTCAAATAGGGAATCGGCGGCGGATCCGTGACATTGGTACGGATCTTGCGCCAACGCGGCTCTCAAACCCCTCTCGGGCGAGACCTCGTCCGGGAAAACGAGGAAGGAGTCCGCGTTGAGTGAGAATACCAACCGCAGGTTGGCCGGCTTGCTCGGCCTGATCGGTGTGCTGCTGCTGGCGAGCGGCCTCGCGTGGGGCCTCGAGCCCACGGAGAACGGCTCGTACCTGAGCACGAAGGCGTTCTACGAGCCCGACCTCTACCTCGCTCTCGGCAACGAGCCGGTGGCGGAGGTGCTCGACCAGCTTCCGAACAAGGCAGCCCTCGAGCAGCTCCTGCTCGAGACCAAGGCCGCGGGCAGGCCCGGGCCCGCGATCTTCATCGATCCGCTCTCGGGCACGACGACCAACGTCGTCCTCTCCCACCCGATCATCCCCGGCAAGGGAGTCGGCAACAAGCTCGGCGTCGCGGACGTCTACGCGCGCCTGGGCCGCGAGAAGAGCGCCGGCGACGGCGTCGGCCGCGACGAGGTGATCGCGCTGGTGCGCCAGTACATCCGCGACCACAAGGGCGTGCTCGGCATCGACGACGCGCAGGTCGAGGACGCCGGCAAGGGCGGCGAGGGCGCCCCGGACCTGTGGCAGGTCGCGTTCACCCAGAGCTTCGGCGGCGTCCCGGTGCGCCACGGCCGGATCGCGGCGACGATCAACAGCGGCAACTTGGTGCTGATCGGAACCGAGGCCTGGGGCAACGTCCGCGGGCTTTCGACCAAGCCGAGGCTCTCCTCGCAGGAGGCCCTGGCGGCGGGGTTCGCCCACGCCGGCGGCCGCTCGTCGCTCGACGTGATGGTCCAGGAGCCGCGGCTCGAGATCATCCCGCTGGCCACCGCCAACGCGCCGGTCGGCCAGGGCTACCGCCACGTCCTCGCCTGGACGTTCGCCTTCGTGCGGCCGCCCGAGGAGGAGACCTGGGAGGTGCTCGTCGACGCCGCCAGGGGCGAGGTCCTCGCCTTCCAGGACCTCAATCAGTACGTCTCCGGCCAGATCTCCGGCGCCGTCTATCCGGTGACCTCGACCGAGATCTGCCCCACCAACGGCACCTGCGGCCAGATGATGGGCGGCTGGCCGATGCCGTTCGCCGACACCGGCCTGGCCTCGCCCAACAACGTCACCAACAGCGGCGGCATGTTCACCCCCACGGGCGGCACCATCACCACCAACCTCGACGGCCCGTTCGTGCGCATCCTGGACTCGTGCGGCACCATCGCCAACAGCTCCACCGGCGACGAGGTCAACCTCGGCGGCACCAACGGCCAGCACAACTGCACCACCGGCGGCGGCTCGAACGGCAACACGCCGGCCTCGCGCACCGCCTTCTACGAGGTCAACAAGCTCGCCGAGATGGCCCGCGGCTGGCTGCCCGGCAACGCCTGGCTGCAGAACCGGCTGACCGCCAACGTCAACCTCAACAACACCTGCAACGCGTTCTGGAACGGCTCGACGATCAACTTCTACCGCTCGGGCGGCGGCTGCCGCAACACCGGCGAGCTCGCCGGGGTGTTCGACCACGAGTGGGGCCACGGCCTCGACGACAACGACACCGTCGGCTCGCTGTCGAACTCCTCGGAGGGCTACGCCGACGTCGCGGCGATCTACCGCCTGCAGGAATCCTGCGTGGGCCACGGCTTCTTCGAGACGGTCAACGACGGCTGCGGCCAGACCGCCGACGGCACCGGCTTCAACGCCGACGAGGCGCAGACGGGCGCCGCCCACTGCACCCTCAACTGCTCGGGCGTGCGCGACGCCGACTGGGACCGCCACGCCAACCACACCCCGGACACGCCCTTGAACTTCGTGTGCCCGAGCTGCCTGACCGGCCCCGGCCCCTGCGGGCGCCAGGTACACTGCTCGGCGGCGCCGGTGCGGCAGGCGGCCTGGGACCTGGTGGCGCGCGACCTCCAGGCGTCGCCGTTCAACCTCGACCGCCAGAGCGCCTTCGTGGTCGGCAACAAGCTCTTCTACCAGGGCTCGGGCTCGGTCGGCGCCTGGTATAGCTGCACCTGCGGCTCGTCGTCGAACGGTTGCGGCTCGACCAGCGGCTACATGCAGTGGCTGGCGGCCGACGACAACGACGGCAACATCAACAACGGCACGCCGCACATGACGGCGATCTTCAATGCCTACAACCGCCACGGCATCGCCTGCTCGACGCCGACGCCGGTCAACAGCGGCTGCTCGACGCCGTCCACCGCGCCGACGCTGTCGGGCACGGCGGGCAACGCCCAGGCGTCGCTGTCGTGGAACAGCGTCAGCGGCGCCAGCGAGTACTGGGTCTTCCGCACCGAGGGCCACGCCGGCTGCGACTTCGGCAAGGTCAAGCTCGCCGAGGTCACCGCCACGTCCTACGTCGACACCACGGTGGCGCCGGGACGCCAGTACCACTACAGCGTGGCGGCCGCCGGCACCTCGTCGGCCTGCTTCACGCGGCTGTCCAACTGCGTCGGCGTCACTCCGACGCAGGGGGCGCCGCCGCCCCCGCCGCCCCCGCCGCCCCCGCCGCCGACGTGCCAGAACCTCGTCCACCAGTGCACCTTCGAGTCCGACGCCTGCGGCTGGGTCGACGACAGCGCCAGCGCCGCGGATCCGTGCTCGACGGGCTTCTTCGTGCGCGGCACGCCCACCCAGGTGGTCGACAGCGGCGTGACGACGCAGCCCGCCGGCGCCGCCGCGGGCACCTTCGCCTACTTCACCGCGGCCAACTCGAGCGCCGGCGTCAACGACGTCGACAACGGCACCTGCATCGGCATCTCGCCGTCCGTGGCGGTGGGCTCCGGGTCGACCGTCACGGTCTTCGCCAGCTACTTCCACGGCCAGCGCGACCAGGGCGACGACGCCGCCGACGGCCTCGAGATCCAGGTGCTCAAC
>DASWIG010000045.1:0-21115 GCA_036397835.1 Thermoanaerobaculia bacterium
CGGTCGCCGAGGGGGCCGAGGAGAACGCGGCTGAGCTCGTCGACGTCCCGGCGGACCTGTCGCCCCCTCCTGCTCGACTCCGAGGGCTCGAGACCGCGGACGATTTCGCGGACCTGGTCCTCGATCCGTTCCGGGCTCTCCCCGAGGGGGAGCACTTGCAGGCCGCGCTGGCGATCGAGCGAGAGGACGTAGAGTTGCTCGACGCCGGCGGCGAAGACGAGAGCGAGCGTCTCGGCGTCGAGCGATTCAGCCGCCGCCGTCGGCCCGACCTCGCCCGGCTCGGAGCCCTCGCCGGCCTGCTCGGCCAGGGCCCGCCGCAAGGCCTCTCGCGCACGTCGGTGACGACGTCCGGATCGGCGGGTCCCAGCGCGTCGAGGTCCCGCGCCGCCTCGACCAGCTCGACGCGGAGCTTCCGAACCGCCTCCGCGGCGTCCGCGTCGGGGGTCTCGGAGGAACGTAGGGCGCGCCGGCGGGTGCTTTCCAGGAGCCCCTGGGCGCGAAAGCCCTCGAAGACGCTCCAGGCGTCTTGCGGGGCTTGCGTGCGCGCAGCGAGGTCGAGACGATGGCGGTAGCCCGCAGGGCGCCGGCCGGTAGCCGGGGATTTTAATCCCCGGCGGCGCCCGGCGCCACTGCGCCGGGGGTTGAAACCCCCGGCTACCGGCTGGCGCCCTGCGGGCTCAGGAGTCGCCGCCGAATTCCAGGGGGAAGACTTCCTCGATCGACGCCGGAGCGCCCTCCGGCGTCCCGAACGGCCGCACCGTCAACCGGTAGACCTGGTCCGCGATCTTGTTTGCGGGCACGCGAAAAACGATCTTGCCGGCCGGGAACGTCTCTCCGCGGACCAGGACGTCCGAGGAGTCGCGCAGCTCGACGACGATCCTCCCCGTCAGTTGCGACGCGTCGACGTGGAACGCCACGCCGGCGACGTCCCGGGGCACCGTCACCGCCGCGCCACGATACTCCGCGCCGGTGACTTCGATGGGGTAGTACTCGCCCGCCGGCAGCGGCTCCGGGCGCGTCAGCAGCCAGCCCAGCAGGGCCATGATCAGAGAGGCCGCCAGCGCCAGGGGTACGCGGGCCGCGGTCCGGCGCCGGATGGGGACGACGGCCGCACGCTCCAGCCGCGGCGACAGCCGACGCCAGGCGTCGTCGACGTCGGCGTCGGCGGGCGCGTCGGCGGCGAGCGCCGCCGGGTCGCTCGTCAAGTCGAGGTAGATCGACGCCAGCTCGGGATCGACCGCCAGCCGGTCGCGGACGCGCTCCCCAGCCTCCTCGGTCAGCTTGCCGTCGCGACAGGCGATCAGCTCCTCGGCGGTCGGCGGCTCGCCGAGCCGGGAGCGCTCGTCCGCTGCCAGGAGGGCAAGGTCTTCGGCGAACGTTGACTTGCGTGCCATCGCGTCATCCTTTCCGATCGTCGGGATCGGCGGCGAGCTCGGGATAGTGCTCGGCCAGACTCGAACGTAATCGTGGCGTGGCCAGCGAGACCTGCGATTTCGCGGTCGTGGCCGTAACGCCGAGGAGCCGCGCGATCTCCTCGTAGCTCCTATCTTGATAGACCCGAGACCAGACACAACGTCGCATCTTGGGCGGCAATTCGTCGACCGCCGTCCTCAGAAGCCGTTGCCGCTCGTCGTGCTCGAGGACCTGGTCCGGCGGCCGATCCTCGGACTCCGGGCTCGCCTCGGACAACGGCACGTCCTCGCCGGAACGCTTGCCCGCCGCGGTTTCGCGCATCCGGTTGCGCCAGACGTTGAGGGCGATGGTGAACACCCAGGTCGACGGCTTGGCCTCCGAGCGGAAGCCGTCGAACGACCTGAAGGCGCGCGCGAAGGTGTCCTGGGTCAGGTCCTGACCTTCCTCCCGCGAACAACCCCGGTGGGTGAAGAACCCGAGCACGGGCTGGTAAAGCTCGCGGAAGAGACGCTCGAAGGCGTCCGTCTCGTTCCTTGGCACTCCTTCATACTATGGCATGATTCCCATCGCATCGGCGCCGGGGCCTGCGGGCGGCTCGACGCGCGCCGACGGATGGGATAGGATCCGGGCGATCGAAATCCATCCCGGCTCCGGCCCGCGAACTCATGACCCCAACCGACCGACCGGCGTGATGACGGGATCCGGCGAGAACCTCGCGGACCGCTCGGGGAGGAGCGTGGGTCCCTATCGCCTGGACGCCCTGCTGGGCCGGGGAGGCATGGGGGCCGTGTACGCGGCCCGCGACGCGCGGCTCGGGCGGCGGGTGGCCGTCAAGCACGTGCCGGCCGACGCCGACGCGGCCAGGCGCCAGCGGTTCCGCCGCGAGGCCGCGGCGCTCGCCCGTCTCAGCCACCCCGCCATCGTCCGGATCTTCGATCTCGTCGAGGCCGCCGACGGCGACTGGATCGTGATGGAGCTGGTCGAGGGGCCGACGCTGGCCCAGCTCGTCGCCGGCGGTCCGCTGCCGGTGACGCGCGCCGTCGCCATCGGCCGGCAAGTGGCGGAGGGGCTGGCCGAGGCCCATGCCCAGGGCATCCTCCACCGCGACCTCAAGACCGAGAACGTGATGCTCGACCTGCGCGGCCCGAGCACCGCTCACGGCGGCGGCGCGGCCGACCGCGCCATGATCCTCGATTTCGGCCTGGCCAAGAGCCTGGGGGGAGAAGAGTGGGAGACGCCCCTTTCGGTGAGCGGCCAGATCCTCGGCACCTACCGCGCCATGTCGCCCGAGCAGGTGCGCGGCCTGCCCCTCGATCCGCGCTCCGACCTCTTCTCGCTCGG
This sequence comes from Thermoanaerobaculia bacterium, assembly GCA_036397835.1. Lineage (GTDB taxonomy): Bacteria > Acidobacteriota > Thermoanaerobaculia > Multivoradales > J023 > DASWIG01. The sequence goes on from DASWIG010000045.1 coordinate 2,755, forward strand.
CGTGCTCCTCTACGAGATCACGACCGGCGAGCGTCCCTTCCGCGGCGACACGCCTCTCGAGACTTTGAACCAGGTCACCCGGCACCCGCACCTGGCGGCGCGCGCGCGGCGTCCCGAGGTTCCGGCGCGGCTCTCCGAGCTCATCGATCGCTTGCTCGAAAAGTCGCCGGAGATGCGGCCGGCGAGCGCCGGCGAGGTGGCGGACGCTCTGGCCGAGCTGGCGCCCGCGGAGCGCCCTGCCGAAGTCGACGCCGTCGCCGGCCCGGCGATCCCGGAGGAGTCGACGATCACCTCGACGGCCCCCGGCGTGCTCGAGCCCGCCTCCGGCTCCGGCAGCGACGGGCCGTCCGTCCGCCGCCGCCGCGGCTTGCTGGCGCTCGCCGCCGGCGCTCTCGCCGCCGCCGTCATGGTCGCCGTGCTCGCCCGCGACACCTGGACGCGCTGGCTTTCGCCGTCGTCTCGGGTCGCCGTCGACGCCGCCGGCGAGGCCGACGCCGCGACCCTCTTGCGCCTGGGCATGACCCACCTCGACCGCTTCGACAAGCCGGGCCGTCTCGAGCAGGCGGTCGCCGCCTTCGAAGCCCTGCTCGCCAATGACGAGAGATCGGCCCCCGCCCATGCCGGCCTCGCCCTCGTCTACTGGCGGCAGTACGTCCTGGGGCGCGATCCGCTGCGCCTCGAGCAGGCGGCGGCGGTCGCCCGGCGGGCCGTCGAGCTCGACGGCGACCTCGTCCTCGGCCGGGTGGCGTTGGGCATCGTCGATGCCGAGTCCGGCCGCTACGAGCAGGCGATCCGCGGGCTCCAAGCCGCGCTCGCGCTCGAGCCCGCGAACGCCCGGGCCCACGGCGGCCTCGCCAGGGTCTACGAAGTGCAGGGCCGCATCGACGACGCGCTCGCCGCCGCGGCGCGGGCGGTCGAGCTCGATCCCGGCGACCGCGCCCTGCGCGACCAGCTCGGGATGCTCTACTTCCGCGCCGCGCGCTACGCGGAGGCGGAAGCGGAGTTTCGCCGCAGCGTCGAGCTGGCTCCCGACGGGGCCTACGGTTACCGCAACCTGTCGGCGGTCTGCTACATGCAGGGCCGGTTGGCGGAGGCGGAGGCGGCGATCCGGAAAGCGCTGGCGATCCAGCCCGAGCACTCGCTCTATTCCAACCTGGGCACCCTCCTCTACGCCCAGGGGCTCTACGTCCCCGCCGTCCGCGCTTTCGAGCAGGCCCTCCGGCTCGGCGGCGGCAATTACTATCTCTACTGGGCCAACCTCGCCGACGCCCACCGCTTCACGGCGGGGCACGAGGCGGCGGCGAAGGAGGCCTACGGGCATGCGATCGAGCTGCTCCGCGGCGAGCTCGCGGCGAAACCGGAGAGCGCCCTCCTGCGCAGCCGCCTCGGCCTCTACCTGGCCAAGCGCGGCGACTGCGGCGCGGCGCTGGCCGAGATCGCCGCGCCCGGCGAGAGGAAGGCGGAGGACCTCTACCGCACGGCCGTCGCCTACGAGGTGTGCGGCGAGCGCGGCCGCGCCCTGCCGGCGCTCGCGGCGGCGCTGCGCGCCGGCTTCCCGCGGCGCGAGGTGCAGGAGGACCCGGAGCTCTTCGGACTCCGCTCGGACCCGCGTTATCGCCGCCTGGTGGCGGAGCTGGGCTCGCCGACAGGCGAGACCGATCAGCCGCCGGTGCCGCCGTCGCCGACCACCATCTCGGGTCCGGCTTTGATTCCGGTCCTCACGCTCATTGCGATCACCTCCTTGCGCTCGAGCTGAACGACAGGGTAGAAGGCGCGTTCGCGACTGTCAATTGCTAGGATCGGCTCGTGCCCGGTCAACACGACAGCTCGGTGACCCAGACCGACGGGGCCGCGGGCCTCGCCGCGCTCGATCCGCGCGTGCCCGGCCTCAGCGTGCTCCACCACCCTGACCTGCGGCGGGTGGGGGAGCGGGCGCCCCTGCTGAGCCTGGCGGCGGGCGGCGAGGCCCTGCTGTCGCGGCGCGAGCCCGGATTCAGCGTTCCCGGCGCCGCTCCCGGCGCCGCGGCTCCCGCGCAGCGTCGTCCCCTCGATCACGCCAGCCTCAGCCGCCAACCGATCCGCCTGCGGCGGGAAGGGCTCGGCGGCGTCCGCCTCGACGCGTGCGGCAGCCGCACCCGCGTCGTCGTGGACGGCGAGCCGGTCACCGCGCGGACGTTCGCCGCCGGCGAGCTCGACCAGGGCGTCGTCCTGCTGCTCGGCCGGCACGTCGCCCTGCTCCTGCACTTCGTCGATCCGGTGACGGTGCCGGGCCTGCCGCGCTACGGTCTGATCGGCGAGAGCCCGGCCATCGTCGCGCTGCGGCTGGCGATCCGCAAGGTCGCCGACGTCGAGGTGCCGGTGCTGGTGCGCGGCGAGACCGGCAGTGGCAAGGAGCTGGCGGCGCGGGCGATCCACCAGGCCAGCCGCCGGCGTGCCGGACCGTTCGTGGCCGTCAACATGGCGGCGGTGCCGGCGACGCTGGCGGCGGCCGAGCTCTTCGGCGCCGTCCGCGGCGCCTATACCGGCGCCGACCGCCCGCGCCAGGGCCTCTTCGTCCAGGCCCACGGCGGCACCCTCTTCCTCGACGAGATCGGCGCCACGCCGCCGGAGGTCCAGGCCCTGCTCCTGCGCGCGCTGGAGAGCCGCGAGGTCCGGCCGGTCGGCGGCGAGGAGACGCGGCAGGTCGACGTGCGGGTGATCGCCGCCACCGACGCCGACCTCGAGGCGGCGGCCCACGGCGAGCGCTTCCGGGCGCCCCTCCTGTATCGGCTCGCGAGCTACGAGCTGCGCGTGCCGCCGTTGCGGCAGCGACGCGACGACGTCGGCAGGCTCCTCGTGTACTTCCTCGAGCAGGAGCTCGACGCGGTGGGCGAGCAGTGGCGTCTCGCCTCGCCGGTGCCGTGGCTCGACGGCGAGCTGGTGGCGCGGCTGGCGGCGTACGAGTGGCCGGGCAACGTCCGCCAGCTCCACAACGTCGTCCGCCAGTTGGCGATCGCCAATCGCGGCGAGACGCGGGCCTGCTTGCCTGAAACGGTCGGGAAGCTCCTGGCGACGCCGGCCGTCGCGGTCTCGTCCGCGCCGCCGCCGCGCCGCCGCAAGCCGTCGGAGATCGGCGACGACGAGCTCGTCGAGCTGCTGCGCGCCCACCGCTTCAACCTGCGCGGCGCCGCCGCGGCGCTCGGCATTTCGCGCACCTCCCTCTACGCCCTGGTCGAGCAGTGCCCGCGGCTGCGCAAGGCCGCGAACCTGGGCCGCGAGGAGATCGTCGCGGGCCTGGCGGCCGCCGGCGGCGACGTCGACGCCGCGGCCGCCGTCCTCGAGGTCTCGAGCCTGGGGCTGAAGCGTCGGGTGCGGGAGCTGGGGCTGGCGTGAAGCTGCGGTTCCCACACATCGAGCCGTCATCGAGATTCCGCGCTTCGTTCGCCCCTCTCGTCACATTGACAACAGCGGGAGCGCTACGGTAGCGTGACCCCCGGTCGTAGGCCCCTCTGAGCAAGCCTGGCGCCGATGAAGCGAGGCGGCCGTTCGACGCACAGGCCATCACTGGCGAGCTTGGTGCCACGAGAAGTGAGGACTGATGCAGGGCGCGGCGACATTGACTGGTGAGATCGGAGGCCAAGCTGGCTACTCGACTCTGAGCGAACGTGGGACGGTGGAGCAGCCAGCACGCGTGGCCACCGTCAAAGCCCCGTGCATACGGAGTACGTTACTCGAGCACAGATTCCCATTCCGAGAGCTCTCGCTCGTCATCAGCGCCGATCGGAGAGTCCGCGACCCAGTTTACGGTATTCACCGATGGTGGGCCCGTCGGCCGCCCGCGTTGCTTCGGGGCTTGCTCATCGCTAGCCACCTCGACGCAGACGCCACGACCGAGGAGTTCTGGCAGGCGTTCGGTTCTAGTGATCGCCCGCTCGAAGGTAGACGTGTGCTGGACCCCTTCGCCGGTGGAGGGTCTACCTTGATTGAGGCAGCCCGCCTCGGGGCAGACGTCGTCGGCGGCGATGTCGATCCATTGGCCGTGAGCATTGTGAGCGCGGAGCTCAAGCCCCCAAAACAAGAGCCCCTTCGGAGGGCGGGGACCGAACTGCTCGAGCGGCTCACCAGCACCTTCGCGGAGCTTTACCCGACGAAGGACGAGGTGCCACCCCTGCACTACTTTCACATCCCGATCGTGGAGTGCCCATCGTGCGGGCATTGTGGCCCGCTTTACCGCAATCTGGTGCTCGCCCGGGATCTCCGGCGACGAGGGGCAGTCGTTCGCGACAACGGACTGACCTGCTACTGCCCGACCTGCTTCTCCCTCCGTCACATGAGGAGCGCCGAGGCCGTGCGACTGCGCTGCTGCGGAAGGCAGCGTGATGTCTGGTCCGGCACGTTCTCGGGTCAGTCGTATTCTTGCCCCAACTGCTCAGCGAGATTGACGCACCGCGATCTTCAGACAGGCGTTGCCGAGCAACGCCTCGTCGCAGTGGAAGAGACTCCGGCGGAGGGACGACGACGCTTGCGGCCACCAAGTAGAGAGGACCTCCAAGCTCTGGGGTCGGCGCGACGATCCCTGGCCAGTCGACGCGAGCACCTACATCTTCCTGACGGCGAAGTGCAGGTCGGCCATCACGACGAAAGGCCGGTCAGCTACGGAATCACCCGCTACGAGCAGCTTTTCACGCCGCGCCAGCTTCTGGTCCTGGGATCCGCTTGGAAGTGGGTCTCCGAGTGCGACTGGCCGAAGCCCGTCACACGGGCGCTCGAGTTGGCTCTGTCCAACGCCTTGGCAACGAACAATCGGCTCTGCGGCTACGCGACCGACTATGGCAGGCTCTCGGCGCTGTTCGTCGTTCGAGGTTACTCGCTTCCTGCCCTCGCCGTGGAGCTCAATCCCCTCCACCCAACCGGTGGCCGCGGCACGATCGCAGCTTGCCTGGCCCGGATCGAACGCGCTGCCGGGAAGGCGCCCGTACGGCGATATACGTGGTACGACTCCGAGCAGCGGGCGGTGGCCGTCGACCTCGACCTCGCCACGACGGGTATCGACGCTGCGTTGGCCTGCCGCTCCGCTGACCTCCCGGCATCCGAGACCCCATCCGACGTCGACACTTGCATTTTCGACCCCCCCTACTACGACTACATCGCCTACGATGAGCTGTCGGCGTTTTACCGGGCCTGGCAAGAGGACTCCCAGCTCGCCGGTCTGCCGCTCCTACCTGGGAATGGCAACGGTGCAGAACCCTTTGGCGTCTATCTTGGGCGCTGTATGCGTGTTACAGCCGCGCGGCTCCGAGCTGGCCGTCCGCTCGCGTTCACTTACCACTCCACGAATTCAGACGCCTGGGATGCCATCGGTGAGGCGATTGACGCAGCCGACCTACGCGTCACCGCCATCTGGCCCGTTCGAAGCGACGGCCACATGGGGTACCACAGCCATGACGGAAACAGCGAATGGGACCTTGTGATCGTGTGCCGCCGGCGCGACGAGACCCAACCGTGCGTGCCCCATTTCACCGTTGACGAGTGGATCGAGGAAGTGAAGCCGCTCCGGGTCAGCAGCGCCGATCAGAATAACATGACCTTAGCCTATAAAGTGGTCGCTTCGAGATTCGCCCGCCCGAGGAGTATGAACTAATGCCGAAGACCGCTGCCGAGCGCATGCACGCCATCGAGACCCGGAAGACCCGATGCAACGAGAAGGCCAAGCTCTGGATCCAGGACGACTGGAGCCTCCGCGATGTCTGGAAAGTGCCCGTGGATGCGCTCGTCCTGAACGTGGACAACCGGAGGTTCGCGGCAGAACGGCTCTGGGCGCAGGACCAACTTGGCAGAAGCCTCGATCCGGAGAATCATCCGAACGACGAGCTGAGCATCGAGTCGCTGCTCCTTGACAAGTCCCATAAGGTTGTAGACGGGCGCATCGGCGGCACTGCTTCGAGAGACTACGAGGCGCTCAAGAACGATTGGGATCGACGAGGACAGGAGACGCCCTTTTGGATTCTCCCGGACGGCACGGTTCGCAACGGCAATCGCCGTCTTGCAATGATCAAGCGAGTCCAACGAGAGAGCGGCGATAGTGGGCGCGAGTGGGTCATGGCGGTGATCCTCGACCCTGCCGAGATCGACGAGGCCGCCTTGCTCGAGATGGAGCAGCGCGAGCAGCTCACCGAGAACTTTAAGGTCCGCTACAACGACATCGACTACCTACTCGCGCTGCGCGAGGCGGCAATGATCCGCGAGGTGGACTGGTTCGACACAAGCTCCATCGGCGAGGTCGCGGGCAAGCTCCAGACGACCGTCGAGAAGTCCAAACCTGAAGTCGTTCGCGATCTCTACGCCGTGAAATTCATGGACCTCTTCCTGGAAGACTCCAGCAAGTCTGGCCAATACCATATCTTACTCCGCAGACTCGAGATCTTCCGTGACATTGGAAGGATGATGATCAACGTCGAGTCCGACTACTCCGACGACTTCGATCGCGTGCTCCAGGTTCTCTTTGCGTGCGTAAATGCCGGCAAGAAATACGAAGATATCCGCCAGGTTAGGAAGATGTTCCGGAATGATCGAGCGCGATTCGATCGCCTTGCTGAAGACGTCTCCGAAACCGAGAGGCAGATTCAGCCCGACAAGAGGCCTACTCTTACGTCTCCAACGGAGACCGGTCCCGATGAGTCGGACGACGAGGAATACGACGGCGGCACTCCCTCCGTTGTGAACCGCCCGCCAGCGGTTGGGCGGCTGATCGATGATGCCATTGATGGATATAGGGCTTCCCGGCAGAGAGACGTCCTGAAGACCATTCGTGAAGTGATCAACCGCCTGAAGACCCTGGCTTCGGGAGACCGCTTGACCAGCGCGATCACGGACGCTGAGGAGGGGGCAGCGGTCAGCGGTGCGCTCAGGGAGATAGTCGAGTGGGCGGACGATCACCGCGACCTTCTAGCTGACGAAGGCTGATGCAGTGGCGACAGTCACCATTCGGCCCGAGGAGAATGGACTCCTCGTCTTAGGCGAGGAGATCGCCAACGACCGAGCGGCGTTCCTATACCTCCGCGCCTCGCTCGGAGCTGTGCCGGTCGATGAAGGTTGGCGTGTCCCCGGCCGACGCCACAACGTGACTTGGCTCGTCATGCGGGTTCATGACTGGCTCACGTCGCATGGCTACGGCGTGAGAGCGGAAGGCATCGCAGACTCGGCGATCACACAGGAGCTCGAGCGACGACGGAGCTTTCAACGTACACGAGAAGCCGCGTCGGCGCTGAAGGCGGGAGACCGCGACTTCGACCGTAACAGCCTGAATCGGGCGCTCTCTCAGTTCGGCTGGCAGGCATCGCGGACACTGCGACCGCATCAGTTCGACGGTGCGGCGCACGCACTTACCGCCATCAACGCGGCGAACTTCTCGGTGCCCGGATCGGGCAAGACCGTCACCACGCTGGCGACCGCAGTTGCTCACATGAAGTCAAGCACGATTGATCTGATCGTGGTGGTCGGTCCGCTTGCTTGCTTCGACCCATGGGAGCAGGAGACCCGCGCAGCAACTGGCGGTCGCATTCAGGTTCGCCGCGTCAGGGGCAACGCCGCGAGCCGGCGGGCGGCATACGAGCAAGTTGGCGCGCGCCAGGTGCTGCTGTTGAGCTACGCGATAGCGGCAGCCGACCAGCTTCTCCTCCTACGGCTCTTCAGAGAGTGGAACGTCATGCTGGTGGTCGACGAGTCTCACCGCATCAAGCGCTTCCGTGGCGGTGTCTGGGCGCCGGCGTTGATGGAGCTGGCGCGGCAAGCTCGTGTTCGTCAGATCCTGTCGGGCACGCCGATGCCGCAGTCGGGGAAGGATCTCTACACGCAGCTCAACGTTCTCTGGCCCGATGGTCTGCTTACGGGGACGCGCGATGCATTCGCCGTCCAGGTCGACGCCGATTTCGACGGTGTGCTGAGCAAGGTCGGGCCCTTTGTCTCGCGGGCGCCGAAAGAGGCCCTCGGACTTCCGCCATACGAAGTGTTTCGGCATGGAGTTGAACTTCGTGATACGCAGGCCGAGATCTATGAGCTGATATGCAATCAGTTTCGCCGGCATCTCCAGGATGCAACGACTTGGCAGGACAAGCTGAATGCTCTCCGACGCGGCCGGCCAATCCGGCTCCTGCAGGCCGCGGCCAACCCCGCGCTGTTTAACGTGCGGGACTCATACTATCGGCTTCCGCGTCTTGAGGAGAGGCATCCCACGCTCATGGAGCGCTTGGCCGCTTACCAGCACAACGAGCTTCCAGCGAAGTCGGTAGCGGCGTTGGACCTCGTGGCGTCCATCATGGACAGGCAAGAGAAGGTCGTCTGCTGGAGTAACTTCGTAGCGAACCTGGATCACTTCCGGAAGCTCGTCCGTAAGCGGCTGAGAGTTCCGTGCTTCCAGATTGATGGTCGCGTGCCCGCCGGCACCGACGCTCTTCGCGATGACCCGAACGAGGGGTGTGAGCGTCCAGGGGAGGAGGACACCAGAGAAGCGATAATCCAGCGTTTCCTCACTACTGAGAGTCCGGCCGTACTGGTCACGAATCCCGCCTCCTGCTCTGAATCGATCTCTCTCCATAGCTCCTGCCACAACGCAATCTATCTCGATCGGACTTACGACTGCGCCCTATACCTCCAATCCATCGACCGGATCCATCGCTTGGGTCTTGCTCCCGACGCGAAGGTGACCGTCCACATCCTGCTGGCGACCTTCGACGGGGGCCCGACGATTGACCATCTGGCGGACGCGTCGCTTCAGGCGAAAGACGCCAGAATGCGCCTTCTTCTCGAGGGCGCCAACCTCGGTCCTATCAGCCTGTCGGACGACCCGTCAGCGGACGCGGAGGGGAATGAACATGACCTCGAGGAGCTCCTGCGCTACTTACTTGGCGAGGGTTCATGACAGGCGAGATCGACAACTGGTTGACTGCGGTGAGATTGCGACGGCTTCCGGAGATCCTTGCGGCTATCCGGACCCACCCTCCGCCGGGCGTGCCTGAGCAGCGCGTCAAACGGGTTGTCTGGAACCGGTGCGCCGGTCCGCTGGATGACGTTGAGGGACTGATCGACGTGTTGCTCGGCGCCGGCTTGATCGAGCGCCGAGGTAGCCTCACCCGCCTCACCGCGGGCGGTCGCCGGGTCGCCACTCAGGACCATCAGCAAGGAGGGCGCCTGCTCGCTCGGTCGCTCATTGACGCCGGGTACTTCCGCAACCAGGCGCGCAGGCTGCTTGCGACCGGTGCGTTCACCGGCACTGGTGATCTCGTCTGTAAGCGATCGGCCGCAATCGGCGTGGCTGCGCAGTTGACTGGTACCCTTCGTCGCTGGCGTGAGGTCGTCCTCGACAGCCACCTTCGAGTCCCAGCGGCTCTCGTGGCAGAGCTCCTCGCGACCTGGGCCTTGCAGCCCGTCTCGCGACTCCCGACCGAAGAGGCGCGGCATGAGGTTGGGGACCGAGCCGAGGCCTACTCCTACCGCTGGGAGCAAGAAAGAGCGAGCGATCCGTCGCGGGTTCAGTGGGTGGCCCTCGACGATGACTCGCTTGGCTACGATATCAGGAACGCGGCGACCTCGCCTGAGCGCTACATTGAGGTGAAGGGGAGTCAGGGGCACGAAGTCCGGTTTCTCCTCTCGGCGAATGAATGGGACGTTGGGCATGGTCTCAGTGACGCGTACGAACTGCACTTCTGGGGCGGCATTACACTGACCCGGCCTCGGCTTGCCGAGTATTGTGTACTCAGGGCGGAGGGCTATCCTCGTGTGTTTAGAGGCATTGCGAGGGCTTTTGAATCAGGGGAGCTAAGAGCGACACCCTTTCAGTACCTGATCAGTGGTCGGTCAGGATGAGTTAAGGAATGAATCGGCCAGTTCGAGGGGTGCCTTGCCCCGGGTGCCGGAGACGGTCGAGAAGATGCTCGCGACGCCAGCGGCGGCGCCCGCCGGCACCGTCTCGGTGGCGCCGCCGCGACGCCGCAAGCCGTCGGAGATCGGCGACGACGAGCTCGTCGAGCTGCTGCGCGCCCACCGCTTCAACCTGCGCGGCGCCGCCGCGACGCTCGGCATTTCGCGCACCTCTCTCTACGCCCTGGTCGAGCAGTGCCCGCGGCTGCGCAAGGCCGCGAACCTCGGCCGCGAGGAGATCGTCGCGGGTCTGGCGGCCGCCGGCGGCGACGTCGACGCCGCCGCCGCCGTCCTCGAGGTCTCGAGCCTGGGGCTGAAGCGTCGGGTGCGGGAGCTGGGGCTGGCGTGAGCCGCCCAGATGAAAAAGGACACGGTCCGAACGCGGGCCACTTCGGCCACTCACCTCAGACAGTCGTCCCGCACGGGCTACTCGGTCGATTCAGCCATCTCAGCCCGATAGAGGTCGATGAACGGCCGCGGCGCCAGGACCTCGACGCCGTGTCGGGCCTCGGCCGGGTAGTGCCTCAGATTCCCTGTCACGAGGCACCGGACCCTTCCAGCCAGAGCGACTTCCAGAAAGGGCTCGTCATCGGGATCGGGCAGGCGGATCGCAAACGGACGAGCGGCGACGGTGACGCCGCCAGCCCGGATCTGCTCCATGAGCGTCATGACCCGCTCGGGATCGAAGCGGAACCTCTCACGCAGGAGTACCTCTCCGTACTCTGCCAGAATCCTTGGGTCGTAGCAGAGCGCCAGCTCTTCCGCGGCGACAAGGCGCACGATCTGAGCGGACGGGCCAAGAGGCTGGAGCAAGCCGGACACAAGGACGTTCGTGTCCAGGACGATCTTCATTCCGAGGGATCGTCCTGACGCAGGCGGGCACGACGGACGGCCGCGATCTCGTCATCGATCTCGGCCGAGGTCATGGCGTCGAGGCCCAGCTCGACGGATCGCCGCTGCAGCTCGGAGACCGCCGCGACCGCTCGCGCTTGCCGGATCGCGGCCAGAGTCTCCTCAAGGGTGTTCTCCGTCACCGCGGAGAGGATCGCGATGGGCCGACCGTTGGAGGTCACGACCATCTCCCGTGCCGCCGCCAAGCCTTTCCAGACCTCGGCGGGCTTGCTGCGGAGATCGCGGACGGAAAGGAACTTCATGGCGGTCGCCTCCTGCGTCGCCCTTGAGTGTACCCAATCGTCACTCTTCAGGCAACAGGCAGTGCCCGCGGCTGCGCAAGGCCGCGAACCTCGGCCGCGAGGAGATCGCGAGCCTGGCGGCCGCCGGCGGCGACGTCGACGCCGCCGCCGTCTCGAGGTCTCGAGCCTGAGGCTGAAGCGTCGGGTGCGGGAGCTGGGGCTTGCATGAGCCGCCTACCAGCTAGACGTCTCGGAATTGCACAACCTGCTGATTTCAAGGGCGTTATCGACGAGACTTCGTCTCGTCGCCCTCACCCCCCAACCCCCTCTCCCAGGGGGAGAGGGGGCTCAGTCCTCGGTCCCAAGATCTTACTCCCCTCTCCCCCTGGGAGAGGGGCTGGGGGTGAGGGTTTCGCGAGCGCAGCGAGCTAAGTTCTGCTGCAGTGCAGAAGTCCGTCCCCGAATGGGCGACAATCCGCGTAGGGCAGGCTGTGCCTGCCGATCCGCGGCTTCGCCGCGGTCATGGGGGCGGCTCAGAGGCAGACCGCGCGTCCGCGTCGGTGTTAGCGGGGGCGAAGTAGCGCGGACGCCCAGTATCGTCGATAGGAGGGGGTCAGGACGGCGCGGACGCCCAGTATCGTCGATAGGAAGGGGGTCAGGACGGCGCGGACGCCCAGTATCGTCGATAGGAAGGGGTCAGGACGGCGCGGACGCCCAGTATCGTCGACCTGAAGTGGATCGAGACCGCGCGGACGCGCAGTCCGGTCGATTGACGACGGAGTGAGCCGGGTGGCGCCTTTGAGAATCCGGGCGGTCTTCGAACGGCCATCGAGAGGTTGGGCGTGGGGGTGGGGATCGCCATCGCCGACCATCACTTCCCAATGCGATTCCTCCTCGGCTACGCCAAGGAGCTGCTACGCAGCGCCAAGCGCAAGATCCGCGAGTCGGGCTGCCGGAGCGCCGTGGACTTCATGGTCCTCACCTCCGGCAATCCGCTGAGCGGCTCGATCCGCGACCTGCGCCACCTGCGCTACCGCGTGCCGGCGCGGCGCGCCGAGCCCGAGCTGCGCCTGACGCGCGCACGCCACGATCTATAGAACCCTTACAGGGTTCGGATCCCTACCCTCGCATACCCAGGGTGGCGCTTCGCTTACCCTGGGCTGCGGGATACAACCCCCTTGGGGTTAAGAATTCCGGATGAGGCCGTGACCGAAAAGAGAAAGCTCCCACCCCGCAACTACTTCGCCTTGCCCGTCCCCCGGACACGGCAAGAGTCCGAACCCGTATTCCATGACCGCCTCGACGCAGATCTCGGCAGCGGTGTCATCGAGCTCGACGTTGAAACGCTGTCGCCGGTCCACGTGGGCTCCGGCACCTTCGGCATCTTCCAGGGCCAGCTCGTCAAGGAATTGATGCGCCGTGCCGGCGAGCCGATCGTGCCGGGCAGCTCGATCAAGGGAATGTGCCGTCAGGTCTACGAGGTCCTGACGGACAGCGCTTCACCCTTCAGGGAAATGTACCGGAAGAGCCGCCCGCAGCCGTTGAGCGCCGCCGGAGCCCTCTTCGGCGCCCTCGGCTACCAGGGCCGGATCGGCTTCGACGACGCCGTCCTCAAGGCGGACGTCGAGCTGATCCGAATCGAGCTTTCCGTCGCCTACCCGCCGCAGCGCGAGAAAGGCCGCCGCTTCTACGGCCGGCTCCCCGAGGACGCGCGGCAGCCCCGAAAGATCCCGGCCCTGGCCATACCGCCGGGCGTCACGCTCTCGACGGCCTTGCGTTTTCGCAACCTCGAGCGGCGCGAGGTCGGTGGCGTTCTTCTCAGCTTGGGCGTCGCCAGTTTCACCCCCAAGCTCGGCGGCGGAAAGTACGACGACTACGGGTGGGCACGCTTCTGCCCCACGCGGTACCGGTTGCGCGAAGGCATGCGCTTCGGCGAAGCGGGCCGCTTCCCCCCTTTGAGAAAGGGGGGCCAGGGGGGATTTCCGCGGCGAAGCCGCGGATCGGCAGGCAGAGCCTGCCCTACTGGAGCAATCCGGTCCTGTCGGACCGGAGGGCAGGCACGGGGGCCTGCCCCTACGTTTTATTCCGACGTTCGGCGTAGGGGCGGGCCGGCCTCCGTGCCCGCCCGTCCGGTCCCACAGGACCGGGATAGGCACAAGCTCGACGAGCGTCCGCCACGCCCGCATGAACTTGCGACGGCGGACGTGGACCCTTCGGGGATTGAGACGCCGCACCCGCGTGGATGGGATAGAGCCGACCGAGGGTTGTTCATTGAACAACCGCGGTGGTCCGCCGGACCCTCTTCGGTTGTCCATTGGACGATCCCTTTCCGGCGTCTCCGGGCAAATACGCCCGACCGGCGCGTCCGCGGCCCTGGCACGTCCCTTGCTCCCCGACGTAGCGCACGGTTCATAGATCGTTTCTCCGGCGTCTCGACAGAAAAGAAACCCCTGATCGGATCCGCGGATCCCAAGGAGCAGGTATGTCCATGACGACGAAAAAGGCTTCCATCGTTGCCAGGCTCGCGGTGGGGCTCGCCGCCTTCGGGCTGTTCGCCGCGGGGCCGGCGCTCGCCCAGCCGCGGGTGGTGACCGAGGACGTCAGCATCCAGCAGGACAAGCTGCTGCTGCAGACGCCCGAGGCCGGCGGCTACACGCTGCGCAAGGTCCTGGAGTCGGGCGGCCAGTTCTTCACCGTTCCCTACATCACTCCCGACGGTTACGGCGAGGGCCCCGAGGGTCCGCGCGCCATCCAGCGCTCGGTGTTCTACCCCTACGTCAACCGCACCAATCCGCCGCAGGAGGTGATCGAGAACGGCAAGGTGAACCCGGCCAAGAGCGGCGCCTACAGCTTGCCCTTCCTGCGCCTCGACGGCATCGACTCGCAGAGCTGCTACGAGTGCCACCAGTCGATCGGCGTCTATCACGAGCCGGGCACCGTGAGCGCCGCGATGACGCGCAAGCCCGGCGTGATCGGCGGCGGCGCCGGCCGCGCCAACACCCTCTTCCAGAACCCCGACTGGCCCACCCGCCTGGCGGTCTTCTACCGCAATCCGCCGCACGTCTTCGGCACCGGCTACGGCCAGCGGCTGGCCGACGAGATCACCCTCGAGTTGCAACTGCGAAAGTCGGCGGCTCAGCACGCGGCGAAGGTCCACCCGGGCGAGGAGCAGTGCATCGCGCTCGAGGCCAAGACCAGCTCCTTCGGCACCTTCTGCACCACCTACGAGGGCGGCGAGTACCACGACGACCTCTCGCAGGTTTCGGGCGTGGCCTCGGACCTCGTGGTGCGGCCCTTCCAGTTCAAGGGCATCGCCTCCACGGTGCGGCACTTCGTCGAGTCCGCCCTCGACTTCCACTTCAGCATGCAGGCGGTGGAGAAGGCGGGCGTCAACCTCGACTGCGACTTCGACGGCAAGTTCAACGAGATGGCCGTCGACCTCGACTCGACCCACGGCCAGGCCCTGGAGAGGGCCACCCAGACCTCCCTCGGCAACGTCGCTGCCCTGAGCGCCTTCGTCGGCATGACGCGGCCGCCGCAGCAGGTGATCGAGGCGTCGACGAAGGAGTCGGTGATGCGCGGCGAGAAGCTCTTCCGGGGCGACGGCCTCGACCTGCCGACGGCCGCCGCCGGGCTCTGCGCCTCCTGCCACACGCCCACCCTGCGCGTCCAGGTGCCGGTCTTCACCGTCGCCACCGCCGAGCCGGCCGACGAGTGCCCGCCGCCGTCGGCCGTCGGCACCCTCGGCGCCGCCGGCTTCGAGACCACCGAAGAGCTGCCGATCCTGCAGGTCGTGCGCAAGCTCGAGCCCAAGCTCCGCGACCACGTGCGGAACGCCGGCACCCCCGAGGCGCTCGACCAGGCCGTGGACGACGCGATGGCGGCCTTCCACCGCGGCGAGTGCCAGGCGCCGAGCCTGCCGGCGGGCTACCAGATCCACCTGACGCGGCCCGGCACCTGCACCGGCGCCCAGCCGCAGGAGCTGCCGCCCTACGTCTACCCGCGGCTCAAGCCCAACGCCGACGGCACGATCGACGTGCCGCTCTTCAGCGACCTCGAGCTCCACGACATGGGCAAGGGTCTCGAAGACGTCGAGGCGCAGGAGACCGACGTCGCGGGCGTCTACGTGCCCAAGCGGGAGTTCCTCACCCGTCCCCTGTGGGGGGTTTCCGGCACCAATCCCTGGCTCCACGACGGCCGCGCCACCACGTTGCAGGAGGCGATCCTCCACCACGAGAGCGAGGGCAGCGAGGCCAACCCGGTGATCCAGGCCTTCCGCAAGCTGTCGCCGGCGCAGCAGCAGGACGTCGTCGACTTCCTCCTGTCGCTCGTCCTCCCCGTCCCCGAAGGTCTCGAGCAGACCAACGAGTGTCCGCCCGCGGGGTGCACCCTCGTCTGTCCGACCGCGGGCTGCGTCTATGCGGCCTCCGGGTACTGACCGCGAAGAAAGGAGAAAGAAATGGGCTGCACGCCTCCGAAATGGACGATCCACGACCTGCGCCAGCACTTGCAGTATGCCGTCGACCTGGAGTTCTGGACGATACCCTTCTACATGTCGGCCATGTACTCGATCAAAGACCCCACCGACGACGCCTACCGGCTGATCCAGTCGGTGGTCTACGAAGAGATGCTGCACGCCGAGCTGGCGAGCAACGTCGCCAACGCTTTCGGTCATTCCCCGAAGTTCCCGGCGCCGGCCTACGAGGGCACCGAGATCCCGCACCTCAACTTCAACCTCGACTCGCCCAACCCCACCGAGGTCTACACGCCGTACAGCGCCGAGATCGGTCCCCTCGACGAAAAGCGCATCAACAGCATGTGCCTGATCGAGTATCCCGAGTGGGACACCGGCCACCAGCCCGACCTGCAGCCGAAGATGAGCGACTACGGCTCGATCGGCGAGTTCTACGACGCGGTGCGCGTCGGCGCCGCCGAGCTCGCCGAGGAGCAGCTTCGCGGCGGGCGCAACCAGGTCGACCTCTTCCGCAACTTTTACCGCGAGCTCGCGCAGACCGTCACCGACGACGGCCGCGCCGGGCTCGCCCAGGCGCTGACGATCATCGCGGCGATCACCGAGCAGGGCGAAGGGCAGACCGAGGGCGACGTCGACATCCAGCCCGAGTTCCGCAACACCGCCGACGGCTACCACTCCGACTGGCCGCACTTCCGCAAGTTCACGGCCATCCGCGACTCGGGCCGGTTCCCCGCGACCTACGCCGGCGTCGCCGATCCGAAGCCGGGAAGCCCGGGCCACGCCGCGCAGCGGACCCTGATCCGCAACTTCACCGCCTTCCGCAAGACGCTCGAAGCGCTCTTCAGCGGCGGCGATCTGGGCGCGTTCGGGGCGCAGATGGCCACCCTCGGCGCCAACGTCCTCACCTGCTGGCAGCAGGGCGCCATCCCCAAGTTTTCTCAGGAAGGAGAGTAGGCATGTCAGGATCGGAGCACGTTTTCCGCATTCATCCGGCCATCGGCTTCGCCCGCGTCGGCAACAGCGAGGAGTTCTACCTCGGCCCGGAGACCATGGCCGGGCTGCCTCTCGCCGAGGGCGATCCGGCCACCGGCGGCCTGCCCATCAGGCCGGGCACCGAGTCGCAGACCATCACCAGCAGCGACCTGCGCGACCGCAACGGCGCCTTCAAGCGCCAGGCCGCGCGCTTCCGCGTCTACGAATATCCGCGCGTCCAAGGGGAGGAGACCTATCCCAACGGCGGCGGCCGCGAGATCGGGATCGGCAGCACCGTGGACGGCAAGAAAGTCGTCGACGTGGTGTGGACCGTCCACGTCGCCAACAAGAAGGCGAACACCTACGTGTTGGACGAGAACTACCCGACCGCCGGCCTCGCCGCCTACGAGGACGGCCAGCTTCCGCCGCTGCGCAACTTGGCCGAAGGGCCCGACTCCGACAACGCGGCGCGGCTGCGCAAGCTGACCATCGACCCCGGACCGCGCGCCATCGGCGGCGCCGGCGCCGGTCCGGTGCGCGTCGACCGGGCCACGGTGGCGACGTACGGGGAGGGCGCCGAGATCCGGCGCCTGCCGAGCTATCCCAAGTCGTTCCCGCAGGACTCCTTCGCCGAGCTCTTCTGCCCGACCGGCGACGTCGACACCCTCGGCGAGCTGCGCACCGACGAGCGCGGGCGGCTGCTGGTGGTGGGCGCCTACGGCCGCGCCTGCGCCTGGTACAAGGACGGCAAGCCGAGCCCGCTCGACCAGGACGTCAACAACGACGGCTGGTTCGACGACACCGCCGACGGCCCGGTGAACGCGGTCCTGGTCTTCGACGACGGCAGCGTGGCCGAGGTCGCCGGCGCCTGGGTGGTGTCGACGGATCCCGGCTACGCGCCGCAGATCGTCAACGCGGTCACCTTGTGGGACGACGTCTACGACACCTGGATCCGCAAGCTGCGGCTGCAGCCCGAGATCTTCGACCGCCGCTTCCGCAAGGATTACGCGCCGTTCTTCGGCGGCTTCGTGGACGGCGGGGAAGCGCGGGGGGGAGAGCTCGGCGGCCGTTTCGACGGCCAGGTATGGCCGATGTTCCGCAGCGCCTATCTCCAGCGGTGGGCCACCAACCTCCCCGACATCGCCGTCCGAGCCCACGAGGCCGTGGACAAGATCAGCGCCGGCGACGACCCCGCGGAGACGATCCTCGGCGGTCTCGCTTTCATCCGCGACCCCAACGACGAGGACGCCGATTTCACCGGCGCGCCCTTCATGCCGCTTGCCCTGGGCGACTCCAACAAACCCTTCCTGTCGCTGACGCTCACGCAGTACTTCTTCCTCACCCAGTGGAACGAAAAACGTTACCGGAAGGAGGGCGGGCCGCGGCTCGGACCCGGCGAGTACCTCGACAAGGCGGTGCTCTTCGCCGGCCTCGGCGGACGCTTCAGCCCGGGCATCGACATGACCTTCGTGGTGCGTCAGCCCGGGCTGTGGACCCCCGACTGGTGCCGCTCGGGCGGCGGCCCCTTCCGCATCGACGCCAAGCGCCTCGACTACGCCTCGGCCCAGGCCAGCCAGCCCTTCCTCGGACAGGGCTGGGTGCCGCTGCACACGCCGCCGGGCGCGGGCGTCGAGCCCGGCGACACGTCGAAGTTCATGGCCATCCCCTGGCACACCGACTACAACTCCTGCGCCACCCATCCGACCGCGCCCGAGCTGCCGCCGGAGTCGGGCGGCTCGACCCTCTACTGGTCGTGGCCGGCGCAGCGGCCGGTGGTCGTCTATCCGGTCGGCGAGCTGCGCGGCGGAAAGCTCGGGCCGCAGCGTTACTCGCTGCGCGGCCCCGGCACCCAGAGCCCGAACCCGGCTGACCAGGGCCGCTACCAGGA
>DASWIG010000046.1:0-6290 GCA_036397835.1 Thermoanaerobaculia bacterium
CTCGCCCGCGCCGCCGCCGGCCTCGACCGCCTCATCCGGCGCGGCGGCAGCGGACGCTGGCTCTGCGGCGTCCGGCTGACGGACGTGGACGTCGGCAGAATCGACGGCGGCGAAGCGCTCGACGTCGTGGCCGCGGCGGCGCTCGTCCGCGATCTGGAGGACGACGCCGCGATCGTCCGCGGACGCCTCGCCGCCGTCGCCTGGATGCTCGATCACCGTCATCTCGACGTCCGCTTCGCCCTGCCTCTGGACGAGGACGGCCGCGCCCTGGCCGAAGGCGACGCCCGCGTCCTGTGGACGCCCGAGGAAGCCGTCGTCCGCGACGCCGAGGGCCACCGCCTGGCCTGGAGCGGCGGCGGCGACGCCTGCTGGACGTTCGCGTCCTGGCCGCGCGGCGACGGCGCCGAGGCGATCGCGGCGTCGCCGGCTCACGTCCGCGCGGTCGAGCGGCGCTTCGAGGCGCTGTGGCGGGGACGTCCGGGCTGGCACGTCGCGGAGCTGCCCGCCGCCGTCCGCGAGCGGCTGCTCGCCTTCCTCCCCGAGGAGGCGCCGCGCCGCGATCCCGTCGAGCGGGCGCTCGAGCCGCCGCCGCTGCGGCGCGCGTCGACGCTGGCCGGCGACGTCGACGAGCGGCTCGTCTTCCGCTTCCTGCGCGAGGCTCCCTACTTCCCCGGCGCCCGCGACCTCGGCGTGGCGACGTCCGCCGTCGTCCCCTGGCCCCATCAGCTCCGCACCGTGCGCCGCGCCGTGGCTCGCTTCCCCGAGAGCCTCCTCTTCGCCGACGAGGTGGGCCTCGGCAAGACGATCGAGGCGGGCCTGGCGCTGCGGCAGCTCGTCGTCTCGGGACGGGTGCGCCGCGCCCTGATCCTGGTGCCGCGCAACGTGCTGCGGCAGTGGCAGGAGGAGCTCTTCGAGAAGGCGGCGCTCCACGTGCCGCGCTTCATGGACGGCCGGCTCTACGGCGTCGACGGCCGCGTCGTTCCGCTCAAGAAGCAGCAGAAGAGCCCGTGGGACGCCGTCCCCCTGCTCCTCGCTTCGAGCCAGCTTGCCCGCCGGCGCGAGCACCGCGCCGAGCTGTTGCGCGCGTCGCCCTGGGACCTGGTGATCGTCGACGAGGCCCACCACGCGCGCCGCCGCGACGCCGGCGCCGAGGGCCACCGTCCCAACCGGCTTCTGGAGCTCCTGGGCGGACGCGGCGGGCGTCCCGGTCTGCGACACCGCACGCGCTGTCTCTACCTGCTGACGGCGACGCCGATGCAGGTCCATCCGGTGGAGGTCTGGGACCTGCTCAAGCTGCTCGGCCTGGGGGGACGCTGGGGAGCCTCGGAGGACGGCTTTCTGCGCTACTTCGAGGAGCTCCGCCGTCCCTTCGAGCGCCGCGACTGGGGATTCCTCGCCGCCATGCTGGCCGACCACCTCGAGTCCGGCGGCGCCATCGACCCGGCCTTCCGTTGCGCCGCGTCCGCGCGCCTCGGCGACGACGTCTGGGCGCGGCTCGAGACTCTTCCGACGGCCGGCGCTTCCGCCCTCGCCGGGCTCGGCGGGCCGGCGCGCGAGGTCGTGGACGCCCTGCTGCGCCGGCACACGCCGCTCGCCTCCTACGTCGAGCGCGGCACCCGCCGTCTGCTGCGGCGCTACCGCATGCAGGGGCTGCTCGCCGACGCGGTGCCCGAGCGCCGGCCGGAGAACGTGTGGATCCCCATGACCGCGGCCGAGCGCGAGCTCTACGAGCGCATCGAGACCTACCTCGCCGACTACTACCGGCGCTACGAGGCCGAGCGCCGCGGCCTCGGCTTCGTGATGACGGTCTACCGGCGGCGGCTGACCAGCTCGTTCTATGCCGTGCGCCGCAGCCTGGAGCGTCGCCGCGCCTTCCTGCGCGGCGAGGACGACGACGCCGGTCTCACCGCGGACGACCTCGACGTCGCCGAGACCGAGCCATCCGACGCCGAGGCCGTGGGAGAGCACGCGGCGAGTGAAGAGGCCTACCTCGACGACTTCCTGCGCGACCTCGACGCCCTCGGCCGCGACTCCAAGGTCGAGCGTCTGCTCGCCGACCTCGAGGCGCTCCTCGCCGAGCGCGACACGGCCCTCGTCTTCACCCAGTACACCGACACTATGGACTGCTTGCGCGACGAGCTGCGCCCGGTCTACGGCGCTCGGGTGGCCTGCTACTCGGGCCGCGGCGGCGAGCGCTGGGACGGCGACGCCTGGGCGCCGTGCCGCAAGGAGGAGATCAAGGAGGCGTTCCGCCGCGGCGACGTGCGCCTGCTGCTGTGCAGCGACTCGGCGAGCGAGGGCTTGAATCTCCAGACCTGCGGCGTGCTGGTCAACTTCGACATGCCCTGGAACCCGATGCGGGTCGAGCAGCGCATCGGCCGCGTCGACCGCATCGGCCAGGCGTTTCGCGAGGTGTGGATCCGCAATTACTTCTACGAAGGCACCGTCGAGGCCGAGATCTACCGCCGCCTCGCCGGCCGCATCCGCTGGTTCGAGGAGGTGCTGGGGCGTCTGCAGCCGATCCTCCACCGGGTCGGCGAGACGATCGAGCGCCTCGCCCTGCTGCCGGGCCCGCGCCGCGCCCGCCGGCTCGAGGAGGAAGTCGCCGCGCTGACGATGGAGATCGACCAGCCGCGCGCGCCGGACCTCGGCTTCGAGGACGACGCCGACCCCGAGCCGCCGCCGGAGCTGGAGACGCCGGTGACCCTGGGGGACGTCGAGGCCGCCGTCGTCGGCTCGCGGACGCTCGGCCCTTGCTTCACGGCGGACGAGGGCGTCGCCGGCGTCTACCGTCTGCGCCGGCAGGGCGAGGAGCGCGCGGTGACGTTCCAGCCCGCCGTCTTCGACCGCTACCCCGACTCGACGCAGTTCCTGACCTGGGGCCACCCGCTCTTCGACGAGCTGCTCGCCGCGGCCTCGCCCCTCGAGACGGCGGAACCGCGCGGCCTCGGCCTTTACAGCTCGGGCAACCCGTGGCCGCTCTCTGTCTTCATCCATCCGGGGGACGGCCGCGCCGTGGCCGTCGGTGACCTCGAAGCCCTTCGCGCCGTGGTCGAGCATCCCGCCCGCCAGTGGACCGGGAGCGACGAGGGACGCGCCGCCGCGCTCTTCTCGGAAGCGCGCCGGCGTCTCGTGGAGGACGACCGCAGGTCGCGCGAGCGTCGACGGCGGACGCAGGAGCGGGCGCTCGTCGAAGCGGCCCGCGGCGTCCTGCGTCGCGCCGCGCTGGTGGCGCTGGCCGCCGGCCAGCGTCCGGGTCTCTTCGAGGACGCCCCGAGCTTCGGCTTCGGCCCCGAAGCGGTGGCGGCCCTGCGTCGACGCGGCGCCCCGTTCGCCGCGCTGCTCGACCTGGTGGGCGACGCGGAGATCGCGATCCGGTCGGACGACCCGTACTTCCACGAGGTCCAGGGCCGTCCGCCCGAGCACCTCGAGCGCCGCTCGAAGGCCCTGGTGACCGAGGGCAAGGACGTCGTCGCGCGCCACGCGCTGCTCGTCGCGGCGTGTGTCCACCCGGAGCCCGAGAAGGGCGTGCTCGAGCGCGTGTGGCTGCCGCTCGTCGAGGAGGAAGAGGGGACGCAGGACGACGAAAGGCCCTTCCGCGTCCTCGAACCGTCGGCGGTGCGTCCGTTCGAGAACGCGGTGCCGCTCTACGACGACCTCGCCTCCGTCGCGGACCGCTTCGCCGACGAGGACGGCACGCCGCAGGCCGACGAGCTCGAGAACCCCGCCGACTACACGTGGGTGGAGGTCGCGGGCCGAACGGTGGCGTCGCCGGGGCTGTTCGTGGCGCGGGTGGAGGGCGAGGCGATGAACCGCCGGATCCCGAGCGGCGCCCGGTGCGTCTTCAGGCTGGCACCCGCGCGTGTGCGCGACGGCCAGGTGGTGCTGGCCGTCCACCAGGACGTCCGCGACCCGGAGCTCGGCGGCACGGCCACGCTGCGCGTCTACGAGAACGCCGCGCAGGCCCACGACGACGGCTCCTGGGAGCCGGGCGTCGTCCTGCGTCCGGCGTCGACGGATCCGTCGTTTCGGCCCTTCGTCCTCGGGGACTTGGAAGAGGGGGGGTTCAGGGTCCTGGCGGAGCTGGTGGAGGTGTTGGGATGAGGAAGTCAGTGCTATCATCGGCTTCCCAGGGGGACGCACCGCGCGATATGGGAGTAGAGGATACGCAATGACTACACGCCTGGCGCACAGGAGCGGCCCGAAGCGCCCCGACGAACGCAAAGTGTTGGGCTTGGAGTGCATGTCTGATCTCGCGCCGTCCCTGGCAGAGATCCTTGAGGCACAGGGGTGGCTTCTCGCGTGCGGTGACGCCTATGACCTATTGTCCCTCCTCCCCCGCGACAGCATCGATCTGATCATCACGAGCCCCCCATACTGGGGCCATCGAAGCTACGGAATGGATCACAACTGGGACATTCTCAAAGAATGGCTGAGTGAGGGCAATACGAAGAATCAGGTACCCGGCTACGAGTGGTATCGGAGGCACGGTGGGGTCCTGGGGCTGGAGCCACTGCCCGACTGGTTCGTATCTCATCTGGTAGAGATATTCGGCAGAGCGGCGAGCTGCCTCAAGATGAGTGGAAGCCTCTGGGTAAACCTCGGTGACACTTACTTCGCGCGGTGGTCGAGCATCCGCGACCAAGGCCGCCAAGGACTCGGCGACAACAAGAGAGATCGGCGTCGAACCCCCATGGGCGGTTATCGACAGGAGAAGCAGTTGCTCTTGGTGCCCGCGCGGTTTGCAATCGCAATGCAGGACCAAAGGTGGATACTGCGAAACGACATGATCTGGCACAAGCCGAACGTTCCACCGCGCCCCGAGCGCGACAGGTTGAGGCTTACCCATGAACATTTCTATCATTTCGTCAAGCGGCCGACGGAAGGCAGAGCTCGCTATTACTATGACATTCACGCAACCGAGCCCGAGATGAACGACGTGGTTACGTACAACGTTCGTGCGGGCGACAACGGCCATTCCGCTACGTTCCCGCGCGAGCTGATAGCGCCAAGAATCGAATCATCGTGCCCTGAGGGTGGTATCGTACTGGATCCGTTCTGCGGATCTGGAAGAGCGATATCGGTGGCCTTGGACCTTCGCCGCCGGGCTATAGGATTCGACGCCGTAAAGGGGTACCTCGAAGCAGCGACGACCGACTTGGTCCAGGGGCGTTTGTTTACATGAATACCAAGGGTAACTACGTTTCGGAATGGTTTGGGCATCGAATCTATCCAAGAGTTGCGCACGCCCGCCAGGCGGGAGCTGACCAGGAAGCCGGAAGGTGCCCGTTTCTCAGCCACACGATCGAAGAGGATCGCTCTTGCGTCAAGGCGTCCTCCGCAGTCGGAGTGTGCACGATTAGCAGCGAGAGCAATCAACGTCGCCAGGACTGGCTTGCGTGTCCATATCGCGCTCTCCAGGACTCCCTCACGACGGATGTGGTCCGACATCTCTTTGGCCGAAGAATCGAAAATGAGGCGATTTTCCCTGCGCCATCGCTGGCCAGAACTGAGGTTCAATCCAGAATACTTCAGCGACTGACCGACGATCAAGACGCCATTGTCTTCCTCCAGGACAAGCTGGGAGGAGAGATCTCTGTATCCAAGACGGATCGATCTCCGGAGTTGGCCTTCGACGTCACTTTGGCTGAGCTCAAGCAAGATGCCAACGGCGAGGTGGACGTCGCGTCCTACGGCATTCTTGAAATCCAGACGATGGATTTCCACGGATCCTATCGGGCAGCGGTGAAAAATCTTCGCGACGCGCTTCGTCTGCACAAGATTGGATTCTCGAAAGCGCTGGAGAACAATCCGCAGTGGGCTGGCGAAAGAATTGAGGGTCCGAACATCGCCAACGTCTTCAAGAGGACGTTTTATCAGATGATGCTCAAGTTCAAGATCGGAGACCAGGAAGGTTGCAAGGGATGTGCGCTTGCAATTCCGGAGTCGGTTTGGGATAGTTGGCAACGACATCTGGGGAAGCCGGATCTCGTAGCGAGAGAAGATGGCTGTTTCGAGCTCTCTTCTCCCGGGCGAGAGATCCCAAGAAATCCTCCGGCGTGGATCTTCGTGTTCGACATCGATAGCGAAAGTGAAATCACGCCCAATCCGATAATCGTCAAGAGAAGGGTCGCCACCGATGCGGACGCCATTGCTCACTTCGCTCTGCAGGTGGCACCTGAAGCGGCAATGGGTCAAGGCGGCATTCGTCTTGTATCCGATCGGATCAAGCTGCGTCTATCGAGGTTCTGGCCCGGCGTCTGGGCTACACAATAGTGGCCGGCGTCCGT
>DASWIG010000047.1:0-3724 GCA_036397835.1 Thermoanaerobaculia bacterium
TGCGCGTGGTGCCGGCGCCGGGCTACGGCCCGGCCGTGGCCGCCGACCTGGCGCGTCGGCTCGGCGCGCGCCTGGGGCCGTCGATGGAGGTCGCGGTGGAAGAGGTCGAGCGTCTGCCGCGCGGCGGCGCCGGCAAGCTGCGCGGGGTGGTCTCGGAGATCGGTCGGCGGACCAACGGCCACGGCCCGAACCAGAGCGACGGCGGCAACGCTCAGTGACGTCGTCACCGGGCGCGACCGGCCTATGGGTAGGATGCGGATCGATGGGAGACGGGATTCGCGGGGCTCGTGTCCTCACCCGAAGGAAGGGAGGTGACGCCATGAACGTCCGGACGGGACTCAGCGCCGGTGCGGGAGTGATCCTCTTGCCCAATGGCTAAATCAGTGGCAGGCATCCGCCCATAAGTTCCGCTTGGCGGCGGATGCCGGCGATCATTTCCGCGGCAGTCGCCCGGTGGGCGAGACGCACGAGCTGGGCGAATGCCTGCCTTATCTGCTCGCCGGCCTCCATGTCACAGAACAACTTGTGGGCGCGTTCAATTTCGCGTCGACCCAGCTCACAATCTCCTTGGCGGATCAGCGCCTCGCCAAGGTATAGCGTGAGAATGGCCCCGTCGTGGGCCATCCCGAGCTCGGCAAAGCCTTGGATTACGTTTCGAAGGCGTGAGATCGCGGTTTCGTAGTCACCCTTCACGATCTGGACGAGGCCATCCAGGCCACGTCTCTTCAGGTCGACTTTAGCTGCGTCCGTAGGTGGGAGCTCCCTCAAGACTGCTTCCGCTGCCTCCACTCGATTCACGCTGATGCTGTAGGCGGCAACGTTGAGCCGACACGCATAGTCAAAGATCGGTGCTCTCAGCGAGTCGATCTCCGATGCCGCCTCTTCGAGCACCTCCAGGACGTCTGAGACCGGTTCACCGGACTGGAAGAGGATCTCTCCGAGATGGATCTTGTCGACGCCGGCCCGATGCCGATCAAAGGACTCGTAACTGGCAATTGCTTCGCGGGCGGCCATGAGGGCGTGCCGCAGGTTCCCCGAGTGGAGATGCGTCGTCGCCGCCAGGCTATGCACTTCCGCGCGGACGAACGGCGCCACCTCGCACGAGCGCACGAGCATCACCGCCCGCGCGGTCCACATCAGCCCGTCCGCGAGCTGCGAGCAGTAGCGCAGCGAGTTGCCGTAGCGCGCCTGGACGAGCGCCAGCATTCCCGGACGCCGGGCCGATACGCCCCGCAGACGCCCGCTCTCGGCGTCGGCCAGGCAGCGCAGCGCGTCCGGTCCCTCGAGGCCGACGACCAGCTCCCAGGCCCGTCGCGTGGCGTCGAGCCCTTCGGCCGGCGACTCGAAACGCAGACGCTCCTCGGCCATCAGGAGCGCCACAGCCGACGCCAGACGCTCCTCCTCCGTCGCCGGCTCGCCGCCGGCTCGCGAGGCCGCGTCCACGGAGCGCCAAGCGTCGTACACGTCCGTCACGCCCGCCAGCTCCATCAGCTCCCGGATCCGCAATACCCGGTGCAGCTTGCCGCTGCACGCCTCGCAACACCTCGACATCCAGCACGGAATCGCGTCGCGGACCTCCTCGGAAAGGCCGTGGTCCAGGCTCAGGGCCATGGCCACCTCCTCCTCCGGCAGACGCGTGCAGCTCGTCGTCTCATTCATCCTCGGGTCCCTCCGGTGATCTCGTCTCGTTCGAGCCGTCCTTGAAGCTCCGCGACGAGCCACTTCAGCTCGTCGCGGTGCAGATGGGCGGCCGCGTCGGCCAGCGCCGCCACCGTCCGCTCGTCGACCGCGCGCCTCACCGCGGCTCGGCGCGCGGCCTCCGCCTCGCGCGCGAGCATCTCGTCGCCCAGGTCGTAGATCTCCCCCACCCGCCGGCCCACCTCCGCGGCGAAACGCTCCAGCACCACCTGGCTCGGGTTCTTGTAACCCGCGAGCATCTTCGAGAGGTACGCCGGCGAGATGCGGCACCTCGCCGCCACGTCCTTCTGCGACTGGCCGCTCGCCGCCAGGGCGGCGGTCATCCCCAGCGATAGGCGGCGCAACGCCCGCGGCGGTTCGGTCTCCTGCGTCATGACGACGCCCAGCCTAGAGGATCTCGCGAGCTTTCGTCAAGACTCTTGCTCCAAGAGCTTGACAACGTCCACGGGTTCCTGTAGTTTCCCCGCAGACAACGAAAACGACCTTGACGACGACGAAAGAGAGACCCGTGAGGAGACCGGACGATCCGCCCGTGACCATGCACCCGCGCTCGTGTCTGCTGGCGGAGGCCGCGGTGCTCGAGGGCGTCGTGGACCGTCTCGACGCGTTCGCCGAGTCCATTCCGGAGGAGGACGACGACGCGACGCCCGCCGGCGAGATGTCGGACGACGTCCTGAGCTTCATGGCGGGCGCCGCCCGCTGCACCGCCGACGAGAACCTGCGTCCGGCGATCGCCCAACTGCGCCGCGCCGCCGCGGTGACCTCGCAGGAGCTGCGGCGTCTTTTCGATGGGATTCCCCGCCGATGACCGGCGTTCAACCCAACCGTCCGCGCCCCGGGGCGGACCCAGGAGAAAGGAGACCCAGTTGCCAGAATCGTCCAGCCCACCCGTCCGTCGTCGCGAGAAGGCGGACCGATCGACCAAAGCGGCCCTGACGGCCACTCGCGACCTGGTGGCCGACAAGCTGACGACGCACTTCGCGCCGCACGTGCGCGAGGGCGAGACGCCGATCGACTTCGGCTATCTCTGGGACCTGCTGACCCGCGACGTCGACGGCGCCGAGAACATGCTCGTCGGCTCCGACCAGGAGAACATCGAGAAGAAGGTCCTGGTGAAGGAGAAGAGCAAGGAAAAGACGGAGGAGACGACGGCGACGCGGGGCCAGCTCGTGAACTTCCGCCGCAACCTGGAGGGCGGCTACGGCCCCGAGGCCGACGAGCGGGTCGGTTATGCCGGTCCCGTGCCCGACGAGACCATCGCGGTGATGCGGCTGGGCAAGATCGTGCTCGGCCACGTCGAGGACTTCGAGGCGCTGCGGCTCAAGGCCCTCGAGCACGGCAGCGGCGAGGTCGACGAGAAGACCGTGACCAAGCTCAAGGACCGGGTGAGCGCCCTGGAGGCCTCGGTCAAGAGCTTCAACGAGGCCGTGCGCGACGCCGAGCAGGCGTTGCTGCGCCGGCAGCAGGCCTTGCCCGAGCACGACCGCGTCTACGGCAACGTGGGCCGGATCGCGGAAGGGTTCTGCCGCCTGGTCAAGGAGGACGAGCGGGCCGCCAGGATGCGCGTCTCGTTCCGCAGCATCACGCGCCGGAGCAGGAACGACCAGGACGTCCCGCCCCCCGTCGACGAGCCGCCGGCGCCCGTGGAGGAGCCCGTGGAGCCCGTCATCGTGGCTTGAGCCGCACCATGGCGTCCCCCGGCGGCCGAGCGCCGCCGGGGGACGCTTCCGTCGCGGCCGTTCACGGCCGCGCGTCTGACGCCGCCGCTTCCGGTCAGGCGCCGAGCTCCCGTGACGCTGACACCGCCGCTTCGGCTCCGATCCCCAGCTCAGCGACAAGTGACACGACGCCTAAAGACCGGAGCCGGAGGCGTCGTGCCAGTTGCCCGGTCGGTCGAGGACCGGAGCCGGAGGCGTCGTGTCACTTGCACGGCGCCGGAAGATCGGAGCCGGAGGCGTCGTGTCAGTCGCACGGCGCCGGAAGACCGGAGCTGGAGACGTCGTGTCACTTGCACGGCGCCGGAAGA
>DASWIG010000048.1:0-5031 GCA_036397835.1 Thermoanaerobaculia bacterium
CTCAGCCATGGCGTGCCCCTGACGCGCGGCGACGGTTGCGGTCGAGCTCGACCACCGCGCCCGACAGCGTCGCCTGACATCGACGGATCAGCTCCCCGAGC
Source organism: Thermoanaerobaculia bacterium (assembly GCA_036397835.1). Taxonomy (GTDB): domain Bacteria; phylum Acidobacteriota; class Thermoanaerobaculia; order Multivoradales; family J023; genus DASWIG01. The sequence goes on from DASWIG010000048.1 coordinate 102, forward strand.
TTCTCATAGAGCGGCGGGAAACGCTCCCGCGGGATACGCAGCTCGCGCTCCAAGTTGCGGTGCGAAGGCAGTCGGTCCTGGTCGACGTCGACCGCGAATCGACGCAGGAAGCTCCACAGCGTCTCGAGGTAAGGACGGGTGCGCCCCGGCTCGTCGAGGCGCTCGATGAGGTCGGCGACGCAGCCCACCAGCTTCCAGAACGCGTCCCGCCGCTCGAGGCGGTCCTCGGGGCGGAAGACGTAGATCAACGTCCGGGTCAGCTCGCCGTCGACTTCGCCTCGCTCTTCCGCGACCTCGCCGTCGGCGTCTCGGAGGGCGGCCCAGCGCGCGCGGACGTCGTGCTTCAGGGGATCGATCACGTCCTTGAAGCGGAAGACGGCGACGCCTTCGGACTCGAGGTCGAAGAGGTGACGGCGGAGCCGGTCGACCACCTGCCGGCGCTCTTCGCCGCCGGCGGTGACGAGGCCCGGCAGGAGGCCGTCGACCCACCGGAGGACGATCGGCGCCAGCGTCTCGGCGGCGGCGCGGGCCGGGTCGGCCTCCGGCGACGCGGCGAGGACGGTGGCGTTGCGGATCTTCTTCGGTCCGCCGATCACGTGGAGCTCGCGGGCCGCGACGGCGGCGCGCACCGCGCTCTTGAGCATCTCGAAGACGCGGTAGCCGAGCGGATCGTGGTCGCGCTGGAGCCGGGTGAGGAAGTTGCGGACGTGGAAGACGACGAGGCCGTCGATCGACCGGACGCGCCGCTGCTCGATCAGCTCCGCCAGTTTCCCTTGAAAGATCCACTCGTAGCAGGCCTGGAGGAGCTCTTCGAGGGGACCGGCGGCCTCGCCTCGGGGCGACCAGCTCTGCCATCCATAGAGTCCGACGTAGGCCGGCGGACCCGACCAGAGCGAGCGCCGGCGCAGCTCGCGGGCGAGGACCTTGCGCAGCTCCTGGCGCGTCGCCTCGAGGAGCGCGTCGAGCGCGTCGCTGCGCTCCGTGAGGGCCTCCACGTAACGCGTGAAGGTCCCGGCGAGCCCCTCTTCGGCCTCGGCCTCGGTTGCGGCGTCCATCTCGGCCGTCTCCATCGGTTCCGTCATCTTAGCCCTGCCCATAGGAGTAAACGCGAAAAGCCGCGGCGGCGCCGGTCATCGTTTTTTTCCGCCGCTCGCCGCCAATCCGGTCCGGTGGTCTTCTTAGTGCGTGGCAGAGGCCACGGCAACGCTCGACGCCACGGCCTCCGGGTGCTCTGGCCAGACGCTTCCCGCCCCTCGGACGCGTGATCCGAGATGTCGAGGAACCTCGGTTTCGCGAGCCTCGGAAGCTCGCGGAAAGGAACGCGAGATGTTTTTTCCAACACCTTGCAAGCGTCTGGTAGCTGTATCTCTCGGAGCCGTGCTCGTCCTTCTGCTGGCGGGTGGCGGGCACGCGGCCGCCATCGACGCGGCCGTCACGGACACGTCCGCATTGGAAGCAGCCTGTGCCATGGCGGAGCCCATCGCCCTCAATGAAACGATCCGGAGGCACCGCGAGGACCCGGAAAGCACCGATCGTCTCCGTCTCAGGGTCCCGTCCGCCGGGGTCCTCCTGCTGCACGTCTCGTCTCCGGCGAGCGCCGGGACGTCGCCCCACCTCCGCTTCCTGGGCAGGGGCTGTGCCGGCGTCAGGGGGAATGGCGGCGGGTACGTCGTGCTGCGGGAGAGCCCGGCGGGGCTGCTGCTGCGGATCTCGAAGGCCGGCTCCCTTTTCTTCACGGTTTCGCCCGAGGACCCGTCCCGCCCGCTCTCCTATTTCAAGCTCCAAACGGCCTTCGCGGCGGAGCCCAGAGGGGTGGACGAGGTGATCGCGCTGGCCGGCGATCCCCCGGCGAGCTGCGCTGCGGAGGGTCTGCCGTCGTTCGCCTCGGAGCCGCTCGGCAAGACGTGCTTGGTGGAGCTGCGGCGGGACGCCTTGTGGACGAAGGACGTCGATCCGATCGACTGCGACGTGGTGACCGGCGGCGTGACGGCGCCCGGGGTCCTGGTGGTCGAATCGGCGGAGCCGCTCGGGGCCGCCCTTTACGCCGGCACGGACTGTGATCCCGAGGACCGCCAAGCGGAGGGCGTGCTGGGCAGCCCGGGCGCGTTCGTGGCCGCTCCGGTCCACGCAGGGGATTACCGGCTCGACCTGCAATTGTTCCGGCCCGCGCCGCCGATTCAGCTCGCCCAGCTCACTGTAGGCGGTCCCCAGATTGCCGTAGATGACTGCCAACTGGTGGAAGAATCGGCTCGTCTCGCCCTCGTGCTCTTCCAGCAGACGCCGCGCGTCGTCGCACCGGTCCCTCGCCTCCTGCAAGCGTCGGGTTTCCATGAAGAGAGTGGCGAGATTCGAGTAGACCATCGCGAGGTTCGGCGCGTGGAGGTCGGGCTGTTTCTCGTACAGGGGGAGCAGGAGCGCCAGCGCTTCGTTCAGTAAGGTCTCGGCGGACTCGAACCGGCCAGAGTTGGTGGCGACCAGCGCCGAATTCGTCAGCGCCGTCGCCAGCTCCGCGGAAAGGGCGCCGGGCTGCGCCTCTTCGAGGAGCCGGAGGCGCGCCAGGCCCTCTTCCAGGCTATGGCGCGCTTTCCCGTACTCGCCGAGCTCGGCGTAGGCCGCCCCGAGGTTCACCTGAGTGAGGGCGAGCTCTCTCGTGTAGGCACCGGACTCTTGCCGGTCGAGCTCCCGGAGCAGGGCCTGGTTTTTCTCGAGGACTATCCGGGCCTCGTGGAAGAAGCCCAAGTTGCGGAGCAAGTTCGAGAGATTCTCTCGCGCTTTCGTCAGATCCACGGTGAAGGCGCCCGGGCGCCGGGCTTCGAAGGCTTCGAGCTGTCGGAGACCTTCGTGATACGTCGCTCTGGCCTCGTGCAGACGACCGGCTTGGGTCTGGACCGTCGCCATGCAAAGGGACACCCTGGCCCGCGCCGGCCCGACGAACTCGGCTCGATCGTCAAGGTTGCCGAGGGTCCTGAGGGCCTCCTCCAGATAGGCCTGGGCCTGCTCGTAGCGGCCCAGCTCGCCATAGGTCGATCCCAGACTGAGGAGGGCAAGGACGATGTCTTCCGTGAACGCGCCGGGGCGCAGTTGGTTGAGGCCTCGAAACCGTTCCAGTGCCCGCTCCAGCTCAACCCGGCCGAGCTCGACCTCGCCGTTCTCGCAGTGCAGGATCCCAAGGTGGGATTCGGTCCGGGCGACGTCACCGGTCCGCTCGCCGGGTCGTTTCTCGTCAAGGGCGAGAAAGAGCTCCCGGGCGTCTTCCAGGGAGGCCTTCGCCAGGTCGTAGGCCGCGGATTGAGTATAAAGAGCCCCCAGGTTGACGAGGGTCTCCGCCAGCTCTACGGTACAGAGGCCGGGTTTGGCGCGATCGGCTTCCCTGAGGAGTGGCACGGACGCCTCGAAGTGCTCTCGGGCCTTCCCACGCTCGCCGATCTCCGCATGAGCGTCCGCCAGGCGCCGATAGGCCTGTCCGAGGGGGTGGGCGTAGCTGCCGGGGTCCAGCGTCTGGAGCTGCTCGATGGTTTCCCGTGCCCGGTGCAGCGAAGCGATCGCTTCCCGGATCCGTCCCTTCTCGCGGAGGCTGTAGGCTTTCGCGGCCAGCTTCGAGTACCTCGTCTCCTTCCACAGGATCTCCGGGACCTTGGTCAGCCGGAAAGGCCGTTGTGGCCGGTGCTGCTCTTCGGCGGGAGCCAGCTTCTCGATCTCTCGCGTCGCGGCGAAGACGATGCCGGCGAGATAGCCCAAGCTCCAGAGGCCCGCTTGCCAGCCCGGCGTCAGGCTCCGCGACAGGCCATCGACGTCGCGCGGCAATAAGGACTCCGAAGAAAAGACCAGGACCGCCAAGGTCGGCAAGGCGAAGAAGGCCCCGTACGCGAGGTGAGGGGAGAGCAACAGCCACTTCAGCCGCCGGCTCGCGCGTGGAGCCACGCCCAATCCCAAGACCATTGCAATGACAGGCAAGTTGCCGGCCGCGGCATAGACGACGAGTCCGGAAGCCGGAGCCCAACTTCCTACTACCGCGTCGCCGAGTCGGATAATGATTCCGCTGAAGACTGCCGCACCGGCGAGCCCAAGTGGAAAGCAGACGATCCAACGCACGAGATTCACAGGTAGTCCCTCCTTGTTGACGTCTAGCGATAGACGTCGCGACGATTTCCCACACTGACAACGAGGATGATCAGGCGTTCGTCCTCGATTCAAGCCCGCGCTCCAACTCTTCCTGAGTCCAGCGGCGGCCGGGATTCCGGCGACGCTGACGGGCGATGCGGAGGTCGTCGAGACCCTCTTGGAGGGCGGCCCGGAGCCTGTCCTGGACGAGAGCGACCTTGCTGTCCTTGTCCGTCGCCCCGAGGGCTTCCAGTCGATTCTCGATATCCTGGTCGAATGTGACGGAAAGCATCGCTGGTCTCCTTTACCTTCTTCGGTTCATCATAGCACTTGCTCTCAGCCCGAAGGCGTAGAGCCCAGATGCGCCGCCAGGAAGTCCAGCGCGTGGCGGACGATCGCGCGCGACCGGGCGTCGTCGTCGAGCACGTCGAAGCCGTGACGGCCCTGGGGATGGCTCAGGAAGTCCACGGCGACGCCGTGCTCAAGCGCGGCGGCGAGGAAGGCGTCGATGGCCTGGTTGGTGGCGGGGTGGTCGCGGCCCGCCCGCGCCAGCAGGAGCGGCGGCGCGGCGTCGTGGAGATGGGCTCGCGGCGAGTACCTTTCCACGACCTCCGGCGGCGCCTCGCCCATGCCCATGGCGGCGAAGGCCGCGAAGTCGAGCACCGAGTAGAACGACACCAGACAGCGAACGGACGCCGGACGCTCGCGCAGCACCACAGAGAGATGGGGACCGGCGCCCGAGAAGACCCAGAGCGCCAGCCGGTCGGCATCGACGCGTAGCTCGCCGGCGTGCGAGCGCACGTAGTCGATCGCGGCGGCGACGTCGGCG
>DASWIG010000049.1:0-15812 GCA_036397835.1 Thermoanaerobaculia bacterium
GACGGTGCCGATCCCCAGGCCCCAGACGAGCAGCAGGCCGTTCTCGATGACGACCATGCGCGTCAGCACCGCGCGGCGGAAGCCGAACGCCCGCAGCGTCGCCAGCTCCTTGCGGCGCTCGATGACGTTGCGCGCCAGCACCACCGCCAACCCCACCGTGCCCAGCAGCAGTCCCAGCCCGCCGATCGTCTGGAAGGTCGCCAGGTAAGTGTTCTGGACGGCGTGAAACGAGGCCAGCTTCTCCGCCGCCGAGACCGCGTCGAAACCGTAGGCGTCGAGGCCGGCCTCGAGATATTGCGTCACGTCGTCCGCCTGCTCTTTCGGGGCGTCGATGAGGAAGTACGAAAAGCCCGACCGGCTCGGAAAGTGTTTCTTGAAATTCTCCTCGGAGATCAGCAGCTCGCTCTGGAAGATGCTCGTCGCCAGGGTGCCGACGAGGCGCAGGCGCACGGTCTCGCCGCGCTCGTCCTCCATCTCGAGCTCCTCGCCGAGGCCGAGCTTCAGGATCCACTGGGTCGAGTTGGCGTCGCCGAAGGCCGGGATCACGCCTTCCTCGAGCTCCTCTTCGAGGAGCGTCCAGGGGCTCTCGGCTTCGGCGACGGTGGCCTTGAAGCGGAAGCCGCCGCGCTCGACGAGCTCGTGGGGCACGCCGAGCACTCGCGGCTGCTCGGGCTGGTAGAGGTTGAGGCAGCTCGTGTCGTCGCCCGGCAGGAGCCGCACCGGCACCACCGCGACGCCGGCGAGCGCGTCGCCGGCGTCGCTGCCGAGGCCGAGCTCGAAGCGGCCCGCGCTGGTGGCGAGGTCCTGGTAGAGCGGGATCGCCGACTCCGCCACCAGGCGGAAGCCGCCGGTGCCCGAGTCCTTGCCGAGCTCGCCCGAGAAGCCTTCCTGGTAGGAGGCGACGGTGACGATCAGGAAGCAGGCGCTCGCCACCAACGTGGCGGCGAGCAGGCTGCGGCGACGGTTGCGGCCGCTGTTCAGGGCCGCCATCTGGAAGAGCGCCGCCAGGCCGGGCCGGCGCAACGCGCTCTTCCTGGCCAGGCGCGCCGAGCCGGCGATGCGCAGCGAGTAGAGCGCCAGGGCTCCCACCAGGAGGGCCGGGCCGATGGCGAAGAAGAGCGCCGGGTTCGTGGTCTGGCCGCTGGCCACGGCGTAGACGAGCAGCACCCCGGCGAGCGGCAGGACGACCGCCGCCGTCCACCGCGCGGCGCCGCCGGGACGCGTGTCCACGGGCTCGACCTCGCGCGCCAGGAGCTGCGGCGTCGACAGCCGGCGCAGCCGCCGCAGGGTCCACCAGATGGCGAAGAGCACCACCGCGACGGCGCCCGCGTAGCCGCCGGCGAGGCTGCCGACGCCCACGTGGAGCTCGAGGCGCGAGGTGCCTACCGCCGGCAGCCACCACGTCCTCAGCCCGTGCATCATGAGCGCGGCGTAGCCCACCGCGCCGGCGAGCCCGACCAGCGCGCCGGCGGCGGCCAGCACGCCGCCCTCGGCGAGCAGGCGCCGGCGCACGCGCGAGGGCGGCTCGCCCACCGCCTGGCGCAGGCCGACCTCTCCCACCCGTTGCTCGACGCCGAGGCTGAAAAGGAGCGCCGCGAGCATCGCCGCCGAGACGATCAGGAACACGCTGAAGAAGATGAACATCTGGCCGAAGTCGGTGGCGCCGCCCGACGCCTCGAGGCCGAGGCGCTTGACGGGCTGGAACCTCAGCCCGTAGGCGCCGAGGTCCGCCGCCGCGACGAGCCCGGCGCGGAACGGCTCCGCCACGTCCTCGCCGGCGACGCGGACCGCCGTCGTCCGGCCCCAGCGCGTCTCCCACAGCCGCTGGCCGGTGGCGAGCGCCACGAAGGCTTTGGGCGTGCCGCGGTACACGTCCCAATACTCCTCGTCCTGCGGGCGGATGGCGTCGAGGTCGATGGGGAAGGGCGGGTCCCAGTCGCCCATGTTGTCGCTGTCGGCGATGCCGGGGTAGTCCTGCGACAGGGTGGGATCGGCGCCGAGGCCGCGGACCTCCGTGACGCCGCGGACGACGAAGGGCGTCGTCTCCTCGCGCAGGTCCTCGCGCGGCCCGACCACGAAGTAGGTCAGCTCCACCGTGTCGCCGGCGGCGGCGCCGAGCTCCGCGGCCGTCCAGGCGCTGAGCAGGACCTCGCCGCCGGCGAGCGGCGGCGCCGGCGAGCCGTCGACGAGCGCCAGCTCGCCGAAGGCGGCGGCGTCCTCGGGGTCGAGAGCCGAGACGGTGGAGTAGGGCACCGCGCGGTCCCCCAGGGCGATGCGGTTGACCAGGTAGGTGAGCACCGGCAGGGTGGCGCCGGCCTCGCCGGCCAGGCGCTCGATCACCGGCTCGACCGCCGGCTTCAGGATGAACTCTTCGCTCTCGATCGCGACGTAGCCTTCGCGCTCGGTCAGCAGGAGGCCGAGGTCGCCCAGGGTGAGGGATCGGCGCAGCGGCTCCTCGAGGTCCGCGGCGTCGCCGGCGAGCAGCAGGCCGTTGATCTCGCCTTCCTGGCGCAGGGCCTTCTGCAGCGCCGGGAGCGCCACGAAGACGTTCAGGGGCAGGGCCTGGTGGACGGCGAGGCCGAAGCGGCCGACGCCGCGGTCGGGCACCATGCCGGCCACCCTGAGGCGCACCGTCCGGACGACGCTGCCGGTGTCCTTGCGGCCGAGCAGGGAGCCGCGCGGCACGTCGCTCCAGCGCTTGAGCTGGAAGAGGACGTCGTCGCCCACGGCGGCGCCGAGCTCGCGGCCCAGGGCCTCGTTGATCACCGCCGGCGGCGTCACGCCCGCGGCCTCGGCGAAGAGGGGACGCAGGAGGTCGGCGGCGTCCGGGAAGAGCTCGAGGAACGCCGCGTCGACGCCCTGGAGCGCCACCTGGGCGGCGCGGGTGCGGGTGCGCGCGTGGCGCACGTTGCCCTGGAGCAGGATCGCCGGCGCCACCGTCGCCACGGTCTGCGGCAGCTCGGCGCGCAGGCGCTCGGCGACGCCGGCGCCGAAGAATCGCTGTCCGGCGAGCGCGTGGTCGACCGCGCCGAGGCGCTCGAGGGTGAGCTCGCGCAGGCTGCCGCGCACCGAGTCGCCCACCAGCAGCGCCCCGGTCAGCACCGCCGAGGCCACCGCGGCGCCCGCGGTGACCGCCAGGCTCATGCGCCAGAACCAGGTCAGGCTGCGGAGCATCTCCCCTCCGTGAGCTCGAGGCGGCGGGCGGCGTGGCCGGCCAGGCCGAGGCTGTGGGTGACCAGGATGAGGATCGTCTTCTCGGCCTCGTGGAGCTCCATCAGCAGCTCGGCGACGCGCGCCGCCGTGGCCTGGTCGAGGCTGCCGGTGGGCTCGTCGCAGAGCAGCAGGCCGGGACGGTTGACGAGCGCCCGCGCCACCGCCACGCGCTGGCGCTCGCCGCCGGAGAGCTCGGCGGGGCGGTGCTCGAGGCGGTGGCCGAGGTCCACGCGGTCGAGCAGCTCGCGGGCTCGCTGCTCGGCGTTCTCGCCGCCACCCCCGGGGAAGGCCACGGTGGGCACCAGCACGTTCTCGATCACCGAGTACTGCGGCAGCAGGTGGTGGTCCTGGAAGACGAAGCCGACGTTCTCGTTGCGGAAGCGGGCGAGGGCGACCTCGGAAAGCGCGTAGGGGTCGCGGCCGCCGATCCGGACCTGCCCCGAGCTCGGGGGGTCGAGGGTGCCGACCAGGTGCAGCAGCGTGCTCTTGCCCGAGCCCGAGGGGCCGAGGACGGCGAGCGACTCGCCGGCCGCCATCTCGAAGCTGACGCCGCGCAGCACTTCGACCTCGTCGTGCGCCGTGACGAAGCGTTTGTGGACGTCGATGACCTGGAGCGAAACCGGTTCTGTCAAGGCGAGCCTCCTGTGGGGGTTCCTCGCTCCATACTACCGCGGCAGCCTTTTCTTGTAGGGTACCGTGCGTGAAGCGCAGCGCCGTGCCCTGGGTCCTCTTCTTCACCCTCTTCACCGCCTACGCCTACTTCCACCAGGGCGGCGGCTGGAACCAGAACAGCCGCTTCGACCAGGTGCGCTCGCTGGCCGAGGAAGGCTCGTGGGCGATCAACCGCTTCGCGGTCTACCGCGTCCGCGCCGATCGCGGGGGGCTCGAGCGCGTGCCGCTGCCCGAGCGCATTCCGCGCCTCAACGTCGCCCGCTACAACACCCTCGACCTGGCGTTCGTCGACGGCCGCCTCTATCCCAACAAGCCGCCGGGCGTGACCCTCCTGGCGCTGCCCGCCTACGCCGCTCTCTGGCGCGTCGAGCGTCTCCTGGGCGTCGATCCGGACGCCTGGCGGCCGCTCACGGCAAACCTCTACCTGGTCACCGCGCTGTCGATCGGCGTGGCCGGCGCGCTGGCGGGCGTCGTGCTCCTGAGTTTGTCGCGGCGGCTGCACCCCGGCCTGGACGAACGCTGGCACGTGGCGGCGGCGCTGGCCTGCGGCCTCGGCACGATGCTCCTGCCGTTCTCCACCATGCTCTTCGACCACGCGGCGGCGGCGGCGGCGGCGCTGGGCGCCTTCCTCCTCGTGGTCGAGGCCTGCGACGAGCGCCGCGGCCGGCGGCGGCGGCTGGCGGCGGCGGGGCTGGTGCTCGGGCTCGGCGTGCTGATTAGCTACGCCGTCGCCCTCGTGCTGCCCCTGATCGCGCTCTACGCCGCCATCCGCCTCGGCCGCGGGGCGGCGGCGCTCGGCTTCCTGGCGGCCGGCGGCGTCCTGCCGGCGCTCTTCCACCTCTGGTACCACTGGCACCAGCTCGGCAGCCCGTGGACGATCGCCAACACCGTCCAGATCGGGATCTTCGGCCAGAGCGAGGAGCGCCTGCTCGGCGTCTTCGGCGTGCCCGACCTCGGCGTGCTCGGGGAGCTGCTGATCGGCCGGCGGCGCGGCCTCTTCTCCTCCTCGCCGGTCCTCGTGCTGGCGCTCTTCGGCGTCTACGAGGCCTGCCGGCGGCGACGCCTCGAGGTGGGCGTGAGCCTCGGCGTGGCCGTGGTCTACCTGACGATGAACTCCTCCTTCAACCTCTGGGCTAGCGGCGACTCCTTCGGCCCGCGCTATCTGGTGCCCGCGGTGCCCTTCCTCGCCCTCTTCCTGGCGCCGGCCTTCGCCCGCTGGCCGCGGGCCGGAGCGGCCCTGGCGGTGGCGTCGGTGGCGGTGGCGCTGGCGGCGACGGCGGCGGATCCGCTGATCCCGCCGGAGGTCGAGCGGCCGATGCTCGACCACGTCCTGCCCGGCTTTCTGGGACCCGATCCGGTGTCCCGCAACCCGGCGGGCGTCTACGAGGCGATCCCCTACGACGCTTTCCGGCCCGGCTCCCCGCCGGTGCGCTGGAACTCCTTCAACCTCGGGGAGCTCCTCTTCCCGCACAGCGTGCTGAGCCTGGCGCCGCTCGTGGCCTTGCTGGCGGGCGCGAGCTGGTGGCTGCTGCGGCGTCCTCGGGTAGAGGACCCACCATCGGCTTTCGCTGTGTGCGCAGTCCCCGCCGCCAGCCTTGATCCTTGACCCCTTGACCCTTCGCGCGAAGCGCGTCCCGAATCCGTCGTTTTGTTGACTAAAGTTGGTTGGCCTGTGAGAAGTAGCCAGAGCTCACTCAAGGTAAGATCGGGCGCCCCCTCCTCGTCCCGAAGGGACGACCGCGTCCAGCCCTGGGTTTCAACCCAGGGTGGCCTGGAACCAACCATCGTAGTGAAAGGACTTGTACATGAGCAGTCATACCCACTTCCTTTACTTCCTTTACCACATCGTCTTCAGCACCAAGGAGCGTGAGCCTCTCATCACTCCTGAGGCGAGAGAGCCCCTTTACCGCTACATCGGTGGGATCATCAGAAAGAGACGGGGCATATGTATCGAGATCGGGGGAGTGATGGATCACGTCCACATCCTGGCACGGTTCCGTCCGTCGATTTCCGTGTCGAAGATGGTTCAGGACATCAAAGGGATCTCGTCGAAATGGGCGAAGGGACGGCTCAGGACCACGAAAGCGCTCTACTGGCAGGACGGCTATGGCGGGTTCTCCGTGGGGTCGGAGGTCGATGACGTGATTGCGTACATCCGCAACCAGGAGGCTCATCACCGCGAGCTCTCGTTCAAGGAAGAGCTCGTCGACCTGCTCGATCGGCATGGCGTCGAATACGATCCGCGTTATCTGTGGGATTGAGTCCTGCGCCCTGGAATGACGCAGGGTTGAAACCCTGCGCTATACGCGGGCGTCCCTCCGGGACGCGGAGGTGAATCGCCGAGGACGTGCGGCGTCTTTCGCGACGCGGAGCGTCGTCCTCGCCCCGAAGGGGCGACCGCGTCTAGCACAGGGTTTCAACCCTGTGCTTCGGGGGAGACGCAGGGTTAAACCCTGTGCCCCGGGGGAGACGCAGGGTTAAACCCTGTGCTTCGGGGGTTCGCGGTTGCGACCGCGGTTTTCCGTTTCGCACGCAGGGTTGAAACCCTGCGCTATACGCGGGCGTCCCTCCGGGACGCGGAGGTGAATCGCCGAGGACACCGGATGATCGTCGCCGCCGGGTCCGGGTGCGTCGTCGAGCCCCATGATCTCCCGGTACTGCTTCCGGGGCACGCTCGCCAGCTTCTGGCTGCGGCGTCCTCGGGTAGAATCCCCGCTCCGGGCTTCAGACTGAGCGACGGCTCACGGGGTGCTCATGGAGTGCTTCTCCGCTTTTCTCTTCGTCCTCCTCGCGGTCTCCTTCGGGTGGCTGTACCGCGTGAGCCGCCGTCTGCGCGGAATCGAGACGCGGCTCACGGAGGTCAGCCTGAGGCTCACCGAGCTCCGCGTGGCCGGCAGAGCGGCGGCGCGGACCGTTCCGCCGCCGGTGGAGACGACGCCGCCGCTTCCCGAAGAGGCTCCGCCCGCGCCCGAGGAGACCGTGCCCGTGGAGCCGGCGATCGAAGCGCCCCTGCCGCCACCTCCGGAGCCGCCGGCGCCCACCCCCGAGCCGCCCGCCCCGGCGCCGGCGCCGCCGCGCATCGACTGGGAGCGCTGGATCGGCGTGCGCGGCGCGGCGGTGGTGGGCGCGGCGGTGCTCGGTCTGGCCGGCCTGCTCTTCCTGAAGTACTCGATCGAGCAAGGGCTCGTCCCGCCGCCGGTGCGGGTCGCGGCGGCGGTCCTCGCCGGGCTCGGCTGCCTGGTGGGCTCGGAGAGCCTGCGCCGCCGCGAGCACCGCTACGAGGCCACCGCCGACGCCCTCGCCGGCGCCGGCGTGGTGCTGCTCTACGGCGCCGTGTGGGCCGCCCGCACGCTCTACGCCCTGATCGGCGCGCCCTTCGCTTTCGCGCTCATGGTGCTCGTCACCCTCGCCTGCGGCGCCCTCTCCTGGCGCCACGCCTCGCGGGTGATCGCCGTCCTCGGCCTGGCGGGGGGCTTCGCGGCCCCGGCGTTCCTGACCGCGGCCCAGGACCGGCCGATCACCCTCTTCGGCTACCTGCTGCTCCTCAACCTCGGCGTGCTGGTGCTCGCCCTGCGCCGGGGCTGGACGCTGCTGGCGGCGCTCAGCCTGGCCGTCACGACGATCTACCAGGCGTCCTGGATCGTGGGCCGCATGGGGCCGGAGAGCGCCCTGCTGGGTCTCGCGGTGCTGGCGGTCTTCGCCGGGCTCTATGCCGCGGCGGGGCGGCGCGCCGCCCTCGTGCAGGCCGCCGGCGTGCTCGTGCCCTTCGCCTTCACGTTCTACTTCGCGGGCAACGCCGACCTCGGAGCCCACCTCTACCCCCTGGCCGCGCTGCTGCTCCTGCTCTCGCTGCTGGCGCGCTGGATCGCGCGCCGGCAGGGCCGGCCGCTCTTCGGCGTGGCGGCCGCCGCCGCCTCGGTGGCCGCGGTCATGGTCTGGTGGGTGCGTGTGGTGGTCAGGAGCTTCGACGAAGTCCCGGTCTGGGAAGGCGTCGTCGCCGGCGTGGTGCTGTCGCTCGCCTTCCACCTCTTCTGGGAGCTCGAGAAGAGAAAGGGCACGGCTGACGGCCCGGTCACCAGCGCCGAGCGCGTCGCCGCCCTCGGCTTCCTGCTGCTCTTCGTCGTCGTGCCGCTCGGCCTTCGCGAGCCTTCGCCTTGGCCGTGGATCTGCGGCTGGACCGTCCTCGCCGTCCTCCTCTTCAGGCAGGGGAAGGAGCTTGCCATGGTCGCGTCCGTCCTGGTGGGCACGGGCGCCGGCGCGTTCTTCCTCGTCCACGGCGGCGTCACGGTGCTGGTCTACGCCCTCGCTGCCGCCCTCGCCTGCCAGGCCGCGGCGCTCGTCCTCCGCGGGCGGAGCTTCGAGATCGCCGCCGCGGCCCTGCCGCTGACGCTGCTCGTCCTGCTCGCGACCGAAGCGACGCGCCACACGCTGGCGCCTTGGGCCTTCTACGCCGTCACGCTCGCCGCGGCGGCGCTGGTGGCGCTCGCCGCCACCCGTCTGCCCTCGGGCGGCCTCTACTTCGCGGCCATGGCGGTCCTCGCCGTAGACCACTGGCTGTGGACCGCGTCGTCGGGTCACCTCGCCGACGCGGACGCCGTCCTGCTCGGCTTCGCCCTGCAGGCGGCGGCGGCGGTGGCGTTCACGGCCTGGCCCTTCCTCGCCGGCGGCGCGTTCCGGCCCCGGCCGTGGGCGTGGTACGCCGCCGCGTTGGCCGGCCCGGCCTGGTTCCTCTCCCTGCGTCCCCTCTTCGTGCGCGCCTTCGGCGACGCCTTCATCGGCATCCTGCCGGTGGCCCTGGCGGGGCTCTCGCTCGCCGCGTTGTCGCAGAGCCGCCGCCTGAGGACGGGTGACGATTCGATGGACCGCAGCCGGCTGGCGTGGTTCGCCGCCGTGACCCTGGCGTTCGTCAGCGTCGCCATCCCGCTCCAGCTCGACAAGGAATGGATCACCCTCGGCTGGGCCCTCGAGGGTCTGGCGGTGATCGTCCTGTGGAAGCGTCTCGACCACGCCGGCCTCAAGTACTTCGGCCTCGCCCTGCTCGCCGCCGCCGGCGTGCGGCTGGTGGCGAACCCGGCGGTGCCCGGTTACTACCCGGCGGGCGGCTGGCCGGTGGTCAACTGGCTCCTCTACACCTACCTGGTGCCGGCCGCGGCCCTGGTGCTCGCCGCCCGCGTGCTGGCGCCGCTCGAGGCGTCGCGGCGGCGCGCCTGGGAGCGGCCGCTCTACGCCCGCGGCTGGCCGGTGGCCGCCGGCGCCTGCGGCCTGGCGGCGATCGCCGTCGTCTTCGTGTGGATCAACCTGGCGATCTTCGACTACTTCTCGCTCGGCCGGCAACTAATCGTCTCCTTCGACCGCCTGCCGGCCCGCGACCTGACCATGTCGCTCGCCTGGACCGTCTACGCCCTGGTGCTCCTGGCCGTGGGCATGGCGGGACGGATCAAGCCGCTGCGCTGGGTGAGCCTCGCCTTCCTCGTGCTGACGCTGGGCAAGGCGTTCCTCTACGACCTCGGCGAGCTGACGGACCTCTACCGGGTGGCCTCGCTGGTGGGCCTCGCGGTCTCGCTGCTCGTCGTCTCGCTGGCCTATCAGCGGTTCGTGTTCGGGCGGGCCTCTTCGACACGCGACGGCCGTCGTTTGCACCGCTGAAAAAAGTAAGCGGTTACCCGGCGCAAGGCGCGGGTCTCCGCGAGGAGGGCCCGCGCTGCCACGGCGCGCTCTTCACCTCCGGGGTGCCGCTCGGGGACGTCCGCGTCCTCGTCGGCGTCGCCGAGGCCGGTGCCCCGGTGGAGCACCAGCCGCGCCCGGATGCGGTCGCGCAGGGTCTCGGCGTCCTCCAGGCCACGGAAGCGCGCGACGTGGAACGGCTGCGCCCCCTGCTTCTTGTCGTCGTCCTTGACGCCGGAGCCGCCGCCGGCGGTGTGGACCTCGAGGTCGGCGACGCCGAAGAGCTTGTGGAGCGGCGTCTGGTGGATGGTCATCTTCTGGACGTTGGCGATGGTGATCGTCTGCTCGCGCACGGTCCACAAGCCCTCGCGGATGCGCAGGGCATCGTCGCCCACCATGTACCAGCGAAGCTCCCAGGCGAGAAGGAGCGTCGCGCCGCTGAAGGCGAGCTGCGCGGCGAACAGGGCGACCGCCCCGAGCTCGAAGAGCTCGAAGGTCATGGCGACGCTGAGGGTCCAGCCTCCGACCTCGAAGCGGATTCCGTCCATGACCTCCATGAAGCGCTCCCACCCTTCGGCCTCGAAGAACGGCGTGTCGATCGTCCCGAAGAAGGCGAGGGCGAAGACCAGGCCGGCCACCGCCCAGAGCTGCTTGGGAATCCACGCCAGGACGCTGAGCCAGAGGTAACGCCGCGACGCGCGGAAGACGGCGAGGTCCTCGCCCGCGCCGGGCGGCGGATCGGGCTGTTCGCTGACGCGCAGGAACCGGAGCAGGCGCGCCTTCACGCCTGCGTCTCCGGCGCGTCGCGGTTTTCGTCGAGGGTATGGGGTAACATCGTCGCGGTTTCCGCACCAAGGAGGACTCGACCGTGAAGTCTACGCAAGGAATCGCTCCGGGATTCGATTTCGCGGCGGCTAGCGGCGCTGCGCCCACAAGGAATCCGCGATCGCCGGCGCCTTTGAGGCGGTCGCTGCCGAGTTGAGCTTCCTCATCAGCTCATCTGATCCCAGGCGAAAACCGCCCGCACCTCCACGTCCTTGCGGTCCTTCAGCCGTACCGTGATCTTCCGTCGGCCGTCGCCGGGCAGCTCGTCGGTGTAGCAGGTCAGCACGTACTGGTGACGCAGCTCGGCCGCGATCTGGGCGAAGGCGCGCTCGAGCCCGCCCGCGGAGCCGACGCGCAGCAGGCGTCCTCCCGTGGGGTCGGTGACGAGCTTGAGCGCGTGGACGGCGACGTCGCCCGGTCCGCCGCCGGACGGCAAGGCCACGACGTAGACCGGCACGCCGAGCTTGCGGCCGAACTCGACGGCATGGCGCTCGTCCGTGGTGCTGCGTGAGTCGTAGCCGTCGGTCAGCACCACCAGGGCGCGGCGTCCCGGCTGGGCCTCGAATTGCAGGAGCGAGAAGAGGATCGAGTCGTAGAGCGCGGTGCCGCCCTCGGGCTCGAGCGCGTCGAGCGCCTCGTAGAGCTCGCCGAGGTCGCCGGTCAGGCCGTGGGCGAGGCGGAGCTGCTCGTCGAAGTCGACGAGGAAGGCGCGGTCACGTTCGCCGATCGTCTGGCGCAGGAACTGCTTGGCGGTAGCCAGCGTCGTGGACCAGGCGTCGCGCATGCTGCCCGAGGAGTCGAGCACCAGACCGAGGACGAGGGCGACGTCCGGAGCCGGATAGAAGCTCTCGATCTGCCGCGCCTGCCCGCCCTGCAGGACCTCGAAGTCCTCGCGGCGCAGATCGGTCACCGGCGCGCCGTTCTCGCGCGTCGCCAGCACCTGGACCTGCACCAGGTTGACGTCGATCTCCTCGGTCACGGCGGACGCGCCCGGCACCTCGACGTCCTCGCTCGTCCGCCCGCCGCGCAGCGTGGCGACGGCGCGCACGAAGCTCCCGGCGCCCGCCGGGATCGTGGCCGTGAAGGGAGGCGCGCTCACGGTGGCGACCTTGTCCTCGCCGAGGTAGAAGTCGACGGAGTCCAGGGTCGCGTCATGGGGCACCGAGACGTCGGCTTCGACGTGGAGAGTGCCGTCCTCCGCGTCGCTTCGGATGGACGTGATGCGGACGCGGAACGCAATGGGCCGGCGGTTGACGACGACGCGGTCGCTGCCGAGCTCGCGGCCGCGGTCGCCGTAGGCTTTGACCTCGACCGTCTGCTCGCGCGGCGGGTCGGCGAGGACGACCTTGACGTTCCACGGCGGACGGCCGCGCCGCGCCGCCTCCTCGCCGTCCACGAAGACCACGATCTCGCGGATCTCGGGATCGATGGCGAGGGTCTCGACCTCGGAGCGGCCTCGCAGCTCGATGCCGGGCGGAGTCAGGATGCGGACGACGGCTCCTTTGTCCGCCTCCGGCTCCGGGGATCCGATCGTCCCCAGCGCCGCGAACAGACCGACGAGAACGGCGATGATCTTTTTCATCTCTCGATGTTAACCAAACCCGCGAGCGTCGTCTGACCTGTCCGGGCGATTTCGCGACTATCCAAAGAAGGCGGAGCGGGCGGACTTGCCCGAGGCCTGCCAGACCTTGACGACCTCGAAGACGATCACCGTGGTGTAGGTGACCGCCAGCCACGCCAGAACAGCCTCGAGGGGCAGCTCGCGCCAGGCGCCGATGAAGATACCCATCATCACCCCGTGGTGGTAGCCCCACCAGCCATACGGCACGCCCAAGGTCGCTTCCCACAGCAGGCTGATCAGCAGGATCATGAAGAACGTGAGGCTGAAGGCCCGCCAGTTGACGAACCGTTGCACTGAAGGCAGGAAGCCCGCTGAAGGTATGAACGAGGCAAGGATGAGGTAAGTGAAGTACCAGGGCCAACCCTCCGGGACCTCCGAAAAGAGCTTCTTGTAGACGACCGCGGTCACGAGTAGAACGACGCCAACGCAAATCGAGGGGAAGTGGAACTGCACGAGCTTCCGGACTTTGGGCGCCTCCTGCCCGTAGTCGACGTTATAGGCCGCGACCCAGTACTCGTCGTTCCAGATATACAGAAGCAGGACGACGAGAAAGCCGGTGAGGTAGAAGGCGAACTCTTCGATCGGGATCGCCTCGCCGCCGACCGCGGGGATTCCGATCCCAAGGACGGCGCCGCGGTTGGGGAAGTCGAAGAAGGTGTTGCCAAAAAGCAGATCGAGCACGAACCCCAGCGGCACCAAGAGGGCAATGGTGGTCCAGAATGACTTCCGCTGGAAGGCGTACTCCGGGCGACGGCGGAACCACAAAGAGATCGTTACCAAAGGGACGATGAAGAGGAGCAGACTCCAAGTGTAACCGAGGGGCGTCGGATCACTGCTCGTGATTTCGAGCGTTCCGGGATCCTCTACGGTGCTCAGCGTGATTGCCGCAGGGATCAAAATAATCGCAGCCATGGCGAGAAGCACGTATACGGCCTTCGAGAGCTCCGTCATTTGACCTCCTTCGGTCGGCCTATCTCAGAGCGAAATGGATTTCCAGCGACTGCGTCTTCGAGCGCCGGCGCCAGCTCGGAGGCCACCCGCGCGTTGCCGAGCCGGGTGAAGTGGCACTCGTCGTAGAAGAGGTCCCAGGTCCGCGGCAGGACGGCCGCGAGGTCGACGACGTACACGCCGTCCTCGAAGCTCGCCGCCACCTCCCGCGTCGTCGCGTTCATCGCCTCCATGCCGCGGGCCAGCGTGGCCACGTCGGGCACCCGGCCGGTGCCGGCGAGCGTCCGCGTCATGACGAAACGCTCGGCGTCGGGCGTCTTGCCGTACATCGTGGGCTGGGTGAGGAAGACGATCGGCACGGCGTGCGCGCGGGCGATCGCCGCCATCGACCGCAGGTTGCGCGCGAAGACGCGCCGGGCCGGGAATTCGGCGAAGTCCCGGAGCTCGTAATCGGGCACGGGAGGGTCTTCGCGCGGCCACAGCCACCGCCGCCGACGCAGCCAGTCGAGGAGATAGCTGCGGGGACGCGCGTCCGCAGCCGGCGGACGCGGCAGGTGGCGGCCGTCGGCGCGGAAGGCGGGATGGAAGCCCCAGACCAGGTCGTTGATCCCGTGCATCACGACCACCAGGTCGGGCCCGAGGTCGAGGACCTGGTGCTGGAGCCGGCCGAGGCTGGTGCCCGTGGTGGCGCCCGACATGCCGGCGTTGAAGGCCCGCACCGCCCCGCGGCCGCGACGCTCGAGCTCGCGGGCGATCAGCTCGGGAAACGTGGCCTCGAGCTCGTAGGCGTAGCCCTCGGTCGTCGAGCCGCCGAGGAAGACCAGGGTCAGCGTCCCGGCGTCCGCGGCGGCCGCCGGGCCGCGCATCCCGAGCTCGTTGAGCCGCACCGTGACCCGCTCGCCGTCGACGCCGGCGAAGGTGTCGACCAGCCCGGGCTGCGGGATCCGGTGCGCGAACGGATCGTAGACGCGGCGCACCGGCGCCGGCTCGTGGAAGAGCCGTGCCAGCCCCTCGGCGAGGAGCAGGAGCAGGACGCCGAACGCGGCCGCCGCGGCGGCCTTGCCCCAACCACTCTTGTCCGCGGCCATCCTCGTCGCTCTCCGCGCGGAATTTTACAGCTTGCTTACCCGTGGCGCCATCCGCCTTCCCTAGTAGCTGACCCTGCGCCGCAAGGCCGGGGACAAATCCCCGGCCTGAACGAGACGATGAGGGAAGCGGGGCTGGGTGCTCGCACCCTGACTTCCCAGCGATCGGCTAGAATCGCCGCGCAATGTCGAAAGCGGGTCTCGCCGTCGTCCTCATCGCGGCTCTGCCGGCCGGCACCCTGGGCGGTGCCTGGTGGCTGGCGCCGCGTCTCTACGAGGACGACCTCGCCACGGCGTTTCCCCACCGCGAGGCCGAGTGGGCCGGCTCGACGACCTGCGAGTCGTGCCATCCCGACCACTACGCCTCCTGGCACCGCACCTTCCACCGCACGATGACCCAGGAGGCGACGCCCGAGACCGTGCTCGGCGTCTTCGACGGCCGACGCCTGGTCTTCGGCTTCCTCGACGCCGCCGGCCGCCAGGTCACGGCCCGGCCCTATCGCGAGGACGGCCGCTTCTTCATCGAGCTGCGTCGCGATGGCGAGCCGGTCTGGACCTCCGAGGTCCACCGCACGGTGGGCTCGCGGCGCTACCAGCAGTACTTCACGAAGGCGCCGGCTGCCGAGCCGGGCGAGAACTACTACCGCCTCCCCGTGCTCTGGCACGTCGGCGAAGCGCGCTGGATCCACCTCAACGGCGCCTTCCTGGGACACGACGGCCAGGCCTACGATCCGCAGCCCGCGATCTGGAACCAGAACTGCATCTTCTGCCACAACACGGGACCACGGCCCGGCTGGATGAACTACCAGGAGCTCGACGCCCGGGCCCGGCGCGGCGAGGCGGTGAGCTCCGCCGTCCACCGCTACGCGTCGGAGGTGGCCGAGCTCGGCATCGCCTGCGAGGCGTGCCACGCGCCGGCCGGCGAGCACGCGCGCCGCAACCGCGACCCCCTGCGGCGCTACCTGCTCCACACCAACGGCGGCGACGACCCGACGATCGTCAATCCGGCCAAGCTCGCCAAGGAGCGCAGCGTCGAGGTCTGCGGCCAGTGCCACGGGCAGCGGCTGCCCGATCCGCCCGACACCATCCGCGACTGGATGATCGACGGCCCCGTCTACCGTGCCGGCGAAACGCTCACCGCGTCGGTCGCGCCGGTGACCCGCGGGACGCCCGGACCGCCCCCGATGCCCGACATGTTCGCCCGCCGCTTCTGGGACGACGGCACGCCGCGGCTGACGGCCTACGAGTACCAGGGGATCGTGGCCTCGCCCTGCTATCAGAAGGGCGAGCTGACCTGCCTCTCCTGCCACGCGATGCACGGCGGCGACGTGCGCGGCCAGCTCGAGCCGGCGATGCGGTCCAACGCCGCCTGCGCCGGCTGCCACCGGGAGCTGACGGCCGACGTCAAGGCGCATACCCGCCACGAGCCCGAGGGCTCGGGCTCGCTGTGCTACGAGTGCCACATGCCGCGCATGGTCTACGGGGTGCTGGAGATCCACCGCAGCCACCGCATCGAGAATCCCGACCCGGCGGCCGACGCCGAGGCCGCCCGCCCCAACGCCTGCACCACCTGCCACCTCGACCGCTCCGCCGTGTGGGCGGCCGAAAAGTCCCGCGAGTGGTGGGGCGACGCTTACCGGATCCCCGAGCGTCGCGGCGACGGCGCGCCGGTGGAGCTCGCCGACACGGCGGCGGCGCTGCTGGCCGGCGACCCGGTGCAGCGGGCGGTGGCGGCGCGTCTCGCCGGCCGCGGCGACGCGCCGCTGAAGGCCGGCGAGCGGGCG
>DASWIG010000050.1:0-19121 GCA_036397835.1 Thermoanaerobaculia bacterium
AGCAGCGCGAGGAGGCCTTCCGCGACGCCCGCCTGCCCGTGCTCTTCTGCTCGCCGACCATGGAGCTCGCCGTCGACATCGCCGAGCTCAACGTGGTCAACATGCGCAACGTGCCGCCGACGCCGGCCAACTACGCGCAGCTGCTCGCCCCGCCTTCGCCGAGCTGCCCCCCGACCTCTCCGGCGACGCCCACCGCCACCACCGCGAGCACCTGGCGGGCCACTTGGTCCACCACCGCTGCGGGGCGGCGGAAGCCGTCGGAGGAGGTACGACGTCGAGGTCGGCGCCGGTTGGGGACTTCGCGGGCAAGATCTGGCGCGTCGAGGCAGCCGTCGGCGAAGGGAAACTGGATCCGATTATTCTCACATCTTGAGACCGGCCTTTTTTGCTACGTCATTCAGTAGCACAGCGGCTTTATATTCTGCTGACTCTTTGGGAAGGTTAGTGGTGAGGTAGTCTAAATCCGACATCACCTTGGGGAAACCAACGGTCATGAGCTCGGAAAGAGCTCTAGCCTTCGCCGCGGGGGCCATCTGATCCATCTGGGTCAAGAACCCAATAGCTCGCAAGCTGCGTCGTGCCTCTTCGATGCGAGCGGTGTCTAGATGTGACGGCGCGCGGTCGCTGAGGTGAACGGGCACCTTCTCAGCAAACGTCGCGTCGAGCTCTACGGCCGCGGCATAGTCGACTTTTGCCTTTCCGATTTCGCCAAGTTCAGCAAAGACCTGCGCCCGCTGAAGAAACGCTTCGGCCGCGGTCGGTTTGAGCTTGAGCGCCTCGCTGAAGTCCGCGACAGCGCCCTCACGCTCTAGCGCCCTCCTCCGCAGTTTGCCGCGGAGAACGTAGGCATCCGCGTTGTCCGGGTCCGCTCGAAGTGCCTCATTGCAATCGGCCACGGCCATTCGGTCGTCATTCTTCGCGCCATTCGCCCGGCCCCGGTACATGTATGCAAGAGACCGAACAATCGGGTTTAGATCGCCAGCCAGGGCATTAGTGAAGTCCCCAATCGCGGCATCCCAAGCTGACTTCGCGAGGTGACAAGTTCCGCGCAGGACGTACGCGCCAGCATCCGTGGGAACCAGCTCCAAAGCGCCGTCCAGCTCGACGATGGCTTCATCGAAATCACCCCGAAGCATCTGGGTATGCGCGAGCGCCTTAAGGGGAAAGTTGTCGGGACGCGGCGCGGAGCCTTCCTCAGGAGCACCAGGGGTGCCACCAGCAACTGCAGAGGGTGCTGAGTCGAAGGCACTGAGGAGGCGGGTTGCGCCTTTCTGTTGATCTCGGCGAAAGTCGGCAAACTGCAGCTCGTTCAGTCCGATGTGAAGATCGTTTGGGTCGCACGCTTCGATGAGGATGGGAACTATACGGCCCTCACGATTGGCAAACGCCCATCCGGTCTCCCTTCGAACCCACTTTGACTTGGCCGAACGCGGAGACAATGCCACGAGGAACCAATCACTCGCCTCAAGGCCACGCCTGATCGCGCGCTCCCATTCCTCCGCTGTTTGGATTGACTCTGCAGAGTACCAAACGTTTAAGTTACGAGACTTGAGCAGTGGCACTATCTGCTGCTCGATGAAGTGTGCATCTTCCGATGAGTGGCTCACGAACACCGTCGGCATGATCTTCTCCTGTCGAAACATCTTGTCAGATAGAACACATTGAACGAAGCCGCGGCCAACATCGCATGGCCGTAGCTCTTAACGGACTGAATCGGGGGAAGGAACTCCCTCGCAGCTTCCCAGACGAGCAGAAGAGTCGATCTCAGACTCAAAGTTAGTCCTTCCGGCGCCGCGGGCAGACGTTCTCCCACCTTCGGGGGGCATATCCGCACGGCTCTCCGGGCAGAGCATACACGATTCTGGCGCCGCGAGCTACTAGCTAGCTAGGGTGGCGAGCCCGCGAAGGTCGCGACCGTCCTGGCGTTCCCGTCCCGTCCGCCCGAGGACGACACGTACCCGTTGCCGGAGCCCGCGCTCCTGCAGGTCGCCGAGCCCGAAGGGCCGCCGTACGGCGACGACGAGGACGCGGACAAACCGGCCGAGCTCGAGTGGCTGGACGGCGTCTTCGAGCCCGCGGGCGCCACGCCCGCCGAGCGGATCCTCGGCTGGCTGCGCGAGCGTCCCGGCTGGCACGCCCGCGCCGACGTCCTCGCCGAGCTCGACGATCTGTCGGCGGCGCAGTGGAACGAGGCGATCCGCGAGCTGGTGAGCTTCGGCGAGGTGGAGCGGAGGGGGGAGAAGCGCGGCACGCGCTATCGGGCGAGTCCGGACGTCCTCGGAGAGAGCTAAGCTTGACGTGATCTCCAGACGGTGGCGTCAAGCGCAAAGTGTGCTTGCCTGTACTTCCAGACGATGACGTGAAGCGTAATTTGTGCTTGCCGGTATCTTAGGACAGTGACGTCAAGCGCAAGTTGTGCTTGTCTGTATCTCCGGACGATGACGTGAAGCGCAAGTTGTGCTTGTCTGTATCTCCAAACGGTAACGTCAAGCGCAATTTGTGCTTGCCGGTATCTCCAGGTCGTAACGTCAAGCACAAGTTGTGCTTGCCGGTATCTCCAGACGGTGACGTCAAGCACAAGTTGTGCTTGCCGGTATTCCTCGTCGATGCCGCCAAGCGTAAGTTGTGCTTGCCGGTATCCCTCCTCGATGACGGCAATCCGACTATCTAGGACGAGTTCTTCGGCCGCCTTTTCTTGCCTCCCGCTTCACGGATCTCATGCTCTCGTACCGCGCGGCCTTTCCGGAAGTAATAATCGAGGGAACGTGCGCGGTTGCCGCAGACGGTGGAGCAGAATATCCGCTTGCGCGAGCCGCTGCGGACGAGGAAATACAGATAGCATCCCTTGGCGGCGCACTGGCGCACGTGAGGATGTCCGGTGATCGCCACCAGGGTCTCGAGGGCCGAAAAGGCGACGGGCCAGAGCATGCGGTCGAGGGCGTCGTCCTCGCCGCTCCAGCCGACGGCCACTCCCGAGTCCTGGGGCACGAGACGCAGGACCCGCGTCGCCTCGGCGACGGCCGCGTTGACGGTCCCGAGGTCCGCGTCGTCCGGGCTCCGATCCATGAACCTGGCGATGAAGATTCGGGCGAGGGCGTAGCGCAGCTTCGCGGCCTGGGCGTAGACCGCCTCCGCGTCCTCGGGACGCTCGGAGGCCACGCGCCGCAGGCGCTCGGCCTCGTTCGTCGACAGGACGCCGGCCTGCTGGCCCCAGGCCACCAGCTCGGCGTAGCTCTTGACGCCCTGCTGGCGGTTGTTGTCCCGGGCGCCGCCGGTGTTGACGAAGGCGACGCAGAGCGCGCCGGCGAGCTCCAGTTGAGGGTCGCGGGGCGGTGGCTTCTTCCTTGCCATGGGAGGCACCCTATTACAATGCGGGCACGGCGGGACGCCTGCACCACAACCATGATTCGAATGTCTGAAGCCAGCCGCGCGCCGGCGCCGTCCTATGCCACGTTGCCGCGGCTCGCGGAGCCGCCGGCGACGGTGTACGAGCACCTGGTGCGGCGTTTCCCGCACGTCGGCGCCGACGTCTGGAGGACGCGGCTCGCCGCCGGCGCGGTCACCTTCGACGACGGCGAGCGGGTGAGCGAGGACACGGCCTATCGCCCGCTCGCCCGGGTGCGCTACTTCCGCGCCGTGGCCGAGGAGCCGGCGGTGCCGTTCGCCGAGGACGTCGTCTACCGGGACGAGCGCATCCTGGTCGCCGACAAGCCGCACTTCCTGCCGGTGACCCCCGGCGGTCCCTACGTCAACGAATGCCTGACCTACCGCCTGCGGCGGCGCACCGGCCTCGACGCGCTGCAGGCCGTCCACCGGCTCGACCGCGACACCGCGGGTCTCGTGCTGTTCGCCGTCGACGCCGGCGTCCGCGGACTCTACGCCCGGCTCTTCATGGAAGGGCGGGTGGAGAAGGAGTACCTGGCCGTGGCCGCGGTCCCCGAGGAGCCGGAGCGGCGGACGTGGGAGGTGGCGAGCCGGATCGTGCGCGGCGAGCCGTGGTTCCGCATGCGGATCGTCCCCGGGCCGGTCAACGCGCGGACGCTGGTCGAGCTCGTCGACTGGCGCGACGGCCGCGGCCTCTTCCGGCTGGTGCCGTCGACGGGCAAGAAGCACCAGCTCCGTCTCCACTTGGCGTCCCTCGGCTTTCCGATCGTCGGCGACCGCTACTATCCCGAGCTGCTGCCGGAGTCGCCGCCGGACTTCGGGCGTCCGCTGCGGTTGGTGGCGTCGGCGTTGACGTTCCGCGATCCCGTCAGCGGACGGGCGCTGCGTTTCCGCAGCCGACGGCTCGTGACGCTTGACTGGCCGTGAGAGGGCATCGGGCCACCCGTGGTAGGATCGTCCTTGGAAGACGACTGCTGAGGATCCATGCTCGAGCTCCCGTACGGCATCGCCGACTTCTCGCGAATCATCAAGACCGGCCGCGCCTACGTCGACCGCACGTCTCACATCCGCGGCGTCGAAAGCCTCGGTGAGAACCTCCTCTTCATCCGTCCGCGTCGCTTCGGCAAGTCGTTGTGGCTTCAGACTCTGGCTGCCTACTACGACCTGCGGACCGCGGACGAGCACGAGGAGCTCTTCGGCCGCCTCGCAATCGGCCAGGACCCCACGCCAAACGCCCACCGCTACTTCGTTCTCCAATGGGACTTCTCCTGGGTCTCGCCGAGCGGTTCGGTCGCGGAGATCACCGCCGCGCTCAACGGCTACGTCAATACGGCGCTGCGCAACTTCCTGCGCTACTACCGCCAGCACCTGCCGGCGATCACCATCCGCGACAACGCCAAGGACACCTTCCTGGAGATTCTCGGGGCCATCCGGGAGACGGCGCACCCCCTCTACCTGCTGATCGACGAATACGACAACTTCGCCAACGAGGTCATGGTGCGCGACGAGAGCGTCTACAGCGGCCTCGTACACGGTGTGGGTCCGTACAAAGAACTGATGAAAGCGGTCAAGGGCGCCACCCAGGGCCAGGGGCTGGAGCGGCTCTTCGTGACCGGGATCTCACCGGTGGTCATGTCGGACCTGTCGAGCGGCATGAACATCCTCGTCGACGTCTATCAACGTCCCGAGCTGAACAGCCTCTGCGGATTCAAGGCCGAAGAGATCGTCGATCTCCTGGAGCGGATCCGAGCGGCGGACGAGAAGGCCCCGGCGTGGACGGTGGAAGAAGCTCGGAGGACGATCCGCGATTGGTACAACGGCTATCGATTCTCACCCAGCTCGATGGAGCAGGTCTACAACCCGACCATGACGCTCTATTTCCTCGACCATCTCCAGCGCTACCGGGAATCGCCGCGCCAGCTTCTCGACGACAACCTCGCGGCCGACGAGGACAAGCTACGTTTCATCGGCCAGATCGTCTCGGGCCAGCAGGCCCTCCTCGACGTCGTCCAGAACGACGAGCCGATCGAGATCGACAGGCTCGCCGGACGCTTCACCCTGAGCGAGATGATGGATCTTTCGGCGAACGACGTCACCTTCATGGCCTCCTACCTCTATTACTTCGGGATGCTCACGCTGGCCGGAGAGACCCGGACCCAGAAGCTGCGTCTCGTGCCTCCGAACCTGGTGGTGAAGAAGCTCTACGCCGAGCAGATCCGCCGCTTCCTCCTGCCGGAGGGCAGGGATCGCACCGCTGCGGATGCTCCGGTGCGGGCTTTGACGCAGCGCGGGGAGATCGAGGGCTTCCTCGCCTTCGTGGAGGAGAAGGTCTTCGCCGCGATGAGCAACCGCGACTACGTCTGGATGAACGAGCACGGTCTCAAGATGGCGTTCCATGTGCTACTCTTCAACGACATCAGCTATATGGTGTTCTCCGAGCCGGAGGTGGGGCGGGGCTACGCAGACCTGTGCCTGCTGCGGCGCCGCGATCGTCCTTCGCCGGTGCTCTTCGACTTGCTCTTCGAGCTCAAGTACGTGAAGCTCGCTGCGCTCGGCAAGACCGGCGAGGAGCTACGGCGCATGGAGCGCAAGGACCTTGGGGAGCTCAGCCTCGTCAAGGACTGCCTCGCCGACGCCGAGGCGCAGCTTCACCGCTACCGGGACGCGCTCACGAAGCGCTACGGCGAGACGCTGCGTCTGCGCGCGTACTCGGTCGTGGCGCTCGGCTTCGAGCGGCTCGTGGCACGGGAGCTGTAACGTCTCTCGCTCCCGGTCGAGAGCTGGTGCGCTACTCCGGCCGCCAGTCCGCCACCGAGGCCTGCGCGGCGGTCTCGGCATCGACGTGCCGGGCCACGATCGCGTCGAGCTCGCCGCTGGCCCGCATCTCGGCGAGCAGCTCGTCGAGGACGCCGCGAAGCTCGCTGCCGGGAGGCAGCGCGAAGCCGAAGTAGTCGCTCTCGGGGAACGTGAACGCCACCACGAGCTTGTCCTCGAGGTCCGGGTAGGCGAGCACGCGCCTGGCCGAGCTCGAGTCGACGAGGGTGAAGTCGGAGCGGCCCTCGGCCACCGCTTGGTAGTTCTCCAGCATGAACTGCACCGGCAGGATCTCGAGGTCGTCGTAGCCCAGCGCCAGCAGTTGCTCCTCGTGGCTCGTGCCGCGCGCCACCGACGCCACCTTGCCGGCCAGGTCGGCGACCGAGGAGATCGCGGCGCCCCGGCGCGCCACCACCACCTTGCGCACCTTGAAGTAGGGCGTGCTGAATTCCACCAGCTCCGCCCGCGCGGCGGTGATCGACAGCGAGCTCGCGATGACGTCGCCCTCCCCGCCCAGCAGGCCGGGGATCAGGGCCGCGAAATCGGGCCGCACCGGCTGGACGCGCAGCTTCACGCCGAGCCGCCGCGCGAAACGCTCCATCACGTCGACGTCGATGCCGCCGATCACGTTCAGCCCTTCGCGGCCCAGCTCGTTGACCATGTGCCGCACGAAGACGCTCTCCTGGTGCGGCCAGCACAGCATCACGAGCTCGCCGCGCTCCCGCACGTCCGCGACCTTCGAGGCCGCCGCCACCACCGTCGCGATCACGGCCACCGCCAACACGGCGGCCACGGGCAGAATCTTCCGCTTCGACATTCCTGGCTCCTCTGGTCTGCCCCCTCGCGCCGCCGGTCGAGCAACCTTCCAACCGGTCGGTCCGCTTCATCTTACACACGAAGGGCGCGCCGGTCAAAGGCGAGATGGCGAAAGAAGGCGGCTTCCATGCTGGGATGTGGAATGCCGGGACGTGGAATGCTAGGCTGTCATCCGTGCCCGAATCCCGCCAAAGGAGCCCGTCCATGCTCGCCGTCCGCCGTCCGGTCGTCCTGATCGCCGCGTCCGTCCTCCTGCTCCTGGCCCGTCCCGCGCCGCTCGCCGCGGCCGGCGAGTCGGACGTCGCGCCGCCGGTGCGCCCGGAGCTCCTGCAAGGCATGAAGTGGCGGCTGATCGGGCCGTTCCGCGGCGGCCGCGTGACCGCGGTGACTGGCGTGCGCGGCCAGCCCCTGACCTTCTACTTCGGCGCCACCGGCGGCGGCGTGTGGAAGAGCGAGGACGCCGGCACGACCTGGCGCAACGTCTCCGACGGCTTCACGAAGACCGGCACCGTGGGCGCGGTGGCGGTCGCCGAGTCGGACCCCAACGTGGTCTACGCCGGCATGGGCGAGGCCGCCGTGCGCGGGGTGACCACGGCCTCCGGCGACGGCGTCTACAAGTCCACCGATGGCGGCCGCACCTGGCGTCACCTCGGCCTTGAGGCGACGCGCCACGTCTCGCGCCTGCGCGTCCACCCGAAGAACGCCAACATCGTCTACGTGGCGGCGCAGGGCAACCTGTGGGCTCCCAACGCCGAGCGCGGCGTCTACCGTTCGCTCGACGGCGGCCTCAACTGGCGCCAGGTCTTCTTCGTCGACGAGCGCACCGGCGCCGGCGACCTGGCCATGGACGCGACCAACCCGCGCATCCTCTACGCGGCGTTCTGGGAGCACCAGCGCCTGCCGTGGAGGGTGACGAGCGGCGGGCCGGGCAGCGGCCTCTACAAGACCACCGACGCCGGCGACTCGTGGACGGAGCTCACCGACGGGCTGCCCGAGCTCATGGGCAAGATCGGCGTCGCCGTCTCGCCGGCGCGGCCCGACCGCGTGTGGGCGATCGTCGAGGCCGACGAGGGGGGCCTCTTCCGCTCCGACGACGCCGGCAAGACCTGGCGCCGGATCAATTCCGAGCGCGTGCTGCGGGCGCGCGCCTGGTACTACACCAAGGTCTTCGCCGACCCCGTCGACCCCGAGACCGTGTGGGTGACCAACGCGCCGCTGCTGCGCTCGGTCGACGGCGGCACGACGTTCACCCGCGTGGCCACGCCCCACGGCGACAACCACGACCTGTGGCTCGACCCGGACGAGCCGCGGCGCATGATCAACGGCAACGACGGCGGCGCCAACGTGTCGATGAGCGGCGGCGCCACCTGGTCGACCCAGGCCAACCAGCCCACCGCCCAGCTCTACCGGGTGGCCACCGACGCGCGCTTCCCCTACCGGGTCTACGGCGGCCAGCAGGACAACTCGACCGTGGCCATCGCCAGCCGTTCGCCGGGCCGCGGCATCGGCCGCGAGGACTGGCACCCCGTGGGCGGCTGCGAGAGCGCCCACGTCGCCTTCGACCCGCGCTCGCCCAAGCTCGTCTACGCCGGCTGCTACCAGGGGCTGATCACCGAGTACGACGTCGAGACGCGCCAGGAGCGGGCGATCATGGCCTACCCCTACCTGGGGCTCGGCACCGATCCCAAGGACCTGACCTACCGCTTCAACTGGAACGCCCCGGTCGCCGTCTCGCCCCACGACCCGGCGGTGGTCTACCACGCCGGCAACGTGGTGCTGCGCTCACGCGACCGCGGCGTGGGCTGGCGGGCCATCAGCCCCGACCTGACCCGCGACGAGGAGGACAAGCAGGGCACCGGCGGCGGCCCGATCACCAACGAGGCGGCCGGCGCCGAGACCTACAACACGATCTTCTCCTTCGTCGAGTCGCCGCACGAGCCCGGCACCTTCTGGGCCGGCACCGACGACGGCCTCATGCACTTGAGCCGCGACGGCGGCGCCAACTGGACGAACGTCACCCCGGAAGGGCTCGGCGCCGCCCAGGTCAACGCCATCGAGGTCTCGCCCCACGATCCGGCCAGGGCGTATCTCGCGGTGACTTACTACAAGTTCGGCGACTTCTCGCCCCACGTCTACCGCACGGACGACTACGGCGTCACGTGGACGCGGCGGGTCGACGGAATCGGCGAGGAGGCTTTCGTGCGGGTGGTGCGCGAGGACCCCGTACGCGCCGGCCTGCTCTTCGCCGGCACCGAGGCGGGGCTTTACCTGTCGCTCGACGACGGCGTGCGCTGGCAGCCCTTCCAGCTCAACCTGCCGGTGGTGCCGATCACCGACCTGACGATCCGCGACGGCGACCTCGTCGCCGCGACGCAGGGGCGGTCGTTCTGGATCCTCGACGACCTCTCGCCCCTGCGTCAGCTCGGCGATGCGGTCGCGGCGAGCACCGCGTGGCTGTTCCGGCCGCGGGAGGCCTATCGCGTGTCATGGCCCGGCGGCGGTGACGGGGACGACGAGGAGCCGGCGACGAGGGGGGAAAATCCGCCGGACGGAGCGGTTCTCTATTACTACCTTGCGGAGTCGCTGTTCGCGGAGCCCGGCAAAGAGGAGGGGGAAGGAGAGGAAAAGGAAGAGGGGAGAGATGAAGATGAAGATGAAGAAACGGAGGCAGAAGAAGAAGGGGACGAGAACGCAGGGGAGCTCGTCGTCACGCTCGACGTCCTCGATCTTGCGGGCGAGGTGATCCGTTCCTATTCGAGCAAGAAGGAAGAGCGGCCGAAGGACGGACGCGAGCGGCGCGGCGAAAGGCCGGACCCGCCGCTGCCGGCCGCGGCTGGGCTCAACCGTTTCGCCTGGGACCTGCGGCGCGAACGGGTCACCGAGGTGCCGGAGCTGCTGACGATGGGGGGGAGCCGCTACCGGGTAGCGCCTGGGACGTACCGGGTACGGCTGACCGCCGGCTCGGAGCAGATCGAGCGTCCGCTCGAGGTGCGGCCGGACCCCCGTCGTCCGCACACGCCCGAGGCGTTCGCGGCGCAGCAGGAGCTGTCCGCGGCGATCCGCAAGCGCCTCGACGAGGTCCACGCCGCCGTCAACCGTCTCGCCGAGGTCCGCCGCCAGGTCAATGACTTGGTCGAGCGCGCGCGGGACCGGGAGTGGGCCGGCGCCGCCGAGATCGTCACGGCGGGCGAAGCCCTGGCGGAGCGTATCGACGCCTGGGAGGAGAAGCTGGTGCAGCGTCGCCACGAGACGTTCCAGGACGTCATCAACTTCCCGCCGGCGCTCAGCTCGCAATTGCTCTTCCTGCTCGAGAGCGTCGACGCCTCGGATCCGCCGCTGACCGCGGGCGCGCGGGCGCGCTTCACCGACCTCGACGCGGCCTGGCAGGCGCAAGCGGCCGAGATGCGCGCCGTCCTCGACCAGGACCTGCCCGCGTTCAACGCCCTCTTCGACGTCCACCGGGTGCCGGCGGTCATCGTGCCGTAGCGGGTGGCAAGCTCCTCCAACCCGCACGCGGGACTACCGGACGCCCAGGATCAGTTCTGGCGTAAGGGGCAGGCCCCCGTGCCTGCCCGAGGGCCGCGCCAGCGGCCCTCTTCCGGAAATGGGACGCTGACGCGTCCCAGGGCAGGCACGGGGGCCTGCCCCTACGTCCGAATGGGCGGCAACAGGACGGTGAAACGGATTGGTTCCTTGGGAGGTCAAGCGCCAGAAGGCGTCCAAGAAGCGGACGACGAAGGCGCCGTCCTCAGTCCTTCCCGCGAAGTACATTTGGCCTTGCGCTCGAAGCTGAGCCGTCGGATGAGCGGGGAGATGGCCGCGCAGCAGGACGTGGGCCGGATCCTGGTAGGTCAGGCACCGCCTGACGATTCTCCGCGATCGCGAATCGGCAGGGGAAGCCTGCCCTACTGCGAGGAGGCGTTGTATGATCGACGAGGGAGCTACACACCACCGTCTACCCCGGGGCGCGAAGCCTTGTTTTACGGCCTGGACTATCGTTCATGACTCTTCCCTCTGAGGCTGAGCCAGTGTCCGGTTCGCTGAGAGCCGAACTGCGACGGCTGAGCCAGGTAGGCGACCACGCAGCGGTCGAGCTGCGCGCCCAAGCGCTTTCGGGCGCCGAGCTCGCCAGCTCCGACGCCGTCCTCGAGCTGGTGTACAGCCGAATGCGGCGTGGTCACCTTAAGACGGCGAACGAGCTCTGCGACGCTGTCGTCCTGACCGCCGCGTCGCCAGCGCTCGTCCTGGAAGCGCGACTGCGCCAGGCCGTCCTCAAAATCCACCTCACCGGTCAATTCGGCGCTTCTCGCCAAGCCGCCGACGAGATCGAGGAAGCTACTGCTTCAGATCCTCAGTTGCGGAGCCTGAACGCCAAGGCTCGAATGGCGTCGTGCCAGATCGTCGCCATGGAGCGGGTCTACCTTCTACGCAGCGACAGCGAGTTCCATGCCGCCTCCGCCCGCCTTGATGACATCGCCCGGATTTTCGAAGACCTCGGCGAGCTCGACGATGCCGCCATCGCGTGGCTGAGCGTCGGACACTATCGTCAGCTCGGTGCCGCCCCTGATCTCGACGGCGCCCGCTCGGCCCTCTGCCACGCCGTCGAGCGCGCCCGTTCCTGGCAGCTCCCGGAGCGAGAAGGAGAAGCCCTCGCGAATCTCGGCGACCTGCTCTACCGCGATTCGGAGACGAGGTCCGAAGGTCTGAGCTGTTTCGAAAGCGCCCGGAAGATCTTTGCCCACACTGGCCACCGGCACGGTTGCTGGGACGTCGAACGCCTCCTCGCCAATCAAAGGATCCGCTTCGGAGAGGATGCTACCGAGGAGCTCCGCCGCTGCATGCATGCCTACGCCGAGCAGGATCACCTGCGTTGGCTCGAGAGCGTCCTCACTTCCCTCGCGACTTGGAACCTGCGCTGCGGCCGTACGCAGGAGGCCCGTCTCTATAGCGAGGAGGCGACGAGAATCAGTCGACGAATGGGATCCATTCTGGCGAAAGTGGCGAGCAGCCTGACCGTGGCGGACTTCTGGGCCCGAAAAGGTGAGTACTCGCGGGCAATCCACGAATACGAGGCCCTGCTCGAGACCGGCCTCCCCGATCTATTCGCCAATCAGATCAAAATGCTCCTCGGCAACGCCTTTCTCACGGCGCGCGACTTGGTCGCGGCAGAGCGCCTTTTCATGCAAGTATGCGACGACGCTTTGAGAATGGACGACCTGACCAGTGCCTCCCTGGCCGCCGTCAATCTCAGCAACACCTACCATAGCGCGGAGAATCTCGACCAGGCTCGCGCTGTCCTCGAAGAGTGGATACCTCGCGACGTGGCCCGCGGCGCGGTCGTCGAAGCGGCCCAGAAATACGTCATGCTCGCCGATATCGAAGTCCACAACCACAGGCGACAGGATCCGAACGGAGCTGTCCCCTGGCCCGAGCCCGAACAGCACTACCGCTCGGCTCTGCACCTGCTCGAGCCCCTCGCGGAGCCCGAGGCACGGGCTCAGGTCGCGCAGACCATCCAGAGCCTCGCCAACTTCCATCTTCTGCGCGGCGAGATCGAGCCCGCCCTCGAGCACATCGAACGGGCCATCGCAAGCTACCGCGATCTCGGTTACGGCATCCAGGCCGCCAACAGCGTCTTCCTGAAAGGACTCATCCACTACGAGCTCGCCGTCCGTCGAGGCGTGGTCGCCAGCTTCGCCCAGGCCGAGGCCGCCCTGAGCGAATCTCTCACGTTCTATCTTCAGGCGGGGATCCACGCCCAGGCCCAACAGGCGCGCTATATCTTCGCTCAGCTCGTCGCCCGTGCCAGCCCGTTCGCGGCGTCAGAAGAGGGTCGACAGAAGATCGTCGGCCTGGCCTGGGACCTCCTCGAAGCCTACGAGGCCGACGACATGAACGCCCGCCTGAGCCTCGTCCTGCGTGACGCCCTGTCGATGCAGGAAGCTCGCCTCAATCTGCGCGCCAACGACGACTTCTACCGGTTCGCGATCGACGCTACCGCGATATTAGCCCGCGACACAGAGCGGTCGCTCCAATGGCTCGAGCGTCAGAAGAGTCGGGTCTTTGTCGAGATCCTGGCGCACACCCCCTTGAACCGCGTCGACTCCGCGCTGGCGGCCCCGTTCCTCGAGAGAGAAGCGACGCTTCAGAGCCGAATCCGTGTCGCCGCCGGCGATCGTGAGGCCGCGGCGCTCACCACAGAGCTCCAGGCCCTCTATGACGCCACGGAGGCCCAAAACGGCGATAACGAATACCTCCACCTGCGTCGCGGCCGGCCACTCTCTCTGTCACAGATCCGCGGCTTGTTGGCCACTGGCCCTCCGACTGCTGATGACGTACCGCGGAGGGTCATACTGGCCGAATTTTTCCTCCGCGAGCACGATGTCTGGATCTTTCTGATCGACCCGCTTCGAAAGACCACGGAACGGTTCGAGGTAGAGATTCCCCGAGCATGCCTGAGCCGCTTCGTGGAGATGGCGTTCGAGGACGACCTCGGCCCACGAACGAGCCTCAATGAATCGACGCCGGCTCATTTGCACCAATTCGACGCCCTTGCGGCGCCGCTCGCGGAGCATACCCGGCCTGGCGACCTGCTCTGTCTCATTCCGTATGGCGAGCTCCATTTCTTGCCGTTTCACGCCCTCCGCGTTGACGGCGAGCCCCTGGTCGCCCGAAATCCCATCGTCTACGCTCCAAGCGCCACCGTCCTCGGTTTCTGCCAGTCCAAACGCAAGCTCGACGCGACTGGAAGGCCGCAGATGGCGACCGCCGCGGTCTTTGGCGATCCGACTGACGACATGCCCCGCAATCGCGACTGTGCCCGCTTGGTGGCTGACCTTTTTGGCACAAGCCCGACGTTGGGAACCGACGTCACGACCGCAGCGTTCGAGAGCGCTATCCGGGGCGCCGACGTCATTCACTTCCAGGGTCATGCGGAATTTGATGCCGCCGAACCACTGAGCTCCTATCTGAGGATGGCCGGAGGCGAGGTCATAACGGCACGGAGGATCTTCGGACTTGCCGGCCTTGACGCTCACCTCGTCAGCCTCGGTGCCTGCAGGACGGGCTTCAACAAGGTTCGCCGCGGTGACGAGTTGCTCGGGCTCGTCCGTGCCTTTCTCTATGCCGGCACGCCCTCTGTTCTCGCCACGCTTTGGCCGGTACAACTCGAATCGACGACCTTCTTTATGGAGCGCTTTTACACTCACTTGCGCAATCCGAAGAAGCCGTCCACCAAGATCGACGCTCTCCGATCGGCCATGCTCGAGACCCGGGCTCACCGACCGGAGTGGGATGCCGTGTACCATTGGGCGCCCTTTCTCCTGATCGGCGACTGGCTCTGATCGAGATCCCGCAATGAATATTCTCCCACTTCTGGACGTTCCATTCGAGCTCGACGTCGAAGCTTACGAAGAGCTCGGCCCGACTTTTACTGTCGAGGATCTCCAAGCGGTTGAGAAGGTCATACGACGAAATCGGTTCATTCTCGAAGGTCTTTGTGGTGAGGTAGTGCAAGATCCGAGCGGGAAGCGCCTCTTCAGCTTCTGGTCGCGTGTCATCTTCGATCCGGATAATGACTTTCGCTTTACCAGAGCTCATCTAAAGATCAAGTTCAACGCTGGCTCGTCGTGCGTACGCCGGCTTTATCCTGAAGAGGTCACGGAAGCCATCGTCGCTTCGGCGTGGCGCAAGGACGGGGGATTCTCCATTGAGGCGGGGCGCAAAGATCCATCGGCGACGTTTGCTTTCGACTACGAGCCCATCATCAGCGGTACTGGCGTCAAGCTCGATGAAGCGTGGTGGAAATTCAAGGAAAAGGTAGGGAAGGGCGGCATCGCGGCCAGATGCCCCCTTTATGTACTCGTCGAGTGCTCGGAAGGCGCTCCGCTCGACGCCAGCATACTCGTAAACGCGGTGATCGAGCGTGAGGACGGGTTGAAGACGTTCCCGCTTGGAGTGAGGCGCAAGCTAAGCGACTTGGTGGGCAAGCTGGACCTCTCCCGACTGGAGAGCAAAGGTGACGACGGCCATGGAGCAGGAGGTTGGGTTCGATCAAAACCGCGAGACAGGCCGGAGCATGACGATGGCTCCTATCGCCCGGATTGGTCTGCGGATCTGCTCCTCCGAGTCGAGACCCTACCGGTCTCAGACGTACCGGCGACTCTGTCACCCGTCGACCTCGAGATCCACGTCACCACCCAGGTCAAGGGCGACGCTCTCGCGCTCGACTACGTGCTTCACTCCCCCAACGGACGCTTCGAGCCCACCTACTTCCGTTTTCCGCGCGGATTCCTCGGTCACCCGGACACCTGGCAGCGGAGGATCTTCAGTACCCTCGAGAAACTCCACGGGGGCCTCGACTTCCGAGACGCCAGGCTCACCGCTACGGAGATCACGAAAGAACTCGCTCTGCTCGGCGAGCACCTTTCCGACAAACTCCTCCCGCCGGAGCTGCTACGGACTTTGCAGGAGGTCCGCGAAGCCGAGACCGTCCTCCTCTTCTCCGACGAGCCCTGGATCCCCTGGGAGATAGTCAAGCCCTACGAAGGCCGCGAAGCCCAGGGAGAGGATGATGGCTTTCTCGGCAGCCGTCAGCTCACTCGCTGGCTCGCCGGAAGACGTCCGCCTGCTCTTATCGACATCGACCGGCTCGCGGTGGTTGAAGCGGGCTCGCCTCCCGACCTCCGCCCCTTGACCAAGGCCACCGACGAGCTACGCTTCCTCCGCGGACTCGCGGCACGTCATAGGATCGACGACCAAAGCGTCCCGGACGCCGACTATCAGGGCGTTCTCGCCTTGCTCACGGAGCACGACCTCGGCCTGATTCATTTCATCGGACACGGCGAGCACGACCCGGAGTTTCCCGAGTCCTCGGGCTTTCACCTCCACGATGGCCGCACCCTGCGTCCGCTGGACCTGAGCCACGAACTCCAGCGGCGTCTGGAGGCGAACCGTCCTCTCGTTTTCATGAACTCTTGTCAGATGGGACGCCAGGGCTGGTCGCTGACGCGTCCCGGCGGCTGGGCGCGGCGTTTCGTCCTCGACGCAGGGTGCGGCGCCTTCGTCGCTCCGCAGTGGACGGTCGGTGACGAAGTCGCCCACACTTTCGCGCTGGCGTTTTACGAGGCGCTCGAGCGGGGCAAGACGTTCGGCGAGGCAACGCTCGCCGCGCGCGGCTCGCTTCCCAAAGGCTCACCCGGTCGGCTCGCCTATGCGGTCTACGCGCATCCTGGTGCCCGGTTGGCCTTCCCGGATCGAAGCGCGGATCGTCCGCCGTCTTCGGAACTTCCGCGAGCTCGACGCAGAGCGTCTTCAGACGCCGGGTACGCCGGCGACCGACGCCCGCGACAGGGTGTCGAGGTTGCCGATTCAGGGTCACGGGATCTCGGGAAAGAGCTCTCCGCGCCAAAACGGCAGATTGTCGACCCGCCTGATGCCGGGCTGGAGGGACCCACGATCGACGCGCCTCGAAACAGCGAAAAAGTACCACGGCAGTGCACGGTCAAAGTTAGTTTCGCAAATCGCAAGGCAGCAGTATGGGTCGTCGTGCATCCAGTCGGGACCGGAACCTATTGGGTTCAACCGCGGGCCAGTCGCGAGGCGAGTGGCATCTGGAACGTAAATGCCGTCTTTGGCCAAGCAGGGGATTCACGGAAGGAGTTTGAGATTTGTGCTTGGGCTTTGGCCGCACCTACTGTCGGTTTCCAAGAAGGGAAAGTGCTCAGGAGATGGCCCGACGCCAAGAGGAGTTCAGGAATCGTTAGAGTTATTCGCGAAAATAACCAGGCCCCATAGGAGGCCTGAGTTCAACAGAAAGGACCACGTATGCTCAAGAGGCTGTTTTCTCGAGGACACGGCGAGACTCTGGAAGTAGCGATCACAAAACCCTCCAGTGGAGCTGTGGTTCCCGAGCGACCGGACATCGCGGGAATCGTCACAGATTCATCTGTCGTGGTGTGGGTGGTTGTTCACCCGTTAAAGGTTGCGGACTACTGGGTCCAGCCTCGTCTGACGGTCGGAAATGATGGTTCTTGGAGGGTGAAGGTTTATATTGGCAGACCTGATAGAGATCATGGCGAGGAGTTTGAAATCATGGCGGTGGCGAATCCTAGGAGAAGGCTCCATGAGGGGGACATTCTCCCATACTGGCCGAAGGCGAAGGCTCGGTCGAATGTTATCGAGGTAACGCGGGAGTGAGCCGAGAGGCGCAGGGGCAAGGACGACGGCTTCATTGGCTGCCGTCAGCTCACTTCGACTCGGCCATCTTGACGGCAATGGCCGTCAAGATGCTCGAATCCACCTCGACTCCGGATTTCCTCGGCCGCCCGCAGGTAGTGACCGAAGGCGAGCGCGATCCAGTCTTGGAACTGCGCCGGGTGCTCCAGGAAGAAGGGGAGCAGGAGGCGCACGGCTTCCTTGGCAGCCGCGACCGATTCGTGCCAACGGCTTCCTGCGTCCGCAGCTCGCCATGACGCTGAGCAACTTCGCCCACCAGGGCGAAGTTGCCGCAAAGTCCGCCGGCAAGCCCTCGAGTATTTCGCGGAGGCGATCGAGCTGCGCCGCGTCCTCTTCGATCAGACCGCCGATCCGGAGCGGGCGGCCGACCTCGCCCGGAGCCTCACCAACCTGGGCAAGACCTTTAGCCAACGAGGCGACGGCGAAGCGGCGGCCGAGGCTACCCGGGAAGCCGTGGATCTGTTCCGCCGGGCGCGCTGGCGGCGATCGAAGGCGTGGAGGTGAAGGGCGAGGACGGCATCCTCGATTTCGTGCTCAAGAGGGAACGCCGGTTCTGGACGACTCACGCCGCCGAACGGAAGCCGGGGGCTGCTGCGCGACACCTATCCCGGCGAGAGCCATTGGATCGAGCCCGTGATGCCGGACCTGCTCGGCGAGCACCTGATCATGCGCGAGATGGAGGTGGATTCCGACGAGCTGTTGGATCTCGTTCTCGGGCCGGGTGAGTCGGGATGAGGCGGTACCGGCGGCGGAAGGGCGCAACCGCCCCAGATCTGAACGACTTGCGCGTATCCATCATCGTTGCGGACGAGATTCGGCAGTCGCCGAAACCTCTGCGCAACGGTTGCGGACGACATATGGCAGTCGCCGAAACCTCTGCGCGACGGTTGCGGACGCCTTCCGGCACCTGCCGAAACCTGTGCGCGACCGTTGCGGATGACTCCCGGCAGTCGCCGAAAACCGTGCGCGACGGTTGCGGACGCCTCTCGGCAGTCGCCGAAACCCCTGCGCAACGGTTGCGGACGACTTTCGGCAAGTGCCGAAACCCGTCCGCAACGCTTATGGACGACGTTTTGCAAGTGCACGTAACGCTCAATATCGCTTATGAACGTTACGCTGCAGGTGGCAAACGTCGTTCATATTGCTCATGCACGCCGATTGCAGACGGCGAACGGCGTCCATATCGCTCATGGACGCCGCTTGGCGGGTGGCACAGGCGTCCATATCGCTCATGGACGCCGTCGGGCAGGTGGCACCCCGCCGTCCTTGTCGCTCATGGCCGGCCTCCCCGCAGGTGGCCACGGCGTCCCCTCCGAGGCTGCCGGGTGGAGCTCAAGCTGAGGCACGGCGGCGCTGACTCAGGCGATCACGAACCTCTTCCCAGGGCACGCACGCGACTTCGCCGCGGTCGATCTCGGCGAGACGACGCTGAATCTCTTGTTGCCATGCCAACTCGACATCATGGTCGAAATCATCGTCCAGGCTGACGATCAGACACGTGCCCGGTCCGACGCCGAAAGCTTCAATGCCTGGGTCAGGACCCGTTCGGGTTCCGTCATGACGCTGCTCCTTTGGCTTTCCGGATAGCCGTACCGCCTGACCTGCGGTGGCCGACTCCGGCTTGCGCAGAGATCCTACCATGACCTGACCCGCCACGCCTGAGCAGGGAGCCGTCGCCTCCGTCCTCACCCCCCGTCGAGAATCGCCGGCAGCGCCGGCAGGAGCTCCTGCCACAGGTTGTGCCGTGGCCGGTGGCCCGAGCTGTCGTAGCGCAGCACGAAGCGGTCGTCGATGAGCTGGAACCCCGGGATCATCTTGTAGGAAGCCGGACCGCGCAGGTCCCGCGCCGGGACCAGCACGACGCCTCCGTG
>DASWIG010000051.1:0-5989 GCA_036397835.1 Thermoanaerobaculia bacterium
TCGCGCGGCGGGCGCGCGTCGGCGTCGCTCGAGAGCACGTGGGCGATCTTGTTCGGGTACTCGCGGTGGACGCAGTCGAGAGCAAGGGCGCCGAAGCGCTCGGCAAAGGCGGCGTCGAGGGTCTGAGCGTCCGCCGGAGCCGCGAGG
The DNA here is from genome assembly GCA_036397835.1 of Thermoanaerobaculia bacterium. Taxonomy (GTDB): domain Bacteria; phylum Acidobacteriota; class Thermoanaerobaculia; order Multivoradales; family J023; genus DASWIG01. The sequence goes on from DASWIG010000051.1 coordinate 148, forward strand.
ACGGTCGCGCAGAGGGCGATCGCTGAGGCGAAGCGATGCATGGCGACGGTATCCTATCCTGCCAAAGTCAGGGGATGCGTCTCGTCCACGACGGAGAATTTCGGGACTAGCCGTCCCCGAGCTGGATCGACGCCCTCCGCGAACTCGGCCAGGTCAAGGGCTCGGACTCCCTACGACCTTCCTCCACTAGCCGACGCCGTCCCTTCTCGTGGCGCCGTGCCCGCCTGCTCCAATTTCTGATCTGTATCGCGACTACCCATGGATGGGCGGTCTCCTTGATCGTCCCCTTCGGGAGACTGGAAAACAAGGGGCTGCTCGCCAGTGACATACCTTCCGGCGCGGTCACTGGCAATCACACGGCGGTTCAAGCAACTCGTTGAAGAGGGTGCCGAAGCCCTGACCGTCGACGATGACGCCGCCCACGGCGTTCGAGAGGTTGACGACGAAGGCCTCGCTCGGCTCGTCGACGACGTCGCCGACGACGGGCACCGCGATCGTCCGCGTCACGACGCCGCGCGGGAAGGTCAGGGTGCCGGAGACGGCCACGTAGTCGTGGTCGGAAACACGCGCCGAGCTGTCGGCCGTGGCGAAGTCGACGGTGACCGGGTCGCGGGAAGCCCCTGACAGGCTCACTGTGAAGACGGCGTCGCGCCGGCCGGCATTGCCCTCGTCGAGGGCGACGTCGTCGATCGAGATTCCGGGGTTCGCGACCACGGCGGTGCAGACCTCGGCGGTCGCGTCGTCGACGAAGAAGCTCGTATGGCCGGAGGCGCCGGCGCTCGTCGATTCGAAGCGCAGGCGGTGGACGCCGCCGTCGGCGAAGTCCGAGACGTCGACGTCGACGCGGCGGTAGCCCGGCCGGAAACGCGCGGAGTCCTCGCCCGCGGCGAAGACCTGCTGGCCGTCGACGAGCACGCGCAGCGCGTCGACGCCGTCGCCGGAGACGGCCGGGATCCACAGGTAGAAGCTCAGGGTCGCGATGCCGAAGGGCAGGGTCACGTCCTGCTCGAGGAAGTCGGTGCCGGCGGCCGGAGCGCCGCCGAGGAAGGCCCACGCTTCGCCGCCGCGGGCGCCGGCGAAGCCGCAGCGGGCGCCGGTGCAGATCGGCGAGTCGAAGGCGGCGGAGCCCTCGCTCCAGGCGGCGCTCGGAGTGCCGCCCTCGAAGCCGCCGTCGGCCACCAGGCCGGACACCGGCGGCGTCGCGCAGGCGGGCACGTTGCACGAGAGGGCCACGTCGTCGATCTGCGCGTACCAGTCGAAGGCGTCCGCCTCCGGGTCCACGTAGCGGAAGCGCAGCGTCAGGGCGCTCTGGCCGGCGAAAGCCGCGAGGTCGACCTCCACCGTCTCGCCGGGGGTCGCGCGGAAGACGCCGTAGTCCTCCGCCAGGCTCAGCGCCGTGGTCCAACTGGCGCCGAGATCGGTCGAGACGTCGATGTCGAGGCGGTCGGCGGCGGCGAAGTTTTGGTAGTTGACCTTGAACCGGAGGACCGGTTCGGCGGCGGCCGAGAGGTCGACGAGCGGGCTCCTGAGCTCGGCGTCGAAGGGGCCGAGGCCGAAGCGGTCGCTCGAGGCACAGGCGGCGCCGCCGGCGCCGCCGGTGTAGTTCGCACCCTCGCCGCAGACGGCGAGAGCGGTCCACGCGAGGCCGCCGCCGGAGGCGTCGACGGCGGACCAGCCGGCGGGAACGCCCTGGGCGAAGCCTTCGGGCGCGCCGTCGCAGACGAGCTGAGCGCCGGCGCCGCCAAACGCGGCGCGGGGCGGAGGGCACTGCCGCTGGCCGCGGCGCTCGGGGCGAGGGTCGAGCGCAGGCCCGAGCTCGTCGCGCTCGACGACTGCCTGGCCGCGCTCGCCGCGGTGAGCCCGCTCCAGGCCGCGGTCGTCGAGCTGCGCTTCTTCGGCGGCTTCTCCCTCGCGGAGACGGCGCTCGCCGTCGGCCGCTCGCGCGCGACCGTGATCCGCCAGTGGCGACTGGCCCGCGCGTGGCTCCGTCATGAGCTGTCCGGAGCCCCGGGCCGCGCCGGAGCGCGACGCTGAAGGGGCACAGGCGAACGAGCGGCTGAGCAAGCCGGGGGGGTCCGATACTCCTACCAGGAAGACCGCGATCGGGGGTATCGTAGGGCGACGCGGAATGCGGCGCGGCAGTCGCGCGTAGAGCGGGAAGCAAGCCTGACGCCAGGCGGCACCCGCAGGACCTTCGACCAGGGAGAGACGAGACCATGGGCATCCTCGACTTCATCAAGGGCGAGCTGATCGACGTCATCGAGTGGACGGACGACTCGCGCGACACGCTGTCGTTCCGCTTTCCGGACCAGGACAAGGCGATCAAGAACGGCGCCCAGCTCATCGTGCGCGAGTCGCAGACCGTCCAATTCGTCTACCTGGGTCAGTTCGGGGACACCTTCGGCCCGGGCAAGCACACGCTCACGACCGACAACATCCCGATCCTGACGCGGCTCAAGTCGTGGAAGTTCGGCTTCGAGTCGCCGTTCAAGGCCGACGTCTACTACCTCACCACGCGCCTTTTCACCGGCAACAAGTGGGGCACCGCCAACCCGGTGATGATGCGCGACGCCGACTTCGGCATCGTGCGCGTGCGCGCCTTCGGCATCTACGACTTCCGCATCGTCGATCCGCCGCTCTTCCTCAAGGAGGTGGCGGGCTCGGACCATAACTTCCGTCTCGACGAGCTCGCCGACACCATGCGCTCGCGCATCGTCAGCGTCTTCAGCGACGCGCTGGCCACCGCCCAGGTGCCGGTGCTCGACGCGGCCACGCGCTACTCCGAGCTCGGCGAGGCCCTGCTGCCGCTGATCAACCCGGCGATGCAGGCCAAGTACGGCCTCGAGGTGACGAGCTTCGTGCTCGAGAACGTCTCGGTGCCGCCGGAGGTGGAGGCGGCGATCGACAAGCGCTCGAGCATGGCCGCGGTGGGCAACCTGAACGACTACGTGAAGTTCCAGATGGCCCAGGGCATGGAGTCGGGCGGCGGCGGTGCCGGCGGCATGGCTACCGAGATGGCGGTCGGGCTCGCCATCGCCCAGCAGATGATGCAGCAGCAGGGAGGTTCCCTCCTCGGCGGCGGCCAGACGGCGGCCGCCGGCCCGGTGCTGCCGGAGATCCTCACTCCCGAGCAGGTGGCCCAGGCCCTCGGCGTCTCCGAAGCCGACGTCGTCAGCATCATCGAGTCCGGCGAGCTCGCGGCGAAGAAGATCGGTGCTTCGTACCGCGTCAAGAAATCGGCTCTGGACGCCTACCTGGCGGACTGAGGGCAGCCCACGGCGATCGGACCATGGCGCTCACGGCCCTTCAGAAGCACGCCTGTCCGGCCTGCGGCGCGCAGGCCGAGTGGAGCCCTGCCAAGAAGGCGCTGGTGTGCCCCTTCTGCGGCACCGAGGCGCCCGGCGAGCTCGACGCGGCGAGCGGCGAGATCCACGAGATCGACCTCGTCAAGACGCTGCGCGAGCTGCCCGAGGAGCTGCGCGGCTGGCGCGCGGAGAAACGCTCCGTACGCTGCCGGAGCTGCCAGGCGGTCTCGGTCTTCGACCCCGACCGGGTGGCGCAGCGTTGCGAGTTCTGCGGCTCGCCGGAGCTCGTCGACTACGAAGAGATCCAGGCGCCGATCCGTCCGCAGAGCCTGTTGCCGTTCACCGTCTCGCAGTCCGACGTCCGCGACTCGATCCGCCGCTGGCTCGCCGGGCTCTGGTTCGCGCCGGGCAAGCTCAAGAGCCGCGCCCTGGTGGACACGGTCCACGGCGTCTACCTGCCCTACTGGACGTTCGACGCCACGGCGGACTGTCCGTGGCAGGCGGAGGCGGGCTACCACTATTACGTCAACGAGACCTACACCGACGGCCAGGGCAAGCGCCAGACGCGCCGGGTCCAGAAAACGCGCTGGGAACCGGCGGCGGGGGAGATCCGGCACTTCTTCGACGACGAGCCGGTGGCCGGCTCGCGAGGCGTCGACCTGGCGCTGCTCAAGTCCATCGAGCCTTTCCCCACCGCCCAGCTCGTGCCCTACGACACCTCGTACCTCTCGGGCTTCGTGGTCGAGCACTACCAGGTGGTGCTCTTCGACGCCGCGAAGCTGGCGCGCGAGTCGATGGAGCGGCAACTGCGCGCGCTGTGCGCCCGCGAGGTGCCGGGCGACACCCACCGCAACCTGCGCATCGAGCCGCGCTACTCGGGCGAGACCTTCAAGCACATCCTGGTGCCGGTCTGGCTGTTGACCTACGACTACCACGGCCGCGCCTTCCAGGTGGTGATCAACGGCTTTACCGGCGAGATCGCCGGCCGCTACCCGAAGAGCGGCTGGAAGATCTTCTTCGCCGTGTTGACGGCGCTGCTGGTGATCCTCTTCGTCCTCTTCATGGTCAGGTAGGGCTGGGCGCCGGAGCCTCGACTCTTCGCTGGGAGCGCGGGCGTCTCGCCCGCTTCCGGAAGCAGGCGGGACGGGTCGTCCGTGATAGGGTCGGCGAGGAGGTAGAAGATGGCACTGACGAAACGGACCTACTCGCTTCCGCCCGAGACCCTCATGTCGTTCGAGCGAGCGGTGCCGGCCGGCCAGAGAAGCTCGGTCATCACGGGGTTGATTCGGTCTTGGCTGGAGGGCGGAGAGCGAGAGGCTCTTCGGGACGAGATCATCCTGGGATGCCGCGAGATGGCAGACGAATACAGGCGGCTCGAGGAGGAGTTTCATCCTCTCGAAGAAGAGGTAGAGCGTGAGCTCTCTGCTGACTCCTCGTCGAGGTGACGTCGTTCGCGTCCGACTCGATCCCACGGTCGGCTCCGAGCAGGCCGGAGATCGTCCGGCCCTGGTCATCTCGCCGGACTTGATCAACAAGCACTCTCCGGTGGTGCTGGTCGCCGCTCTCACCAGCCGAAAGACTGACCGCGTCTATCCTTTCGAGACGCTCATCGAACCGCCGGAAGGCGGAGTACGGACGAGGTCCAAGATCCTCCTGATGCAGCTCCGGTCCATCGACAAGAAGCGCCTTCTCGGCCGCATCGGCCGGGTCGAGGAGACGACCATGAGACGCGTCGACGAAGCGCTCAAGATCGCTACGGGTCTGGTCACGACATAACGACGTCCACGAGACGTGGCAACGTCCCCACTCCCCTGCACGCTCTCATGGAGGAGTCCCGCCATGACCGACCTGCCCGAGCCCGCCCGACTCTACCTGCGGCACGCCATCGCCCCGGGGACGCCGCGCGCCCGTTCGGTCTGGCTGCGGGCGGCCTACCGCATGCGGCCCAAGCCGGGCGGACCCCTGATCGACCTGGTCTCCGAGGAGATCCTGACGCCATTCGAGAGCTTCGTATGGACGGCGCGCTTCCGCATGGGTCCCGTCCCGATGCGGGTCCGCGACCACTACGCCCACGGCGACGGCGCGATGAGCGTCCGGGCGCTCGGCTTCCTTCCCGTCGGCGGCTCGAAGGGACCCGACGTCGCCCGTTCGGCCCGCTATCGGCTCGCCGCCGAGTCCGTGTGGCTGCCGTCGGCGTTCTTGCCGGGCGAGCGGGCGCGGTGGGAGCCGGTCGACGACGAGCGCGCCCGCGTGACGCTGACCGTCGACGGAGAGGACGTCCCGATCGTCCTCAAGGTCGACGCGTCGGGACGGTTGGTCGAGCTGACGATGGAGCGCCGCGGCAACGTCGGCGTCGAAGCCTGGCAGCCGATCCCCTACGGCTTCGCGGTCGAGGAGGAGCGCACCGTCGACGGCCATACCGTACCCTGGCGCCTGCGCGGGGGCTGGTGGTACGGCACGGAGCGCTTCCGCGACGACGACGCGGTCGTCGTCCGCGTCGAGGAGATCCGGTTCACGTGGTAGGGTCGATGCCGAAG
>DASWIG010000052.1:0-6898 GCA_036397835.1 Thermoanaerobaculia bacterium
GTCTTACGTGTAGGTCAGGCTGCGCCTGACGATTCTGCCACGGATCGCGTGAATCGGCAGGCGGAGCCTGCCCTACACGGAGCTCCGCTTGTTGCGCAGAGCAAGGATATCACGGTTCGCGAGCGCAGCGAGCTAAGTTCGAGGTCGTAGGCGGTCTCGGCCGGCAGACGGAGGCGAGGCTCGACCTGCTGGCGCGGCTCTTCTCGCGCCTGCAGGCCCGGGCCCGGAGCGACGCCTGGAAAGCGGCGGCGGAGATCTGTACCACCCACACCGACCTGGCGCCGGCTTACTGGAAGCTCATGGACGTCTGGGAGGACTTCGGCCATGCCGACCTCGCCGACGCCGCCTACGAAGACGCGGGCTGGGCCGAGGCGCGGCTCCTCTCGCTGCCGCCGCCGGGCCGGCGGCTGGCGATCGCCGAGGAGGCCCAGTTCCAGACCCGCGAGCTGGCGCTTCGCCTGCTGGTGACCGACGAGCGCCTCTGGCACGAACGTCCCGAGGCGTCCCTCGAGGTCAGCGAGCTGGCGGTGCTCGTCGCCGAGGCAGCGGCGCGGCGCAAGGGATCGCACCTGCGCCTCCTGGGAAGGAGGAGGACGACCCGGCGCGGCCTGCCGGAGATCCTGGTGGGGTCCGGGCGAGGGCCCACTACCTCAACGGTCATCGCATCCGCGGCGACTTCGCCTCGGTGCGCCGGCTCGCCGGTCCACTGGCCGAGCTCACGGCCGATCCTCTCGGAAAGGCCCTGGCCGAGGCGCGCTGGCTCCTGGGTCGCGCGCTCATCGACCTCGAGGAGTGGGATCGAGCTGACGCGGCGCTGTTGGACGCGATCCGGGAGTACCGGCGGCTCGGCAAGACGTTCGAAGCCAGACGGGCGCGAATGACGAGGGTCATGCTCCAGCGCTCAAGCGGTGCTGAGCCGCGGCGCTACCTGACGGCGGCGATGCGGGTCTTCAAGAGCTTCAGCGAGACGGACCGGCTCCGCGATCCTGCCTTCTATACGGTCTGCCGCAATAATCTGCCCCTGTATCTTGTCGAGGCCGGCAAGCTGTGGGATGCCTGGAAGCTCTGGCAGCCGATTCCACCGGACGCGCTCCCCGCCGTTGAGGCACGGCGGATTGGCCAGGGAGCGGTCATTGCCTTCAGGATGGGCAAGCCGAGCGAGGCCGAGAGTGGCCTGCGCACGGCGATCGACCTTTTCCGCGACCTCGACATGCCCTACGATGCGGCCCTCGCCCTGCTCCATCTGGCGGATCTTCTGCTCGCCATAGGACGGCTTTGGGAGGGCAAGCAGATCCTCGCCCAGGCGACGGACCTCTTCCAGAGCTGCCAGTTACGGCGCCACGTGCTGGCGGCGATGACGCAGCTCGAGGAAGCCGTACGGCGAAAGCTGGGAGTGCGGGAAGCCATCCGACTGGATCTGGGCGATCTCCAGGCGTTCCTCCAGAGGAAGCGCCATCAACTCTTCCTGCAACTCCGCACGTATCATGGCAGGCTCCTCGGTCGCTCCTCAGCCCCAAGGTCACCCAAGATCCAGGTCGAAGTCCTTTGGTGGAATGCCGAGCTGTCGGCACAGGCTTCGAAGGACGTCCGGACTCAGCGTCGCTTTCTCAGGAATGTCGGGAAGGACGGCGAACAACGGCACATCGTCAGAAGGGATCTCAAGGTAACGAAAGACCACGGGACCCCGCGGCCCCACCACCGGTGCCTCCAGATCGCTCAAGTTGGCGCCGTACTCGGACTGCGCCCGCTTGATGAACTCCGCCAGGCTGGGGAGCCTGGACATTGGATAGGCCAAGTCGATCTCCCCTTGCCGTTCAAGCGGCGATGCGAAGCTCAGGAACGGGCACGCTGCGACCCCTTGGGACCCGGAACGGTATTTCCTGGTGCTTCAGCTCGAGCGCCTCAGCGAACATGTCCCAGTACATCTGGGGAGCCGCCGGCAGGTGCTCGAAGGGCTCGAGGCCCTTCACTTCAGAGACGACCACATGGCCCACCAGAGTGCGCTCTAGCTCGTAGAGAAGGTCTCTGAGGCTCTTGGCCTGGGCGGCGAGGTCGTACTGAAGGCACTGCGCCACCCACCACCCTTCGCGCTGGAACAAAACGGCGTGAGTCGTGTGGCTAGCCATGTGTGGCCTCCTTATCGGTCCCGGAAACAGCTCCGGGAGAGCATTCTACCCTATCTCCGTGTGAAAGGCGCAAAGACCACCTAGGCATGCTCCTTCATTCGAGCCTTGAGCCGTTCGATCTCGGCCTGCAACTCCCGGTTGCGCCGCTCGGCCTTGTCTGCCCGCTCCTCGGCCTCGTCGGCCCGGTTGGCCGCACGAAGGGCACGGGCCTTGGCGCTATCCTCGGCCGACGTCAGGCGCTTTCCGGTCGCGGCATCCCAGAGCTCGAGACCCCAACCGTCCTCTCCGGTGCCGAAGAGGAGACCGGTCACCCGCGAGCGGAGGCGGCCGTCCGGCTCAGGCCGGATGGCCCGCAGCCGGCCTGACGCCGGGTCGCGGCGCCAGCCCCGCAGCTCGAACGGACCCTGCGGGTAGAGACCCACCGGCCAGACCGCGAAGTACTCCTCCACGCCGAGGGGACCGTAGACCGCGAGCAGGTCGTGGTAGTCCTTCTGAAGGGTCGCCTCCGACACCACCTCGACGACCAGACGAACCTTGCCCGGCTCCTCACCGAAGCGGAAGCTGGTGCGCAGCAGATCGCGGTCCCAGACGCCTTCGACCAGGCAGATGTCCGGACCCGGTCCGGTGGTCACGCCCGGAATCCTGAACAGGATTTTGAGGTTGCACCAGACCGCGACAGTGGGATCGCGCTCGTAGCGGCGCTTGAGAATCCGCGCCATGTCCTCGGTCACCGAGCGGTGGACCGTGTCCTCGGCGATGACGTCCCCTTCCTGGGGATCGAGCAGGTCCTGGTACGTCAGCGGATCCCAGCAGAGCTTCTCGGTGCCGTCGGGAGCGATCTCCCGGCGTTCCCGCCAACCATAGCGGTAGGCGTCCTCGCCGGCTTCGAGGTCTTCGACGGGCTCGATCTTGGGCAGAGGATTCACCCTGTGACTCTACGGTCACTTGCCGGAAATCGTCAACCGCGAAGAGCTACTCGTAGCGCAGCGCCTCGGTGGGCGCGATGCGCGCGGCGCGTTGCGCCGGCACGAAGGACGCGGCGGCGGCGACCAGGATCAGCAGCGCCACCACGGCGATCAGGCTCAGCGGATCTCCGGCCTCGACGCCGAAGAGCAGCGCCCCGAGCACGCGGCCGGCGACCACCGCGCCGGCCAGGCCGAGGACGACGCCGACGCCGGTGAGACGCAGGCCCTGGCCGACCAGCGCGCCGAACACCGTGCCCGGGCCGGCGCCGAGAGCCAGGCGCACGCCGATCTCCCGCGTCCGCTGCGCGACGCTGTGCGAGAGCACGCCGTAGATGCCGATGCTGCCCAGGACGAGCGCGATCACCGACGCGACGCCGAGCAGCGCCATGGTGAAGGTGGTGCGCGCCATGGCGCCGCGGGTGATCTCGGCGGTGGTGCGCATGCGGATCACCGGCAGCTCGCCGTCGAGACGCCGCACCAGGTCCCGCACCGCCGGTCCGAGGCGCGCGGGATCGCCGCCTTCGACGGCCACCGCCAGGCTCATCGACCACGGCGTCCAGCCGGTCTCGTCGCCCTCCTGGGCGATCAGCGGGAAATAGACCATCTCGACCGGGTCGGCGGTGAGGTCGTCGTCGCGGACGTCGCCGGCCGCGCCCACGACCTCGTACCAGGGAGCGCTCTGCTCGGTCGGCAGACCGCGCTTGAGACGCTTTCCCAGCGGGCTCGTTTCGCCCCAGACGCGGCGCGCGAAGGCCGCGCTGACGACCGCCGACGGCCGGCGCTGGTCGACGTCGCGGCGGTCGAGGCCGCGGCCGCGGAGGATCGGAATGCCCAGGGTCTCGAAGTAGCCGTCGCTGACGAGGTTCTGGCGGGCCACGAGGGGCGGATCGCCCGGCTGCGGCGGGAAGTCCTCGATGATCAAGCCGGGATTGGTGTCGCCGTCGGTGAGCGGCAGGTTGAGCACCGTGGCGGCGCGCGCGGCGCCGGGCAGGACGCGGGCCTCGTCGATCAGCCGGGTCCAAAAGCGCGCCCGCGCCTCGGCCTCGCCGTAGCGCTCCTCGCCGTGCAGGGTCAGGCGCAAGGTCAGGACCGAGGCGCGGTCGAAGCCCGGGTCGACGCCGATCAGGGCCTGGAAGGTGCGGATCATCAACGCCGAGCCGAAGAGCAGGACCACGGCGAGGACGACCTGCGCCACCACGAGCACGTCGCGCACGTGCCGGCTCTCGCGCCCGGCCACGGCGCCGCGGCCGCCCTCGGCGAGGGCGGCGCCGAGGACGCGGCCGCGCAGCCGCAGCGACGGCAGGACGCCGAAGGCCAGGCCGGCGACCAGGGAGACGAGGAGGGCGAAGGCGAGCACCGGGGCGTCGACGCGGATCTCGGCCAGCCGCGGCAGGGTTCCGGGGTCGAGCCGGGCCAGGCCGCGGATGCCGACCGCGGCCAGGCCCACGCCGAGCAGACCGCCGAGCGCGGCGAGGAAGACGCTTTCGGCCATCAGGCCGCGCGCCAGACGGCCGCGGCTGGCGCCCATGGCGAGGCGCACCGCGAGCTCCCGCTGGCGGCCTTCGGTGCGCACCAGCAGCAGGTTGGCCACGTTGGCGCAGGCGATCAGGAGCACGAAGCCGACGGCGGCGAGCAGCACCCAGAGCACCCGCCGCACGTCGCCGACCCGATCGTCGCGCAGCGAATTGGCGAAGGCCTCGATGCCGCTCTCCTCGAGCAACTGCTGGCTGAGCGCGCCCGGATAGGCCTCGGGCAGCTCGGGCAGCAGCGCGTCGAGCTCGGCGCTCGCTTGCTCGACCGTGACGCCGGGCCGCAGGCGGGCGACGGCGTCGAAGCTGAAGTCGACCTCGGAGAGCGACTCGGTGCTGATCGGGTGCGGCACCCAGATCTCGACCCGGTCGTCGGGGAAGGCGAACCCCGCGGGCATGACGCCGATCACCTCCCAGGGCTTGCCGTCGAGCTGGAGCACCGCGCCGACGGCGTCCGGCGAGCCGGCGAAGCGTCGCTGCCAGAAGCCGTGGCTGAGGATCAGGACGTCCGGGCCCTCCGGAGCGTCCTCCTCGGCACTGAAGAAGCGGCCGGCGATCGGCGTGACGCCGAGCACGGAGAACACCGACGCCGTCGCCCGCGCTCCGATCAGCCGCTCGGGCTCGCCCGAGCCGGCGACGTTGAAGGAGGTGACGTCGTAGAGCCCGGCGTCCTCGATCGTTCGGGCGCGCTCGCGGTAGAGCGTGTAGCTGCCGTAGGACTGGTTGAGCTGGTCCATCCCGAGCGCCGGCGCGCTGTGCCACAGGCCGACCAGACGCTCGGAGTCGGCGTAGGGAAAGGGACGCAGCAACACGCCGTAGACGACGGTGAAGATGGCGACCGTCGCGCCGATGCCGAGGGCGAGGGTCAGGACGGCGGCGGCGGCGAAGCCGGGGCGGCGCGCCAGCCGCCGCAACATTTGCCCGATCTCGGTGCGACTCATGGGGGTCTCCTCCGGAGAGCGTCCGTGCTCTTCGAATAGAACGTCCCGACCCGGCCCCGGGTTACGCTCGAACGTGACGACTTGTTGAACGGCCGACGGACCGAGTCGATCGACTAAAATCGTCGGAGCTGCGCCGCGAGGAGCCGGCGCTGTCGCAAGGCGTGACGTACGTGCGGGCGTCCAAGAGCCTGTTCGCGGTCGGCCGGCGACCCTGACCGCTCACCCGGTTCTTCCTCACTCCGCCCGCAGGACCTGCGCCGGGTCCACCCGCCCCGCCCGCCACGCCGGCACCAGCGACGCGACGATCCCCGCCGCCAGCAGGACGAGCGCTGCAGCGCCGAGGCTCGCCGGGTCGCTGGGCGCGACCTCGTAGAGGAAGCTCGCGAGCAGCCGCGCCAAGACCAGCGGAAGACCGACGCCGCCGGCGATCCCGAGGACGACGGGCGCCAGCCCCTGGCGAACCACCTGACCCCACACCGCCGGCGGCGACGCGCCGAGCGCCATGCGGATTCCGAGCTCCGCGCGGCGGCGCGCGACGCCGTACGAGACCACGCCGTAGACGCCCACCGTGCCGAGGACGAGCCCGAGGACGGCGAAGAGCGTCAGGAAGAAGCGCAGGCGCATCGGCTCGGCCATCTCCGCCGCCACCACGTCGTCCAGCGTACCGACGCGGGCCACCGCCACTCGCGGGTCGATTTCCGCGACCGCCGCCCGCACCGCCGCGGCCAGCGTCGACGGCTCAAGGCGGCGCCTTCTTCTCGCCCGACTGCTCGCGCATCGTGTGGCGGGCGTCGCGGCCCCGCGAGGGCGACGAGCTCGAATCTCTTTACGCCGGGTGACCTGCTTCGTATGGATCAGCTTCAGCCGGACGATGAGTCCGTCGAGCGTCAATCCCAACCGCCAAGCCTCATCTCTGTCTTCAAAGAGGATCTGTGAGCCGACTGTGTATCGTCCCCATCGTCGAAGGCCACGGTGAGGACTCGGCGGTGCCGATCCTCCTCCGGCGGATCTGGACCGAGCTCCTGGGTGGAGACTACATCCAGATCCTTCGCCCGATCCGAGGCTCGCGTTACAAGCTTGTCCGAAGGGACGAGCTCGAAAGACGGATGACGCTCGCGGCCAGCAAGCTCGCGGAGTCGTGCTCTTCCACCGGGTGGGCGCCAAGGCCCTCGCCCTCCTCGGGCGCGAAGAAGCGCCCATGGACGGGCGCGACGCCGAAGACGTCGAAGTAGCTCTCGGAGACGATCTGGCCGAGGGCCACACGGGCCTCGTCGCCACCGCTGCCTGGCGCCGGACCTGCCCGGCTTCGGGCGATCCGAGATCCCGGCGGGCTTCGA
>DASWIG010000053.1:0-6280 GCA_036397835.1 Thermoanaerobaculia bacterium
GCGGCGGACGGATCTTGCGGGTGATCTCCGGCAGCAGCGTGATCGACGCGGTGGCGATACCGCCGCGCTCGAGCTCCGCCTGCACCAGACCGCGTCGGCCTCGACGCCGCCGTGGTCGAAGGCGTCACTCCGGTGGTGCTCCTCGAGGCTCGCGACGTCGGCGGCGGCGGGGATCAGACGGTAGGGACGGGGTCGATCTCGCGCCAGCGATAGGTCTTCACAAAAAGGCAGTGTTTGAGGCTGAACTCGCTCACAGGCATGTTCCTGCTGGTGCTAGATCTCGGCGCCCAGCGCGCGCCAGTCGTCGATCAGACGACCGAAGCTCCGAATGTGGCTCGTCTGGTCGAACCGTTCGACCAGAGCCTTAACGTAGTGCTCCTCGGTCGCGGGATATGGATTCTTCTTGGTGTATGACAGACCTCGCTCCCGGTAAACGGCCTTGAGGTAGTTCTTATGAAAAAGTACCTTCAGCTTGTGCGGTCGCTTGGGCTTCATGTTTTCAGGATCGAGCTTGACAACGTCGTAATACGCCTTGAACTCGCGGAGCTTCGCACCTTGCGGATTGCGCTTAAGGAATTGCTTGTTGCCGAGAAACCAAGTTTCGATACAGCAGTTCTGCACAATCACAGAGTAACGAATCGACGGGCTTAGTTTCTCGATCCACTCGGTGATCTCTTGATGGCGGTCCTCGAAATTCACTTCCTCGGCGTCTGCGCAGACGAAAAGACGGTCGACTCGGTTCCGAACAACGGTTTCGATCTCTCCGAGCACTTCGGCGATTCGCTCGAGATATCGAGGATAGCCGCCACCAGCGATGACCCGGAAGCATCCCTCCGTGACGTCCTCCGGTTTCTTGACGAGTCGTAACATCGGAAAGACGTGGGACAGCCATGCGGCGTAGATTTTCATCTCCGTACGCCGACCTTCTACAATAAAATACAGGTTCACACAACGCCCTCTGCATATTCTGGCAAATTGATCAGTTGAGTGAATTTCTGCAGTGGACTGGCTGTTTGCAGTGCAGGGATCGACTCCGCCTCCAGCACGGTGACGACGGACCCTCTACGCGTTACCAGTTTCCAGTCTCTTGTAGAGATGGCGTTGATCACCTGAGGATGGTGGCTGGTGATGACGAACTGTATCTCGCCAGCCTTCTCCAAGAACTGTTCGGCAACTTCAGGAAGACAGTCAATGCCGAGGCTGTTCTCGAGCTCATCAACCAGAAATACGCTCCCTCTTGACGCCAGAATCAGATCAACGAGATAGACAAAGACCTTCGTCATGCCTGCTGAGAGATCCCTCTGGGTAACCCAACCGGCGACGCCTCGTTCGCGAATACCCACGGCCAGATCGTCTCGCTCGATATCGACTTCAGGCTTGGCGCCAAAATCGCTGTAAGATGTGATCTTTATGTCCTCAACCTGGGGAAAGATCTCACCGTAGGTAATACGGAGCTCATCAAATAGTTCAGGGAATCTGGCCTGCAGCACGTATCCTTTGGTCAGGGGATCCAGCTCCGTGGCTCGCTGAAGTTGACTCAACGTCGAGTAATTCTCTACCGACTCCTTTGCCAATCTCAGGTTCGGAATCGAGAAGGCGGTTTCTGCAAAGGCCCAGTTCCGTAGAGCCTCGTATATGGGCTTGATCGATCTTTCGGCCTCCAAGAGCTTGATAGCACTTTCCGATTCCTGGAGTCGGGGCAGCCTTTCGCCTTCGAAGAAGAATTCCCCATTGGAACGATCGATGATCGTCCTGCTTCTCGTCGCAATCTTCTCGCGCAGGAAGAGCCCATCCGACGAATCTTCAGTCGACGACCACATCCTGACTCGCGCTACTTGAATCTCCGCGGACCATATGTAACACTCTCCGTCGATCTGGAGCTCCAAACCCCAGGCGCTGCTACTGACATAGCGTCTACCGATATGACGTGTACCGTAAAGGCCAGCATGACGGACGCTTCTCAGGGCCTCCAAGATTTGGGTCTTCCCTGCACCCGACTGGCCGACCAGGAGGTTCATGTCCCCGAATGTCGTCTGCTCGAGCGACCATCCCGTATCCTTGTTATCGAACTTCAGCGATTTAATAGCCATAATTACACCACGTCCACCACCAGGTTCTCGACGATGAAGTCGCGGCGCTGCGGCGTGTTCTTGCCCATGAAGAAGTCGAGCGCGCTCTCCACCTCGCCCATGGCGCGGATCTGCACCGGCACCAGGCGGATGCCGTCGGAGATGAACTGCTTGAACTCCTTGGGCGAGATCTCGCCGAGACCCTTGAAACGCGTCATCTCCGGCTTCGACAGCTCTTTCAGGGCGCGGTCGCGCTCGGTCTCGCTGTAGCAGTAGCGGGTCTCTTTCTTGTTGCGCACCCGGAACAAGGGAGTCTCCAGGATGAAGACGTGGCCGCGCGCCACCAGCTCCTCGAAATAACGCAGGAAGTACGTCAGCAGCAGGTTGCGGATGTGCATGCCGTCGACGTCGGCGTCGGTGGCGATCACCACCCGGTTGTAACGCAGGTCGTCGACGCTCTCTTCGATGCCGAGGGCGCGCATGAGGTTGTAAAGCTCTTCGTTCTTGTAGATCGCGTCGCGCTTCAAACCGTAGCAGTTGAGCGGCTTGCCCTTGATGGTGAAGATCGCCTGGGTGTCGACGTCGCGCGCCTGCACCAGCGAGCCGCCCGCCGAGTCGCCCTCGGTGATGAAAACCGAGGTCTCGTCGGCGCGCTTGTGCTTGTCGCCGTAGTGGATCTTGCAGTCGATCAGCTTGGGGATGCGGATGGCGGCCTTCTTGGCGCGCTCGCGCGCCTGCTTCTTGACCGCCGCCAGCTCCTTGCGCAGCTTTTCGTTGGCCTCGATCTTCTCGATCAGGGTCCGCGCCGCGGCGGCGTTCTGGTGCAGCCACAGGACCACCGCGTCCTTGACCGCGGGGACGATCCACGAGCGCACGTCGGTCGAGCCGAGCTTGTTCTTGGTCTGGCTCTCGAAGACCGGATCCTGGAGCTTGACGGCCACCGCGCCCACCAGGCCGTCGCGCACGTCGGAGCCGGAGAAGCTCTTGCCGGCGAACTCGTTGATGCCCTTGAGCAGCCCCTCGCGGAAGGCGCTCTGGTGGGTGCCGCCGTCGGACGTGTGCTGGCCGTTGACGAAGCTGAAGTAGGTCTCGCCGTAGGCGTGGGTGTGGGTGAAGGCGAGCTCGAGGCGCTCCTCGCGGTGGTAGATGATCGGGTAGAGGCTCTGGGCCTCGCCGAGCTCCTCGGCGAGCAGGTCCGCGAGGCCGTTCTTGCTGCGGAAGCTCTTGCCGTTGTAGTAGAGCGTCAGGCCCGTGTTGAGGAAGGCGTAGTAGCGCAGGCGGTGCTCGATGAACTCCTCGTTCCAGCGGTAGTCGCCGAAGATCTGCGAGTCGGGGGCGAAGGCCACGAAGGTGCCGCTCGGCTCGGCGGCCTGCTTACCGTTCTGCTCTTCGAGCAGCTTGCCGCGGCTGAACCACGCCCGCTTCGACTTGCCCTCGCGCCAACTGCACACCTCGAAGCTCGCCGACAGCGCGTTGACGGCCTTGGTGCCGACGCCGTTGAGGCCCACCGAGAACTGGAAGACGTCGTCGTTGTACTTGCCGCCGGTGTGCATCCGCGACACGCAGTCGACGACCTTGCCGAGGGGGATGCCGCGGCCGTAGTCGCGCACGGTCACGGTGTTGCCCTCGCGGGTGATGTCGATCCGCCGGCCCTCGCCCATGATGAACTCGTCGATGGCGTTGTCGACGACCTCCTTCATGAGGACGTAGATGCCGTCGTTGGGGTTGGAGCCATCGCCGATGCGCCCGATGTACATGCCGGTGCGCAGGCGGATATGGGCCAGCGGATCCAGGGTCAGGATGGCTTTTTCGTCGTAGGCAACGGCCTTCTTGGCCATATCGGTCCTCGCGTCGTGAACGGGGACGGCGGCACCCTCGCCGCCGTCGCGATCAACGGCGATTGTACCGCGGCTTCGCCGCGGAAATCCCCCCACGATCCCCCCTTTTTCAAAGGGGGGAGGTTGACTCCTCGCTGGCGCATCGGCTGGGCGCCGCGGGGATTGGGCCGACGAAGTCGGCCTACGGCGCTTCGGCCTCTTCCTTGGCCGCGGAGAAGAGCCGGCGCAGCGACTGTGCGTGCTGCATGAACGCGGCCATCACCTTCGCCGCGTCGATCTCGCCCATCACGTGGACGCAGCCCGCGTCGCCGTCGCCGCCGAACATCCCCACTAGCCCGACGACGTGCGGGCCCTCGGACTTCATGAGGACGTACGCCCGGTGCTCGTCGTCCTCGACGCTGGCCAGCGTCCCCCAGCCCGCGGCACGCAGCTCGTCGGCGGTCTCGGCGAGCCGCGCCTGCACCTCCTCGGCCTCGCCGTCGTCGAGGTCGAAGGTCCGGACCCGGACCTGGGCGACGCTGTCGACCAGGGCGGCGATCTCCGGATCGGCGTTGCCGAGGGCATTGAGGAAGCCGGACAGGGCGTCGCGGTCGAAGTCGAGACGGAGCGAAGGCTGGCGGCCCATGGCGCTCTCGAGCGCCGAGAGGTCGACGTAGCCGGGGTGGGACTCGAGGTCCAGAGCCCACGCCGCCGGCGTCGACAGGCTCAGGAGCAGGACGAGGTGTAGGGTTCTCTTGATCATCGCGTCTCCTTGACGGCGGAAAGACCGCTGGAGGGACACAGCGGGGCGGACCTTGCGGTCCGTCGTCAGGAGAACGCGCGAGGGCACGGAATGTTACGTCCGCGCGGTATGCTTCGCCGCAGACGATGCCGCACGTCCCGTCCCGTCCGCTCCTCGCCCTCGCCCTGGCGTTCCTGCCGGCGAGCCCCGCCCTGGCCGGAGGAGAGGACGAGCTCGAAGCGGCGATCCGCGGTCTGACCGCGGCGGCGGAAGCGCCCCTGCGTCCACTCTTCCCGCTCGCGCGGGAGGAGCCGAGCCCGGCGGCTGTGGCTTATTTCCGCCACTACGGCCTGAGCTTCCCCGCAGCGACGCACCATTTCGGCGTCGTCGAGGCGGGGGAGCACCGCCTCGCCGCTCACGTCTTCGTTCCCGCGCGGCCGCGCGGCACCGTCGTCGTGCTGCACGGCTACTACGACCACGCCGGCATCCTCTCCCGGCTGATCGGCTTCCTCGTCGGGACGGGCTTCGCGGTGGCCGCCTTCGACCTGCCGGGTCACGGTCTGTCGACGGGCGAGCGGGCCACGATCGGCGATTTCGCGCAGTACGTCGACGCCCTCGCGGTCTTCGCGGCGGCGTGCCGCCGGCACCTGCCGGGTCCCTACCACTTCGTGGGCCACAGCACGGGAGCGGCCGTCGCCCTCGATCACGTCCTGAGCGCCGGCGAGGGCGCGTTCGACGAGGTCGTGCTGCTGGCGCCCCTGGTGCGCTCCTACGGCTGGAAGCTGTCGCGGGTGGGCGGGGCCATCGCGCGGCCGTTCACCGACGAGGTGCCGCGGGTCTTCCGCAAGAACTCCGGCGACGAGGAGTTCCTGGACTTCGTGGCGGCCGATCCGCTGCAATACCGCGGCGTCCCCCTGAGCTGGGCGGCGGCGCTGGAGCGCTGGAACGAACGGATCGAGTCGCTGCCGCCTTCCGACGAGGAGCTCTTGGTGATCCAGGGGACGGACGACACGACCATCGACTGGGAGCACAACCTCGACGTCATCCGCCGTCTTCTCCCGCGGGCGCGGATCGAGGTCCTTGACGGCGCCCGCCACCACCTCGCCAACGAGTCGGCGGCGATCCGGGAGCGGGTCTTCGCGCTGATCCGCGAACGCCTGGAGCGGGATCAGGGGTAGACGTCCTCGGGTCTTTATGCAGACCTGCATTATGCTGGTCTGCATAATCATGAAGTTCGTCGACCGCACCGCAGAGATGGCCCGCTTCGACCGCCTCGCCGCCGCTTCGTCGCTTTGCTGACGGGGTGGGTCAAGTCCCAGATTTGCTGTAAATGCGAGTGAGCCTCATCGCGCCGATTTCGTCTTACTTACGCCTTTTCACGCCTCTTCCGCTGTCAGCGACTTGGACGCGAGCTCGACGACAGGAGCGCAGTCCTGCCGGTGCTGCTCGACCAGCCGCCGCTGAAGGCGCTTGAGTTGTTCCCGCTCGATGTCGTTGATCTGGATGCCGTTCCAGCGCTCGGCGGCCCGGATCAGAGCCGCGAACATGAGCTTGAGAACGGGCTTTTCGCCGAAGAAGGTGGAGACGGCGCGTGTGCGTCGTCGCTCCTCGCGGAACAGACGTTCCAGCAGGTTGGTGGTGCGGATCACGCG
>DASWIG010000054.1:0-15640 GCA_036397835.1 Thermoanaerobaculia bacterium
TCCGTCCGCGCCTGCAATGCAGGTCCAGGCCGTTGCAGTGGCGTACCTGCACCTGCACTCCGGCCGCAAGGTCCGTCGATGTCGCGCGGACGCTTGGCCGGGAGGTTGAGCTCGCCCTGCTCGAGGCCGCGGGCACGACCAAGACCGTTGCTCGACGCTCCCAGCTTGGCCTGGCATGCGCTCAGGAGTCGACCGCAGCCTCGTGAGGGCGGCCTCGTGGAGAGGCGGGTCAATGGCCCGGCGTTGGATGGTCGGTGCGGCACCGACAGCACCGCGTGCGCATCGGCTTGCACGGCTGAGGCTCGGGAGGTGCAGCGGGCGTCTGAGCTCGAGCGCCGTTGGGCCGGGCCGGTCACCAGGCCCGGGGGCTGGGGGCGGTGCTCGAGCCTGGGGCGGGAAGGGCGACTGGTGCTGCTGCTCGACGGGCTCGACGAGGTGGCGCGCGAGGACCGCGGCGACGCCGAGTCGCTGCTGCGCGATCTCTCAGCGCGGTGGCCGGCGTCGGCGCTGGTGGTCACCAGCCGGCCGATCGGCTACCGGCGGCCGGCCAGCGAGCTCCGGGAGCTCGAGCTGCTGCCCTTCGACGGCGCGCGCCGGAGAGAGTTCCTGGCGCGCTGGCTGGGGCGCTCGAAGGGCGAGCTGGCCAGGGATCGCGCCAAGCGCCGCGAAGCGGCGCCGCGCCATGCCCTCTTCGTCTTGCGCCTTGCTCCCGGCCGGCGGCGGTCGCTTGGGTCGACATCGGTCGACGCGTAGCTTCGTCGACCGATGTCCTGAAGGCCATCGCCCTGGTAACATGTCGGGATGGTCCTGAGGAGCCTTCGTTGGCCAGGCATCGTCCTGGTCCTTGTCTTGGTGAGCCTCTCCACCAGTAGCTACGCCCTTGCTTCGGAGCGCTCTCCCGACGGTGGCGGCGGCACGGCGGGGCCGACTGACGAGTCGGCCGAGTCGCGCGAGCGCATCGCCGCGCGCTTGGCCGCGAGCCGGGCTGACCTGATGGCCCGCGGGCTGCTCAGCGGCCCGCGGTCGGTCGGACCTCCTGTCTTCGAGTGGCCGCTACGAGCAGCCGCCACGCTGGACGATCCCGGTTACCATGCCATCGACGCCTTCGTCGACCACAACGCCAGCTTCCCAGGCGGGCTCCTGGACTACGAATGCGGCAGCCGTACCTACGACACCGGTGGCGGCTACAACCATCGGGGCAGCGACTTCTTCCTCTGGCCGTTCTCCTGGCTCAAGGTCGACCAGAGCGCGGTCGAGGTGGTCGCCGCCGCCGGCGGCGTGATCGTCGACCGCGTCGACGGCAACTTCGACCGGCGCTGCGGCTGTGCCACCGACGATCCCAACCTGGTAATCGTCGAACACCCCGACGGCTCGGTGGCCTGGTACCTCCACCTCAAGAACGGCTCGGTGACGGCGAAGCCGGTCGGCTCGTCGGTGGCCGCCGGCGAGTCCCTCGGGATCGTGGCGAGCTCGGGCTGCTCGTCGGGACCGCATCTCCATTTCGAGGTTCACGACGCCGGCGACGCGGTGGTGGACCCCTACGATGGTCCCTGCAACGCCACCACGGCAGCGAGCCTGTGGCGGCAGCAGCGCCCCTACTACGACTCGGCGGTCAACGCGCTGGCCACCCACAGCGCGCCGCCGGAGTTCCCGCCTTGTCCGCAGACCGAGATTCCCAACTTCTCCGACGATTTCAAGTTGGGCGACACGATGATCGTCGCCGTCTACTACCGCGACCAGCTCCCGGGCGATCAAACCGGCGTGACCCTGTACCGGCCGAACGGCAGCGTCTTCGACTCGTGGACCCACACCTATCCGGGACCCTACTTCGCGGCCAGCTACTGGTATTGGTTCGTCGATCTGCCGACCGGCGCGCCGGTGGGCGTCTGGCGCTTCTCCGCCACCTACAGGGGCGAGGTCCACGAGCACGAGTTTCGGGTCGGTCTGCAGATCTTCGTCGACGGCTTCGAGTCCGGCAATACATCCGCTTGGTCGTCGACAATCCCGTGAACAGCCTCGCTCAAAAAGGGCCACGGACGCCGGCAATGCGCCGTGGCAGATCGCCTATCACGCGCTGTACTTCACGCACCTGTATCTCATGTCCGACGAGGCGGCTTTTCAGCCGTGGGTTGGACAACATCCGGACGGCACCGCCGACGATGCTCCGGAGCCTTACACGAGGGTGGCGTCCTGCCGGGAGACCAAGGTCGACCGCCTGGTCGCCTCGACCGGCGGCCGGGTCTTCTACGCCAAGGAGTACGAGAACCTCGACGAGGTCTACGACGAGATCGAGACCGAGCTGCGCAGCCAGTACCTGCTGACCTTACTACCCGAAGTCCAACGGCGGCAACGCGAGCTGGCGCCACGTCGACGTCCAGGTGGTCAGACAGGGGCTGCGTCCGCGGACGCTGTCCGGCTATTGGCCTTGAAGACCCTCTGGGTGCCGCGGAATGGCCGGGCACCCGTTGAGGGCAACGCCCCTGACTTAACCTCTCGTGGCGCTGTGCGAGGAAGGGTGTGGATGGAAGGTGTGGGTTGATTTGGGGTGGATGACCGTAGCGGGCTCTTGCGGGTAGTGCGGGCTTGCGGGCTGAGCGGGTGTTCGAGATCCCGGTCCGTGAAGGACGAGATCCGGGCGTGCAGCCTCCACGAGAGGTTAAATCGGGAGCGTCCCCTCTGCACTCTCTCAGGTCATGTTTCGACCAACCGGTCGGTATTGTACCTCATCTGGCCGTCGTGTCAACCCCTGGGAGGGAAAAAGGGGGAAGTGCGTCAGCCGGCGACGCGCAGGGCCGCCATGACACGCTCGAGCTGGGGCTCGAAGACGCCGTCGTCGTCGGCCCAGCCGTCGAAATCGGCGGCCAGCAGCGGGCGCAGGCGCTCGCTCTCGGGGCTGCGCCAGCGGCCGCTCGCCAGGTAGGCGTCGAGGCTCACGCCCACCAGGGTGCCGGCCTCGGCGCGGGCGATCTCGACGTCGATCCACCAGCTCGTGCAGGCGGCTTCCGAGACGCAGAGCAGCAGGCGGTCCCAGGGCCCGAGGTCGAGCACTTCGTGGGCGTCGTCGCCGGGCAGCATCGGGTGCTCGTGCAGCCAGCAGCGGACGCCCCGGCGCTGCAGGGCGTCGTAGAGGCGGCGGGCGAATCGGCGGTCGGCCTGGCTGTGGCGGATGAACGCCGAATAGAAGCCCACGGGCTTGCCGATCCGCTGGCGGAAGACCTCGAGGTAGCTCTCGCGGACCCCGGCGCCGCGGAAGAAGGCCTCGACCTCGGCGGTCAGACCGCCGTCGTGCGCCAGGCCCAGGGCGGTGCGCTCGAGGGTGTCGAGGCCGATGCTCGAGGGCTGGTCGTGACGCACCGCGGCGAGGGAGCGGGTGCGGCTCAGGTCGACGTTGTTGAGGGCCACGTGGATCATCACGGCGGCGGCGAGGTCGGCGTCCTCGAAGCGGCTGTCCCACACCTGGAGGCGCTCGAGCCGGGCGCCGGCCAGGCGGGCGCCGCGCAGGTCGGCGTGGAAGAGCGAGACCCCCTCGAGGTTGGCGTCCGTGAGGTCGGCGCCGCGCAGGTCGGCGCGCGAGAGGTCGGAGAAGCGCAGGTCGGCACTGGCGAGGCAGGCCTCGCGCAGGTCGGCCTCGGCGAGGCGGGTGTGCCAGAGCTGGGCTTCGCCGAGGTCGGCACGCCGCAAGTCGGCGCGGCCGAGGTCGGCGCCGAAGAGGTGGATGCCGCGTTGCTGGGCGCCGGCGAGGTCGGCGGCTTCGAGGTAGGCGCGACCGAAGTTGGCGCCTTCGAGGTTGGCGCCTTCGAGGTTGGCGTTGTTGAGGTTGCCCAGCCGCAGGTTGCTGCGCGCCAGGTCGGCGTGGCTCAGGTCCGGCTGCAGGCCGCGGTGCTTGCGCCGCCAGCGGTTCCACGCCGAGACGCCGCGATGGAAGACCTTGAGGTGCTCCGGATCGGCCATGGGGGTCGCTCCTTCCCCGATCATATCCCGCCGCGCTGAGTACGGCTATGATGGCCCGCGGAGAATCCCGGATGGAGACCTTTCGCTACGTCCTGGGCGTCCTGACCCTGATGGGCCTGCCGCCGGCGCTGGCCTACTGGTACATCGTCCATCCCTTCGTCGGGTTCTGGCGCCGGCGGGGCACGGCGGTCACCTTCACGTTCCTGGCGGTCGTCTACCTCGCCATGTCCGCGGGGCTCTTCCTCGTCCGCGACCGGCTGCTGTTGGGGGACCTCGGCACCGACTGGGTCCTGGTGGCGGTTTCGTTGCCGTTGTTGGGGCTGGCGATCGCCATCCAGTTCAAGCGGCGCCGGCTCCTGACGTTCAAGGTCCTGGCGGGCATCCCGGAGGTCGCTCCGGAGAAGCACGGCAGCAAGCTGCTGACCGAGGGCATCTACGGCAAGCTGCGCCATCCCCGGTACGTGGAGTTCACCGCCGGCGGCTTGGGCTACGCTCTGATCATCAACTACGCCGCGATCTACGTGCTGATGGTGTTGACGATCCTCGCCCTCGTGCCCATCGTGATCTTCGAGGAACGCGAGCTGCACGAGCGCTTCGGCGCCGCCTACGACGAGTACCGCGCGCGGGTGCCGGCGTTCTTTCCGCGCTTCTAGCGCACGTGCTGCGAGGCGCAGCGGTAGCCGCCGTTGCGCGTCACGCTCGCGACCAGCGGCGGGAAGAGCTCGAGGCGGTAGCCGTGCTCGGCGAAGGCCTGGCGCGCCCGCGCGTCGCCGGCCGCCAGCAGCGAGGCGAAGCCCTCGGCGCGCGGACCGTCGGCGCGGCGCTCGAGCACCACGTTGTTCCAACCCACGAGGAGCTCGGGGCCGGCGGCGCCGCCGGAATCGGCCTGCAGCTCCCGCGGCACCAGGAGCAGCGGCAGCCGGCGCACCGCGGCCGTCTCCGACAAGTGCCCGGCCACGACGCCGAGGAAGGCGGCGAGACGGTCCGCCCGCGGCGACGCCTGGGCCGCCAGCAGGGACCGGCGCAGGGCCTCGCCGCGCGGCGTCAGGCCGTAGGCCGCGGCGAAGCCGTCGAGCTCGGCGGCGCTCGCCGCGGCGACCAGCTCGGCGCCGGCGGCGGGATCGGCCACCAGGGCGGCCAGGCCGCCGGCGGTGGGCAGGAGCGTCAGCAGCGAATCGAGGTCGAAGCCGGCGCCGCCGCCCAGGACCGCGAGGGCGGCGGCCCGCTCCGTGCCGCCGGCCGCAGGTTCCCCCCTGGGGGGCGCGGCGGGCAGCGGATGGACGAACGCCGTCGGGCGCCCATAGAGCTCCGTGAGCTCCGCCGCCGCCTGCCGCGCGGCCACCAGGTAGCGCTCGCCGGCGCCCTCGGCGAAGCGCTCGACCGGCAGGCGGTCGAGCCCCAGGATCTCCAGGATCCTGATCTCGAAGGTGTGGAGACTGACCCACAGGCGGCCGCCGGCGTCGAGGATCTGGCCGTTGTGGAAGGGCAAGGCGGCGCGCCGCCAGCGCAGGCGCCAGGTCTCGTCGAGGCGGCGCGGCAGGCCCTGGACGAGGGCGCGGCCCAGCGCGGAGTCCTCGGGACGGCCCTGGCGTGCGTTCGGCGGGCGCAGCAACACCACCCTGCCCCCGGCCTCGTCGAGGAAGGTGAGCGGATCGCGCGGCCACGGCGAGTAGGGGAAGCCCCAGGTGTCGATCCACCATACGCCGAGCTCGGCGTGGGCCGCGAGGACGGCGCCGAGAGGACGGTCAGCGAGGACGAGGAGCGCCCGCGCGGGCGCGGCGCGGCGCACCGCGGCGAGCAGCCGCGTCGCGTCGGCCGGCGCGACGACGTCCGAGGGCAGCGAGAAGACCGAAGCGCGGATGGGCGCCTCGGCGTCGCCGAGCGTCAGCTCGGCCTCGCCCGCGAGCTCGCGCCCCCGGCTCGGGCGGACGAGCGCGCCCCAGGCCCAGGCGACGTCCTCGAAAGCGTCGAGATCGACGCCGCGGAGCTGGCGCAGGCGGTAGAGCAGCCGGTCGCGGAGCCGCGGCGGCGCCCGCGGGTCGAGAGCGTGGGGCAGTCCGGCCAGGGCACGCGCGCGAAACGCCGCGTCGGCCACGAAACGCTCGAGGTCGACGAGCTGCAAGGCGAGCAGCAGGTCGGCGTCGTCCTCGGTCCAGCCCTGCTCGCCGAGACGCCGGCTGCGCTCCCGGGCGACGGCGGCCAAGTAGCCGCCGAGCTCTGCCGCCGCCTCGGAGCCGGCGCGGGCGAGGGCGTCGCCCAGGGTGCCGTAGACGCCGGGGATCAGCTCCGGGTGCGCGGCCACGAGCCGTTCCAGCTCCGCGGGCACCAGGTCGTCCATGAGCGCCGCGGCCACCGCCGGGCTAGCGGGGCCTCGCACCGGCGGGACAGGCTCCTGAACGAGGCGCCGGGCGACGGCGGCGGAATCGTCGGCGCGGGCGTCAAACACGGCCAACACCGCAAAAAGCAACCCCCAAAGCCCCCCATTCTTGAATGGGGGGAAACCCGGAGACCGTCGTGAGGTCGCGTGTGCCATAGCTCGGGCCGAGCCGCAATCGATCCGGGGCAGGACGGTGGACGCCCGGATCGCGCCTGCGCCATCATAGTCCGCGCGCGTCCCTCCGCCGGGACGCACCGGCGCCTACCGCACGGCGTTCAGCGAGCGCAACCCGCTCTCCTCCCTGGACGTCTACCTCGAGCGTCACCGGGACGACCGCGAGCCCGTTCTTGACCAGGACAGGGCCTGCGCGGTCGCTGCCGGCGCTCAGGCGTTGCGCTAGACTGGAGCTTCGCCCTCCGCAACAACGTCACGATCCAGGGAGCGACATGAGCGGCACCTCCGAGCACACCAACCGTCTGATCCACGAAACCAGCCCCTACCTCCTCCAGCACGCCCACAACCCGGTGGACTGGTACCCCTGGGGCTCCGAGGCCCTGGAGCGCGCCCGCCAGGAGGAGAAGCTCATCCTGCTCTCGATCGGCTACTCGGCGTGCCACTGGTGCCACGTGATGGAGCGCGAGTCGTTCGAGAGCCCGGCGATCGCGGAGCTCATGAACCGCCACTTCGTCAACGTCAAGGTCGACCGCGAGGAGCGTCCCGACCTCGACGACGTCTACATGGCGGCGACGCTGGCGATGAACCGCGGCCAGGGCGGCTGGCCGATGACCGTTTTCCTCACCCCGGACCTCGCTCCCGTCTTCGCCGGCACCTACTTCCCCCCCGACGACCGCTGGGGGCGCCCGGGCTTCGCCTCGCTCCTGAAGCGCATCGCCCACGTGTGGGACGAGGACCGCGACAGCCTCAGGAAGGACTCCCGCGAGCTCGCCGAGCGGCTGCGGCGCGAGAAGGAGGGCGCGGCGCCGCCGCGGGCGGTGGGCGAGGAGGAGCTGCGGCTGGCCCTCGCCCAGTACGCCTCGGATTTCGACGCCAAGGACGGCGGCTTCGGCCCGGCGCCCAAGTTCCCGCCGGCGGCAGGGCTCTCGCTCCTCCTGCGCCTCCACCAGCGCTTCGGCGACGAGCACGCCCTGACCATGGCGCGCCGCACCCTCGACGCCATGGCCCGCGGCGGCATCTACGACCAGGTGGGCGGCGGCTTCGCCCGCTACTCGACGGACGCCGGGTGGCTGGTGCCCCACTTCGAGAAGATGCTCTACGACAACGCGCTCCTGGCCAGCGCCTACCTCGAGGGCTGGCAGGCCACCGGCGAGAGCTTCTACCGCCGCGTCGCCGGCGAGACGCTCGACTACCTGCTGCGCGAGATGACCTCGCCCGAGGGCGGCTTCCACTCCGCCACCGACGCCGACTCCGAGGGCGAGGAGGGCAAGTTCTTCGTGTGGACGCCGGAGCAGGTCGCCGAGGTCCTCGACGAGGACGAGGCCCGCGCCTTCAACGCCTTCTACGACGTGACGCCCGAGGGCAACTGGGAGGGCAAGTCGGTGCTCCACGTGCCGCGCGAGCTTGACGTGGTCGCCGCCGAGCTCGCGCTCGCGCCCGAGGAGCTCGAGCGGGTGCTCGCGGGGGCGCGCGCCAAGGTCTACGAGGCGCGCCTCGCGCGCGTGCCGCCGGGGCTCGACGACAAGGTGCTGACCGCCTGGAACGGCATGGCGATCCACGCCCTGGCCCAGGGCTTCGACGCGCTCGGCGAGCGCCGCTGGCTGGAGGCCGCCGAGCGCGCCGCCGACTTCGTGCTCTCGGCCCTGCGGCGCGAGGACGGGGGGCTGCTGCGCACCTGGCGCGCCGGCAAGGCCCACCTCGACGCCTACCTCGAGGACTACGCCTGGATGGCCGAGGCGCTGCTGACGCTCTACGAGGCGGGGGGCGACGTGCGTCGCCTGCGCCAGGCCGAGGCGATGGCCGAGCGCCTGCTCGCCGACTTCCTCGACGCGGAGCACGGCGGCTTCTTCGCCACCGCCCACGGCCACGAGAAGCTCATCCTGCGCAGCCGCGAGGGCTCCGACGGCGCCACGCCCGCCGGCAACGCGGTGGCCGCCTCGGCCCTGGCGCGGCTGGCCGCCCACCTCGCGCGCGACGACTTCCGCGCCGCCGCCGTCGACGCCGTCAAGGCCCACGGCCGCCTGATCGCCCGCTACCCGCGGGCCTTTGCCCGCTCGCTCGCGGTGACCGACTTCCTGCTCGCGGGTCCGCTGGAGATCGCGCTCGTCGGCGCCGCGGGGTCCGACGAGCTCGAGGCCCTGCGCCGCGAGGTGGCGGCGCGCTACCTGCCGAACCGCATCCAGGCGATCCACAATCCCGCGGCGACGGACGGCACCGTACAGGGCGGCGACGTGCCGCCGCTGGTCGCCGGCAAGACCCTGGTGGACGGCAAGGCGGCGCTCTACGTCTGCCGCGACTTCGCCTGCCAGGCCCCGGTGACCCGTCCCGCGGCGGTGCCCGAGGCCCTCGGCGCCGCCGGCACCGCGGGCGTCGCGGCGGCGACGACGCTGGCGTCGCGGCTCGCCGGCCACGCCACCCCGGCGGGCACGGAGCGCTACGCCGGCCGCCACCGCCGCGACGGGCGCGGCTTCGTCCCCCTGGGGACGACGGGGCTCGTCACCAGCCGCCTGGGCTTCGGCTGCTACCGGGTGAGCGACGGCTCCGAGGAGCACCGCGCGGCCCTGACGCGCGCCCTTCGCTCGGGCGTGAACCTGATCGACACCTCGACCAACTACGGCGACGGCGGCAGCGAGCGCCTGGTCGGGAGCGTGGTGCGCGAGCTCGTGAAGGCCGGGGAGCTGGCGCGCGACGAGGTGGTGGTGGTGTCGAAGATCGGCTACGTGCAGGGCCGCAACCACGAGCTGGCGCGCCAGCGGGAGGCCGAGGGACGGCCGTTCCCGGAGATGGTGAAGGTGGACGAGGGGCTCTGGCACTGCCTGCACCCCGAGTTCCTCGCCGACCAGCTCGAGCGCTCCCTCGACCGCCTGGAGCTCGAGCGCCTGGACGTGTGCCTGCTCCACAACCCGGAGTACTTCCTCGCCCAGCAGGCGCGCGCCGGAGCCGACGCGGAGGCGGCGCGGAAGACGTTCTACGGGCGGCTGGAAGCGGCCTTCCGCCACTTCGAGAGCGAGGTCGCGGCGGGGCGCCTCGGCGCCTACGGCGTGTCGTCGAACACGGTGGGCGCGCCGGTGGTGGCGCCGGACGCCACCTCGCTCGCCGACATGCTCGCCGCCGCCCGCGCCGCCGCCGGAGAGAAGCACCGCTTCCGCGTCCTCCAGCTCCCATTGAACCTCTTCGAGAGCGGCCCGGTCTTCGAATTCAACACCGGCGATCCGGCGGCCGGCGATCCGGCGGCCGGCGATCCGGCGGCGACGGCGCTCTCCCTGGCGCTCCGGTCGGAGCTGGCGGTGCTCGTGAACCGGCCGCTCAACGCGTTCACCCGCCGCGGGCTGCTGCGTCTCGCCGCGCTCGAGCCGGGCAGCGAGGCAACCGACTTCGACGCCCAGGTGCGCCGCCTCCGGGAGCTCGAGCAGGACTTCCGCGACGGCGTCGCCTCGCCCTTCCGGGCCGCGGCCGGCGACGACGGCGAGCTCGACGTGGCGGACTTCTTCCGCTGGTCGGAGGAGCTCGGGCGGCTGCGCGGGCGCCTCTCCAGCCTCGACCAGTGGTCGCAGATCGCCTCGCAGATGGCCTACGCGGTGCAGCGCGCGGCGGCGACGCTCGACCGTCACCTGCCGGCAGCTATCCGGGACCGCTGGAACGCGTTCAAGCAGGACTACTTCCCCGAGCTCGACCGCCTGCTCGCCGAGCTGCGCCGCGAGCTCGCCGTCGAGGCCAACGAACGGACCGCCGCGGTGGCGGCGGCGATCGACCCGCTGCTGCCGCCCGAGCGGCGCGGCGCCACGCTGTCGCAGAAGGCGCTGTGGGCGGCGGCGTCGACGCCGGGGGTGACGGCGGTGCTGAGCGGCATGCGGCGTCCCCAGTACGTGGACGACGCGCTCGAGGTCCTCGGGTGGGCCGATCTCGAGAGCGTCGACTGGATCTATCAGGCGGTCCGGGAGGTCGGCGGGGGCTGACGCACCGCCGGAGCGCTTCGCGCCCGACGTCGCGAAGGCGCGGCAGTTGCTACTTGGGTTGATCGCTCGCGGAGCTCACCGGCGTCCGCGGCCCAGGCGCTCGTGGGCGCGGGCGAGGTCGCGCGAGGTCAGCGCCGCCAAGAGCGAGAGCTCGCCGGCCAGCACCGTGGCGCCGAGGATCTCGGCCAGGCGCATCACCGCCGCTCCCGGCCGCTCGGGGTCGGGCTCGACGCCGAGGATCGCCAGGGCCTCGCTCTGGGTCGCCAGGCCCGTGCCGCCGCCGATCGCCGCCAGCGGCACGTCCGGCATGTAGATCGAGGCCACCACCGACTCCGGTCCGCGCAGCTCGACGCAGGTGATGCCGAGCGAGCCCTCGACGACCTGGGCCACGTCCTGGCCGGTGGCGAGGAAGAACGCCGCCAGCATGTTGGCGTAATGGGCGTTGAAGCCCATCGACCCGGCCATCGCCGAGCCGAGCAGGTTCTTGCGGTACTGCACCTCGACCAGGGACCGGGCGGAGGTCTTGAGGCACTTGCCGAGCACGTGCTTGTCGAGCACGACCTCGGCGAAGATGCGCTTGCCCCGGCCCTCGATGAAGTTGATCGCCGCCGGCTTCTTGTCCACGCAGTAGTTGCCCGAGAGCGCCACGCACTCGACGCCGGTCTCCGGCTCGATGAGCTCCCGGATCACCCGGTCGCAGGCGATCGTCGCCATGTTCATGCCCATGGCGTCGCCGGCGTCGAAGCGGAAGCGCAGGAAGACCGTGGTGCCGATCGCCTGCGGCTTGATCTCCAGCAGGCGCAGGAAGCGCGACCCCGCCTCGGCGCGGCGGCGGATCTCCTCCTCGTTGTCCGCGATCCAGCGCAGGAGCTCCCGCGTCTGGACGATGCCCGAGGTGCGGAAGACCGGCGCCCGCGTCATCCCCACGTTGTCGACGCGCACCGTCGCGCCGCCGGCGTCGCGCAGGGCGCGGCAGCCGCGGTTGGCGCTCGCCAGCAGCGCGCCTTCGGTGGTGGCGAGGGGCACGTAGACGTCCTCGTCGCCGCGGACGTGCTCGCCGTGGAGCCGCAGCGGCCCGATGACGCCGACCGGCACCTGGGTGACGCCGATCATGTTCTCGCAGTTCTGGGCCGCGGCGCGCTCGTCGTCGAGGCTGTAATGGCCCATGTGCTCGAGCCGCGCGCCGGTGCGGCGCCCGAGCGCTTCGCGGCGGATCGCCGCCTTCTCGCGCGCCGGGTAGTGCTCGGGTATCTGATGGAAACGCAGATGGCCGAGGGCCAGGGCGTCGATCAGCTCTTCGCGCTCCGTTTCCGGAGAGATCTCTCGCACGACATTCACCATTCCCGTCATCGTCCCACCTCAGACTTTCTTCGCCAGCGGCACGCGGCGCAGCTCGCCGAGCGTCCTGGCGCCGACGCAGAACATCGTGATCGTGAGCTCGCGGGCCGTCCGCCGGATCTTCTCGGCCACGCGCTCGGCCGACTCCATGGCGGCCGCGAGGAAGGGCTGGGCGAGCCCCACCACGTCGGCCCCCAGGGCGATCGCCTTGGCCACGTCGATGCCGTTGCGCACGCCGCCGCTGCCGATCAGGACCATGTCGTCGATCTGGTCGCGGCGGCGGATCTCGGCCAGTTGGCGGATCGAGTCCGGGGTGGGCACGCCCCAGCCGGCGAACAGCTCGCCGAGCTCGAGGTCGGCGGCGCGCGCCGCCTCGATGCGCGCCCAGCTCGTGCCGCCGAGCCCCGCCGTGTCGAGGATGCGCACCCCCTGGTCGAGCAACGCCCGCGCGGCGGCGACCGAGAGCCCGCAGCCGATCTCCTTGACCGCCACCGGCACCTCGAGCTCGGCCGCCAGGCGGCCGATCTTGGGCAGCAGCTCGCGGAAATCGCACTGGCCTTCCGGCTGGATCGCCTCCTGGAGCGGATTGAGGTGCAGCGCCAGGGCGTCGGCGCCGATCATCGCCACCGCCCGCCGGCACTCGGCCAGGCCCATGCCGTAGTTCAGTTGCACCGCGCCGAGGTTGGCCAGCAGCGGCACGCTGGGGGCCACGTCGCGCACCTCGAAGGAGGCGGCGCTCACCGGGTCTTCCAGGGCCTTGCGCTGCGAGCCGACGCCGAGGGCGACGCCGGTCGCCTCGGCGGCGAGCGCCAGGTTGCGGTTGATCCGCGCCGCCTGCTCGGTGCCGCCGGTCATGCAGGAGACCAGCAGCGGCGCCGCGAGGTCCTTGCCGAGGAAGCGCACGCCGAGCTCGACGTCGGCCATGTCGATCTCGGGCAGGGCCTGGTGCTCGAAGGCCCAGGCGTCGAAGAAGCGGCTTTCGAGCTGCATGCGGCTCTCGAGCGCCAGGCGGATGTGCTCGAGCTTGCGGTCGCGCGCGGTCGTGTCGCCGGCGGTCGTGTCGGCGACGCTCGCGCCGGCGGCGTCGATGGCGGCCGCCGTCATGGCCGGGCCCTCGGCGCAGCGGATCTCATCGGAAGCGCGACAGGAGCTCGTGCATCTTGTCGCGGTAGCTGCGGCTCAGCGTCAGCCGCTGACCGCCCTCGAGCACCACCACGTAATCGCCGTGCTGCTGCTGCCGGAGCTCGCGGATGCGCCCGATGCCGACGATGGTCGAGCGATGGATCCGCAGGAAGAGCCGCGGGTCGAGGCGCTCCTCGATGCGGCCCATGGTCTGGCGCAGCGTCAGCGTTTCGCCTCGCGCGTGGATCTTCACGTAGTTGCCGGCGGCGTCGATCCAGTCGATCTCGTCGACCTTGAGGATCCTCACCCGTCCGCCGCTCTTGACCTCCAGGCGGTCCGGGAACCTCGCCCGCTCCTCGAGCAGGGCGCGCAGCCGGGACCTGAGCTCGTCGGCCTGCCGCCGCTCGCGCACCCGCGCCAGGGCTCGCCGCAAGCGCTCGCGGTCGAACGGCTTCAACAGGTAATCGAGGGCGTGCACCTCGAAGGCCTTGAGGGCGTACTGGTCGTAGGCGGTCACGAAGATCACGGCGGGCAGCCGCCGCCGGTCGAGCCGGTCGAGCACCTCGAAGCCGTCGAGCTCCGGCATCTGCACGTCGAGAAAGACCAGCTCGGGCTCTTCCCGCTGGATCGCTCGGATGGCTTCGGCACCGTCGCGGCATTCGCCAATGACCTCGAAATCGGGCTCCGACTCGAGGAAGCCGCGCAGCTTCTCGCGAGCCAGAGGTTCGTCGTCGACGAGAATCGTTCGAATCGCCAAGCTGACCTCCTCCCCCTTGGTCGTGCTTTCGGGGAGAACGGGCCGGCCATTCTACCGATTCCGGCTCCGCTCGTCAGCCCGGCGTCCCGGGTCGACGCCCAGGCCCGACCATTATCTCCGCCGCGCCCGCCGCCCTGCGTCAGGCTTGCGTCGGAAGTGTCACGGTTTCGTCAGCTCTCGGCCGCCACCGCCGTGGGGTAGTATGGGTGCGAGGAGACCCGTCCCATGCGCCGCAGCCCTTCCGCCATCCTGGTCTACCTGATCTACCTCCTGGCCATCGCCATGACCACGGCGCTCCTGGTCTTCTGGGTGCTGGTGGTCCAGCGCTTCAACGCCGACATCAACCAGCTCCTGTCGCGGCTGGGCGTAGAGTGGAACCACTTCCACTGGTTCGTGCAGTCCACCGGCGCCGGCCTCTTCTTCCTGGTGATCGTCGCCCTCACCTACCTGCTGGCCGTCACCCTGTCGGAGCGCCGCTATTCGCGCAAGCGCGAGGAGCTCCTCTCCAACGTCACCCACGACCTCAAGTCGCCGGTGGCGGCGATCCAGCTCCACGCCCAGACGCTGGAGCAGGCCGGCGTCACGCCGGCCGAGCAGCGCGAGTGCGTCCGCTTCATCGTGCAGGAGGCGGGGCGCATCAGCGGCCTCGTCGACAACCTGCTCGAGTCGAGCCGGCTGGCGGGCGGCGAAGGGCGGGGGCTCGAGAGGGTCCACCTCGGCGACTTCTTCCGCGAGTACCAGAAGGGCGTGCGCGGCCGATTCGACCTGCGCCGCGTCGACCTCAACTTCGAGATCCGGACGCGCGCGGTGGTGATGGCCACCTCGGAGACGCTGCAGCGCGTCATGGACAACCTGATCGACAACGCCGTGCGCTTCACCGCCGGCACCAAGGGGGGCGAGATCCTGTGCCGGGTCACCGACGGCCTGGAGTGGGCGGAGATCGTCGTGGCCGACAACGGCATCGGCGTCCCGCAGCGGGAGATCGGCAGGATCTTCGACCGCTTCTACCGTCTCGGCCAGAGCACCCGCGGCACCGGGCTCGGGCTGGCGATCGTCCGCGGGCTGGTCCAGGAGATGCGCGGCAAGATCCGGGCGGTGTCGGGCGACGGCCGGCCCGGGACCCGCTTCGAGATCCAGTTGCCGCAGGCCCCCTCCGACCAGGCCGGCGGCTCCCCCGGGCCGTGATGCACGAAGCCGTCCCCATGCACGAAGCCGATCTCGAGCGGCCGCGACGCGTCCTGGTGGTCGAGGACGAGAAGGCCATCGCCCAGGGGCTGGTCCTCAACCTGCGGCGCAAGGGCTACGAGGTCGACCTGGCCGAGGACGGCGTCGCGGCCCTCGACATGGCGGCCCCGGCGCGCTTCGACCTGATCGTGCTCGACGTCCGGCTGCCCAGGCACGACGGCTTCGAGGTGTGCCGGCGCCTGCGCAGCGACGGCGTCTTCACCCCGATCCTCATGCTGACCGCCCGCGACCAGCCCGACGACGTGGTCTACGGGCTCAAGAGCGGCGCCGACGACTACATGGTCAAGCCCTTCGACCTGGCGATCTTCCTCGCGCGGGTGGAAGGTCTGCTGCGGCGCGCAGATTGGGCACGCAACCGGCAGCCCTCGGCGGCCCCACCCGCGGCGGAGCCGCGCTTCGCCTTCGGCGACTACTGGGTGGACTTCGAGACTTGGCAGGCCAAGACCCGCGCCGGCGTCGTGGAGCTCTCGCGCAAGGAGCTCGCGGTCATGCGGGTCTTCGCGGACAAGGCGAACCAGGTGGTCACTCGGCGCGAGCTCCTCGACAAGGTCTGGGAGCTGCCCAACCACCCCAACACCCGGGTGGTCGACAACGTCATCGTGGCGCTGCGCCGCGCCTTCGAGGACGACGCCTGGCGCCCGCGCCACATCCACAGCGTCCGCGGCGTGGGCTATCGCTTCGTGCCCTGACGCTGCGCCGCGGGTCCGAGACGGCCTGAGC